>JAUVTV010000210.1 GCA_030601305.1 Candidatus Eiseniibacteriota bacterium | reverse complement strand
TCCGCGTAGACGTCTCGAGCAACGACGGGGCCGATTGGACCCAAGCGGATGTCATCGGGCCGCATACGTCCGACGGGTGGATGGAGCGCATCATCGTGCTGGATGATTGGATCACGCCGAGCGCGACCGTGAAGGTGCGTTTCGAGGCCTCCGATCTGGGCGGCGGATCGGTCGTCGAGGCGGGCGTCGACGCCTTCGTCGTGAGCGTCTTGGAGTGCGGTTTCAGCGAGGTTGCGGACCACGCTCCCGGGGGAGGCGGCTGCGTCCTGCACATGAGTCGCCCCAACCCGTTCACCGCGCAGGCCATCCTGCGCTACGAGTTGCCGTCGAGGGCGGATGTAAGCCTGGGCGTCTACAACGTCGTCGGCCGGCTGGTGCGCACCCTGGTGGAGGGAGCGCAGACCGAGGGGCTCCATCAGGTGGTCTGGGATGGCCGTGACACGGCGGGTGAGGCGCTGCCGGCGGGCATCTACTACGGTCGCCTGGAGGTCGGCGGGGAGGCACGAACCCAGAAACTGATCCGCGTCGAGGAGTCGGGTTCATCCCTGAATTGCACGCGGCCCCGGGCGCTTGTCCGGGGCCGCCCGCGTCTATGCGTGCCGGGTAAGCACATCTTCGAGGTTGTCGTGGCGGACGAGGGCAAGCAGGAACGGGGAACCCGGGGTTTGATCAAGAGCCGGTATCGGCAGCCGTCAGTTGCACCTCAACCGTGAGGATCTCGCACGGCCCTAGGTGCAGCGGCAACACGCGCTGCCCCTGCGTCCGCAGTTCATCCTCGCGCCCTTCGAGCAGCGTCACGCGCCAGGCGCGGCGGATCGCGAGACCGAACTCCAGCCCTTCCTCGACGGGCGCATTCGTGAGGTTGTAGAGGCGCACCACCAGCGTATCGCGCGTCGCGTGTCTCTTGATCGCCGAGATGCACACCTCGCGAGACCGGCAGCGGACGAGACCTTCGGCGGCGGCCCACGACCCATCCAGATCCCCCTGCTTGCAGAGCGGCGGTGTGCGAAAACGTCGGCTGAGCGTCTTGACATCGGCGGCGATGGGATCCCCCGCGAAGGGCACCACAGCGTACCGGAAGCGCTGCGTGCCGAGACACTGGGCGTCCGGCGTCGGCAGCGTCGGCCCCGCGTTCATGGAGTTGCGCGTCACGAAGTCGTCGCGGGAGAGCCATCCCACGGCGCGCAAGAGGGTGAGCGCGATCACCGCAGAGCCGGAAGCGTCGCGGTGGGCGGCGACCTCCGGCAGGCCGCGGGCGAGAAGCGCGACCCCACGCCGCCCGTCGGTCACGAGAGAGTAGTCCTGCTGCGGGTGAGTCTCCGGCGGAGGCTGAACCCAGCCCGCTCCGCCCTCCCGCCGGAAGGGGCGCTCCATCACGTGGAAGTGCCCATCGGAGATGAGCGTGTCGGTCGCGATGCCCGTGGGGAACTGGGCGCGAAGGCGGTGATCACGGGCGCGGTTGTCCAGTTCGAGTTCCACTTCGGTGCCGGGTCTGTGCTGCCAGAGCGTGACGCGCGTGCGCACGCGGCAGCTCACGCGCCGGCGACTGCGGCGCGAGCGATCCGCCGTGATCCGTTCCGGCAGCTTGAGCGTGTGCTCGGCCTCGAGACGTCCGCAGAGGCGGCCCCGCGTCACGATACGGACCTTGCCCCGCGCCCCGGCCGACGACACGACCTGCGGGTGCGGGCACGGTGAGTAATCGTACTCGTCACCGATGTCCTCTCCATCCTCCAGCGCGTTGAGACCGAGCATCTCGTGACCGGTGCGCTTGTCGAGTAGATCAAAGGTGCCGTCGGGATACAGGCGCAGACGGCAGAACGCGTTCTCGAGCGTATCGTCCCCGACGACCAGGTCCTCAGGCATCTGCACGCCGACTCCAGCCGCCGCCGGGAGAAGACGGTAGATCGCTGCTCCCACGGCGGGCAGATCGCGCGCCAGGAAGCGCACGAGCAGGTAGCGGTCGGCGGGTCCCTCTCCCTTGCGAGCCCGGGAACGCATGCGCGCACCGAACGCCTGGGTGACGGTGGCGAGCCGATCCAGCTGCTCGTCCACGAACACCGCGCGCCGATAGTCCACGCCCCAGAAGCGCTCGAAGAGTCCGATCTCCTCGATTTCGCAGGGCACTTCGTGACCCTCGGCATCGACGAGCCGCAAGCACTTGGCCCGCTGATCGCGCGGCACGAGCACGAGCCGCTCGACCACCTCGCTGCGCTCCCGCGGCAGCGGGTTGAAGACGCACAGGGCGGTCTCGCCTCCCGGCTGCCCCGCGCGATCGAATGTCGGAAGGAGGGTCGCGAGCGCATCGTCGATGAGCTGCTGCGCGCTCTGCCGCACGCCGGCAAAGCGAACCTCCATCTCGGCGTGCACCTCGTCGGTGCTGCAGCCGCAGATCGAGTCGTGGGGGTGATTTTGCAGCAGGAGCTTCCACGCGGCCTCGATCGCTGCGGATGCGTAGGGTGCGCGTCCATGGAAGGCCGCATAGCTCGCCAG
>JAUVTV010000060.1 GCA_030601305.1 Candidatus Eiseniibacteriota bacterium | reverse complement strand
CCGTTCGTGTTGAAACTGTTAGACTTGTGGAGACAGAGAATACTCTCCTGTGGATCCTGAAAACGCCATCGCTCTCGGATTGTCACACGTAACGTGCCCGCTATGCAATGGCCTCGGAGGGAACATTCGGGTCCACGCTGGGTGGCAATTGCGCACGGACGAGTTGGCCTTTGACGGGGCGCCGTCCCGTGGACATACTCCCTTCGACATCCGGAGGCACCCATGTACGCAGTGATCATGGCGGGCGGTTTCGGCACCCGTTTCTGGCCGGTCAGTCGGCGCAGCAAGCCGAAGCAGCTCCTCGACATCACGGGAAAGGGCGCGATGGCCCTGCAGGCCTGCCAGCGCCTCGAGAAGGTGATCCCTGACGAGCAGATGATCGTGATCGTCGGGAGCGAACATGGGGACGAGGCCCGTCGTGTCTTCAGCGGGCGGAACGTGCATCTCGTCGCGGAGCCGTGCGGGCGAAACTCCGCGCCGTGCGTCGGTCTCGGGGCGGTCTATGCGCGTCATCTGGGCTGCCAGACCGCCGTTGCCTTCCTGCCGTCGGACCCGTACATCGGCAAGCTGCAGCCCTACGTCGACGCCCTCGCTGCGGCCGGAAGATTGGCGGAATCCGGCGGCATCGTGACGCTCGGCATCGTTCCCACGCGGCCGGAAACCGGCTACGGCTACATCCAGCGCGCATCCACCAGCCGGAAAATCGGAGACGTCACCGCGCGCGAAGTCGCCCGCTTCGTCGAGAAGCCCAACCTTGCCACGGCCGAGCAGTACGTCGCCGGTGGCGAGCACTATTGGAATGCCGGCGAGGACGCGGCGACCCCCGAGACGATCCTGCGCGAGATCAAGACCCACCTTCCCGAGCTGTCCGCGGCGCTGGGCCGCATCGCCGACGTCGTGGGAACCGACCGCTTTGACGACGTCTTTGCCGAAACCTACGCAGACCTCTGCGCGGTCTCCTTCGATTACGGCATCATGGAGAAGACGCAAGGTCCCATCTATGTGATCCCCTGTGATTGCGACTGGGGCGACGTCGGATCGTGGGCCGCCCTGCACGCGCTGCGGAGCGACGAGCACGACGCGAACGGGAACCTGAGCGAAGGCAAAACCATCCTGCGCGACTGCGCCGGCAACTACGTCTCGGCCAAGGGTGGGCGCCTGATCGCGTGTCTCGGGATCAAGAACCTCGTCGTGGTGGATACGCCCGATGCACTGCTCATCGCAGACTTGAGCAAGGCGCAAGAGGTCCGCGAGATCGTGCGCGAGCTGGAGAAGCGCGGCGAGGACGACCTCCTCTAGCACCCCGTGGCAGAAGTCATCCGGGCGGTTGGATCTCCGCACTCCGGATCCCCACATACGGATTGTGCACGTACTGCAGGCTGAACTCGCGCAGCCCGTCGAAGTAGTCCGCCACGAGGTGCGCCGGATCCCACGCCAGACACCCGGGCTTGTGCGCATCGTTGTGATCGTCCCAGCCCCACGGTGGATTGGCCGAACCCGGGACGTATCTCCCGCGGCTGTCCTTGACGACGAACGCTTCGCGCCCCTTCGCATCGGCTTGGAACACCGCGGCGTCCTCGCGATGTGCCCACAGGCCCCCGCGCGCGAACACCGAGATCAACTTGTAGGCGACATCCTGCGCGTACATGTTGCCCTCGTACCGAAAACCGTCGGCTTGCGGTTCACCGCCGCGCTTCGAGGATGGCCGATAGCGTACGACGTGGTCCTCCCGGCCCCATGCCCGCCGATTGCCCTTGATCGCGTGCCCGCCCGAGTCGGCGTATAGCTTGAACCGCGCCGCGGGTTCGCCGGACAGGCGAGCGAAGCGCGACGTCATGCGAATCGTGCCATCGACATCTTCGGTCCAGCCCGAGATGCGGAAGCCGCTGCTGAGCGGCCGGCCACGGTCATCCTCCCTACCGGCGTACGAGTAGAAGTCGTGATGGCTGACGGTGAGGAGCGCCTCGACCTCCTCCTCGCCGGGCTTGCCGCGTTTCGGAACGACGGCGAGGCAGCCCTCCATGTCGTGCAGATGCTGACTTGGCCGCGACGCCTTCGATCGGGCCGGATCCCCCCAGAACGCCGACCAGTTCTGCGGATGGTAGAACGCGTAGAGCAGGAAGTGGTGCGTGTGCGTCGCGACGACCGAGTAGTAGGCGTGCGCGGTCGCGGGATGTGCGAAGCGATTGCCCTTGCGCGCACAGATCGCGTGCCAGTTGCTGTGGATCTGTGTCCAGGGACCCGCGAAGTCGGTGCGGGTGATGAAGTCGCTTCGCGGCCAGCGCGGGTGCGCCTTCTGCAGCAGCACCGGGGCATGACGAAGGGCAAGCTCGCTCTCCCAGCCGGCCATCGGTCCCTCCTTCTCCCGGGTGGCGGGATTCCCACTGGCCGATTTCTATCCGCAGAGCTGGCGGCCGTCCATGCGAATTGCGCGCTTCGGCTCAGGCAGGCGCCAGAAGGGGCGGGGGGACGGGTTGCGGTCGCCGGATCGCAAGGCGTAATCCGCTCTCTTACAATAAGATAGAAGATCGCGCCCAAGGTCCGATCGGGTCGGCCGCCCGGCACCACCGCAGTAGCGATGTTGCAGATGAGGGGCGGGGCTCTGTAAGATCTGCGTGGTGATCCTCAACAATCGGCACACTTGCCCAAACTAGGAGGGGTACGATGGTTTCTCAGTCCTTCCCCCACAGGACACTGCTCTGCGCCCTGCTGACCCTGCTCGTGTTCGGGTGCAGCAGCGACGACGACGGACCCCCCGCGCCCGGAGACGTGACGCCGCCCGCTGCGGTGACGGACCTCGCCGTCCCTGCGGTCACCGACAGCACGGCGCTTCTCGTCTGGACCGCTCCCGGGGACGACGGCGCGGAGGGAACGGCGAGCAGTTACGACATCCGCTTCTCCGTCCAAGCCGACAGCGCCGACTCCTGGTGGGATTCGCTCACGACGATCATCGACGCAGGCCTCGTCCCGCAGCCGGCGGGCACGCCCGAGAGCCTGCTCGTCGCGGATCTCGCGGCCAAGACGACCTACTACTTCGCTGTCAAGGCGGCCGACGAGGTCCCCAACTGGTCCGCGCTGTCGAATGTGGCCGAAGCTTCCACGGATCAACCGGACGATGTGCCACCGAGTACGGTGGTGGATCTTCGTGTCGCCGCGGTGACTTCCACCTCTGTACAACTCGCCTGGACCGCACCCGGCGACGACGGCGATACGGGTGAGGCCGCAAGCTATGACCTGCGCTACGCGACCGAGACGATCACGGACGAGAACTGGTCTCAGGCGCTGGCGGTCAACGATCTCCCCGCACCTGGTGCGCCGGGTTCGGATGAGAGCATCACCGCCTGGGATCTCGATCCCGCGACGACCTACTACTTCGCACTGAAGACGAGCGACGAGGTGCCCAACACATCCGCGCTCTCGAATGTCGTCAGCGCATTGACGTTGAACGAGCAGAACCCTCCGGACGCGGTCACCGATCTGTCCGCGGCTGCCGTTGGGGCCACATCGGTCGAGTTGCACTGGACCGCACCCGGTGATGATGGCGCCGAGGGACAGGCCGCCTCCTACGACCTGCGCTACGCCAGCGCCATGATCACCGCCGAGAACTGGGACGACGCCACGCAGGTCAGCGGCCTTCCGGCGCCTGCCGCAGCGGGGAGTGACGAGAGCTTCACCGTCACCGAGCTGCTGGCCGAGACGACGTACTACTTCGCCTTGAAGACGGCCGATGAGGTTCCCAACTGGTCGGCGATCTCGAATATCCTCGAAGCTCACACGTCGGTCGAGACGACGCCGCCTGCCACGATCGACGATCTGGCCGTCGTCGCGGTGACCGCATCGACCGTGGAGCTGAGCTGGACCGCGCCCGGCGACGATGGCGACGAGGGGCAGGCCACGTCCTACGACCTGCGCTACGCCGGCGCCGTGATCACCGCCGAGAACTGGGACGACGCCACGCAGATCAGCGGGCTGCCCGACCCCGCCGCGAGCGGATCGGCCGAGGGCTTCACCGTGATGGGCTTGGATTCGGAGACGACCTACCACTTCGCTGTCAAGGCGGCCGACGAGGTCCCCAACTGGTCGGCGATCTCGAATTCGGTTCCGGCGACGACGCTCGCCGATCAGATCGCGCCAGCACAGATCCAGGATCTTTCGGTGGGCGCGCAGACGATGACATCCCTCACGCTGACCTGGACCGCGCCCGGTGACGATGGCACGCAAGGCCAGGCGAGCGCCTATGACCTGCGCTACGCCACCGCGACGATCACGACCGAGACCTGGGACGCCGCCACGCAGGCGAGCGGCGAGCCGGCGCCCGCCGCTGCGGGTTCAGCGGAGACATTCCTTCTCGATGGCCTTGAGGAGGACGTCACCTACTACGTGGCTGTCAAGGCCGCGGACGAGGTGCCCAACTGGTCGCCGATCTCCAATGTGCTCGAGGCCACCACAGACGCCGACGCAACGCCACCGGCGGCCGTGAGCGATCTCGCCAGCGTGTCCGTGACGCCGTCGTCCATCGAGATCACCTGGTCCGCGCCCGGCGACGACGGCTCGCAGGGCCAGGCGAGTCAGTACGACGTGCGCTACGCGATCCAGACGATCACCGGCGAGACCTGGGATGCGGCGACGCAGGCGAGCGGCGAGCCGGAGCCGTCGGCCGCCGGGAATGCGGAGACGCTCACCATCGGCGATCTCGACGCCGGGACCACCTATTACGTCGCGCTCAAGACCGCCGACGAGGTGCCCAACTGGTCCAGTCTCTCCAACGTGCTCGCGGTCGCCACCGCCGACGAGGACGTACCCCCTGACGACATCACCGATCTCTCCGTCGGCGGTGTGGGAACGACCTGGGTCCAGCTCACCTGGACGGCGCCCGGTGACGACGGCACGCAAGGCCAGGCGGAGCAGTACGATCTGCGCTACAGCACGGCGACGATCACGTCCGAGACCTGGGACGCCGCCACGCCCGTCGAGGGGGAACCGGATCCGGGCACGGCCGGCAGCGTGGAATCCCACACGGTGGAGGGTTTGGATCTCAACACGACCTTCTACTTCGCGGTGAAGACCGCCGATGAGGTGCCCAACTGGTCGGGCCTCTCCAACGTCGCCTCGGTGACGACGCTCCCCGAGCAGGTTCCGCCTGACGCGATCACCGATCTCACCGTCGGCACGATCACCGCAACGACCGTGGATCTGAGCTGGACGGCCGTCGGCGATGACGGCGCCGAAGGTCAGGCCACGGGCTACGACATCCGCCACGCGCAATCCCCGATCACCGAGGAGAACTGGGACAGCGCAACGCCGGTGGATGGGGAGCCGACACCGGGCGCCCCCGGCACGGCTGAGCAGTTCACCGTCACCGAGCTGCGCGCCGGCACGACGCACTACTTCGCGATCAAGACCCGCGACGAGGTCCCCAACTGGTCGGCGCTCTCCAACGTGCCGATCGCCAGCACACCCAATCAGCTCTTTCTCATCCGCCCCGATGGCACCGGTGATCGCGCCACGATCCAGGACGCGGTGGACGCCTCCGTCGACGGCGACATCATCGAACTCACCGACGGCACCTTCACCGGCGAGGGCAATCGTGACATCGATCTCCTGGGCCTCGACATCACCATCCGCTCGCAGAACGGGTTCGCCTCTGCGTGCATCATCGACTGCGAGGGCAACGCGCACCACGGGTTCATCCTGCAGTCGGGCGAGTCGGCGTCGACGATCATTGAAGATATCACCATCACCGGCGGCTACGCCTCCGGGTCGACGCCGCAGGACACCGGCGGCGCAATCCTGTGCACCAACGGCTCGTTCTTCACGCTCACCGGCTGCATCCTCACCGGAAACCACGCCGAGAAGGGCGGGGGCATCGGCTTCTACTTCGGTGCCGGTGCGACGATCACGGATTGCACCATCTCGGACAACACCACCTCGGACGTCGGCGGCGCCGTCTATGCCCGCATCACAGACGCGCTCACCTTGGACGCGTGTCTCTTGAACAACAACACGGGCGGCGGCATCTACTTCATGGGTGACGGCACCGAGATCCTCTCGCTCACCGACTGCGAGGTGAACGAGAACGAGACGAACGGCACCCAGCGCGGCGGCGCTCTGCACCTGAACAACGGCACGATCACGATCGCCGGCTGCGACCTCATTGGCAACAGCGCCAGCAGCGGCGGCGCGATCTTCCACTTCGGCGAAGAGGGCGTCCCGATGGAGATCAGCGAGTGCCTCATCGTGGGCAATCACACGAGTTCACGGGGGGGCGGCATCTTCTGCGACAACGGCGGGAGAATCGACCTCACGCAGTCGACTATCGCTGGAAACTACTCCGGTGACCAGGGCGGCGGCATCTACTGCGGCAACACAGGTTCTCCGGCGGTGATGACGCTAGTGCGGACGATCGTCTGGTGGAACTGCGGATCGCCCAATGAGGAGATCTACGTGGGCACCGGCTCGAGCTCGATCGCGTTCACCTGCTGCAACTTGAACGCCCCGGGCATCGGCGGCATGGGAACGATCGACCACGTGCAGGACAACGTCTACTCCATTCCGCGCTTCTGCAACCCGCGCGACTGCGCGCTCGCGCCGACGACGTTGGGTGAGTACGGGCTCTTGCCCAATTCGCCGTGCATTCCGTCGCACAGTCCGTGCCACGAGCTCATCGGTGCCAGGCCGCAAGGGTGCGCCCAGTAGACATCGCGCCTTGCGCGCTTTCCATGGAAAGCGCCCCGTGGATCACGGAAAGGAGCCCCGCGGATCACGAAAGGAGCCCCGCAGATCACCTCCGCGGGGCTCCCCCTGTGCGTGAGACTTCAGCCGCCTCACCGAATCAGTTCAATGCTACCCGTCTGCCTTTCGTTCTCCGCGTCCAGACGGAAGTAGTAGACGCCGCTGCCCAGGCTGCGGCCTGCGTCGTCGCGGCCGTTCCAGTTGACCTGCCGCTGCCCGGCCTGCGCCCAGCCGTTCACGAGTGTGCGCACCTGCCGGCCGCTCATGTCGTAGACCACCAGGCGGACATCACCCCCTTGCGAGAGCGCGAAGCGGACTTTCGCATTCGTGTGGAACGGGTTGGGCGCGGCAGCGAGTCGCAGCTCGGAGCTGGCCCTTCCATCCGGCGCGGCCGCAGGATCGATGATTCCCCCGACCGCCGCCGCCAGGTCCGGGCGCGGTCCGATCTCCTTGACCGGATCGTTGTGCGGGATACCCGTGTCGTGCAGCAAGGCGCGCAGCACGACCGGCGTCATCACGACCCCGTAGTTCATCTTCGAGATGCCCTGCAGAGCCAGCGCCGACCCGGCGATCATCGGCGATGCGCCCGATGTGCCGCCGAAGGTCTGGGTATAACGCGTCTGCAGCGTCCCGCCGTCATACAGGTCGCCGTAACCGGTGGTGACGATCTCAGAGCCCCAGGCATGGACATCCATGCGGGAGCCATAGTTCGTGAAGTACTCGGCCACGCGAGTCGTGGGCGTGCCGGCGCCTACCATGATCGCGCCCGAGTCGCGGATATTGCGATCGAAGACGCCCTCCCACGAGGGGTCGTCGAGATCCTGTGATCCGTTGGCCCCGGCCTCGACGCACACCACCTCACGACTCCACGAGCTCGTCCAGATGACGTCGTAGTTGACCTGCAGCCACTCCATCGGCGTCGCGTGCGGGTTTCCCGGCGGGTACATCTGCAGCTCGATCAGCCAGACGTCGCCGGCGTCGAGATTGTCGACGGCTTCCTGGAAGCGATGCGGCACGTCGGGCCACTCAGCCACGGTAACGGCTACGACGCCATACAGCACCGCCGGCGCGAATCCCGCGATGCCGAACCCGTTGTGCTGTCCGATCACCTCACCGAGCACCGCAGTGCCGTGCGCCTCGTAGGTCGGATCCTGCGCGGCCCCGCCCTCATGGAAGAAGTTGCTGTAGTCGAAGTCCTCGTGGTCCTCGGTCCAGCACAGCTCCACATCGATGAACTTCATCCCGATGCCGTAGCCTCCGGGAACAGCCCACGCCGAAGGTGCGTCGAGGCCCACGGGTACGTCGTACAAGTAGTCCTGCATGCCGGTGAAGTCGGGCGTCCGCAGATCCACCGGTTGCGAGTCGATGCGCACCGGCGTGCGGACGACCGCCAGCTCGGGGATCGCCGCGGGGTGTGCAATCTCGACCGCGGGATCGGCGTTCAGCGCATTCACCATCTCGGCAACCGCCCCACGACCGCCGGCAAGGCGCATGTCGAACCACAGCGAGAGATCCGGACCCACCGCGGCGCTCCGCGCTTCCCCTTGGGCTTTCCAGTCACGTGCGATCGCACGCTCGTTGTCGAACGTGCGGCGCAGCTCAAGCACCCCGGCACGACCGCGGGTCGCGTTGATCGCGGTGAGATCCAAGCCGGTGTCATCGACGAACCGGTCGCCCTCGAGCACGACGTTGGATCCTTCGACGAACTTGACGTGCAGCCATTCCGAATCGAACCGCTCGAGCTCCGCAGCTTCCCATGTCCGCAGTGGGCTGACGACGCGCGGTGCAAGCTCCGCAGCACCCGCGAACTGCGCGGTGAGAAGCAAGGAGAAGGCGACCAAGTGTACAATGTGCTTCATGGGGCCCCCCTGTGCTATAGCAGATCCCGTGCGGGGCTCCCTCCCGGAGCCCCGGATGTTCTCCATGATCACAGACAATTCTAGCACATTATGGAGCTTAGCGCAGGATCCTAACCGGGGTGCTGAGATACGCTCCGCCGGCTGCGGCCTGCGATTCAGCGGTAGACCCTCGGAGGACGCGCACCCAGTAGCAGCCGCTGGGAAGCGGCCGGCCGCGGTCATCGCAGCCATTCCAGGCGAAGGATCCCGATCCGACACGGGTGATCGGACTTGCACCCATGCCTCGCGTGGCCGCCACGCACCGGCCGTGAACGTCGAGGACCTCGATCCGGGTCGCCTGCGCCGCGGTCGGCATCAGGCGGAACCAGACTCGCCCGCGCGAAGGGTTGGGCCAGAGGCGCAACGTGGCCGCGGATACCTCCGCCAAACCCCGCGGGGGCTCCTCGTCCACGTGCGACCAATGTGCTCCGGCATAGAACCAGCGCCTCTCGGGACTGCTGACGGTCGCGTTCCCGCCGCGATCCGTCGCGATGACCCGCCACCAGTAGACAGTCCCCGGTTGCACACAGAGTTCGAGCTCGATGTGGCTCTCGTCCGCCGGGGGAAAAACCCAGCTGGTCGCGAACAGGCTATCATAGGCCATGTGGAGGCTGTACATCACGCGGTCACCCTCCTCGGGGTCGACCGCATCGGTCCAGTCGAAGAGGTGCGTCGTGCCGACGTGAAGCGTCTCGCCTTCGGCCGGCTCGTTCAGCTGGAACCCGCCGGGAGGAGCAATGAACATGCGGCGGTAGACCTCCCGCCCCAGATCGATGCGGGCGAGCACGTGATCGTGCTGCTCCTGGTCGTCCCACTGGCCGCGCTGCTCGACGAACGCCTCCAGGTCATCCAGCCAGTCGAGCATGGCTCCGCCGCTCGCTGTCTCGCGCGGCAGGGCGTCGTCCAAGTAGACGTACACGGCACTGCTGTGCGCGAAGAGGTCGGGGCTGACCGGATGGCGCCCCCCCGATGTTCCCACGACCCTCACCGCAAGCCACGAGCTCTCCTCGAGCGTGACGTCTAGCGTGGTGTCGATCACGGTTCCGGGGACCGTGCCGCCCGCCGGAGTGACCCAGGTGTGCAGATCCCCGTTGCGGATGAGCCAGGCGCCCGAGATCGGAAGCACCGACTCGATGCGGAAGCTGACGTCGACCTGCGCAGTCGGCCCGGCAAGGTTGAGCACGCCGCCGCACTCGACGCCATCCACGGCGAAGTAGGGAATGAGGGGGTAGTTGGTGACGAAGGTGCGCCCCGACTTGAGACCGGCGACCCATGCGGCCACCTCGTGCACCTCCCCGGGCTCTTCCTTGACATAGACCCGGTATCCACCCGCGGGGAACGACCAGTAGGCGTTGAGGAGCGCATCGGTTCCCGAGGATGCCGGCACCTGGAGGCCGCAGTTGAGCAGTGCGTACCAATCGTGGACGTAGACGTCCGGATCATTCGTATAGGCCGTGATGTCCAGCTGGTCCAGCGTTCCCAGTGCCGCCATCACCGGAAGCTCGCGCCCCAGGCCATGTTCCGGCCAGCCCTCGTCGCCGAAGAAGTCGTCGCTGCTGTGCGGATGGAGGAGGGTCATCCCCTCGTCCCACTGCGGATCCCAGTCGTAGTACAAGTCGCTGAGCATCGGCGCCGCCGGGCTCTCCGAACCGCAGCAACCCGTACCGATCATCTCCTTCAATCCCAGCAGGGCCACGTGGCCGTACGCGTTGTTGCGGTATTCCGTCGCGTAGTAGACGCATGTCTCCGGCGTGCTGACGTCGTGTGGCCCGCCCGTGAACTCGTGTTCCTGGTCGAGGCAGAAGAGCTGGGCAAGGTCCTCACAGCGTGCCACGAGGTGCGCTTCCTCGGGACCGATCGGGTAGTCTTGCGGTGGGTGAACGGTATGAACGTGTTGATCGCCGCTGTACCAGCCGCGCGCGCGCATGTCGAGGGTCTTGCGCAGCGTGATGACCAGCAGCGTGTCGAACTGAACGTTGTGGGTGATCGTGACCGGCCGGCACTCGAAACCGTGACCGGCCGTGATCTCGGTGCTCCCGAGCGGGAGCTCCAGCAACACCGACCCCGGGGAGTAGAAGTAGCTCCCGAGCATGCCGTGACTCATGAGCGTCGCGTCAGCGCATCCGGGGTAGGGGTCGTCGTTCGAATCCCGCACGTGGAGGCGTGCGGGTAGCGGCTCCCCGCCGGAATCCACCGTGCGTATCTCGACCTGCGCGGCGTTCGCTGCGGAAAGCAACGCGGCGGCAATGAGGAGCAGGACGCTCAGCCCCAGCCATCGCCTGCCGTTCGAGAACGTTCGCGTGGATGTCCTGGTCACGATGTCGCCCCGGGTCCCACGGATCACGGTGACGGATTACACGGCATTGAAACTAAGTTGATCTTAGCGATCTGCGCGCGTTTCGTCAAGCGAGGCCGGGTATTCAGGAGGGGCTAGGGGTGGGTTGGGTGTACATGCGTCCACGCGTTAGCAGCCCGTGGCAGAAGTCACCCGGGTTGCTAGGCGGCAGCCGCGCCCCCCATCTGCGAGGATTCCTCCGTGGCTTCGAGCCGAGCGGTGAAGTAGAACGTGCTGCCCTTGCCGACTTCGCTCTCCACCCAGATGCACCCGCGCATCAGCTCGGTCAGGCGCTTGGAGATCGCGAGGCCCAGGCCCGTTCCGCCGTACAGGCGGGTGGTCGCTCCGTCGGCCTGCTCGAACGCGGTGAAGATCGAGGCCTGTCTCTCCGGCGGAATCCCGACGCCGGTATCGCGCACCGCGAAACGCAGGCGCACCTCGTTTCCCGAGCGTCCCTCGGTCTCGACGCCGACAGACACCTCACCTTCGGGGGTGAACTTGATCGCGTTCGCCAGCAGGTTGACCAGGATCTGGCGCAGTCTTCCGGGATCACCTTCCAGATGGTCGGGCGTATCCGGAGACACGTGCGCCGTGAGACCGAGACCCTTCTGGTGCGCCTGGAGGTCGATGGCCTGCAGCGTTTCGTCGAGCCACTCGCGCAGGTGGAAACTCACCGACGAGATCTCGAGCTTGCCGGCTTCGATCTTGGAGAAGTCGAGCACGTCGTTCACGATCGCCAAGAGAACGTCGCCGGATCGCTGGATCACTCCGATGTAGTCGCGTTGCTCGCGCGTGAGTTCGGTCGTCAGCAGCATGTCGGCCATGCCGATGATGCCGTTGAGCGGCGTGCGGACCTCGTGACTCATGTTGGCGAGAAGCTCGGATTTCGTGCGCGCCACCGCCTCGGCGGCATCCTTGGCGTGGCGTAGCGTCTCCTCGGCACGCGAGCGTTCGGAGATGTCGATCACGATTCCGCGGATCCCCCGCGCTCGGCCGCCGCGGATGATCGGGGTCGCGTGGATCAGCACCGGGAAACGCGTGCCGTCCGTGCGCATGACGGTGTATTCGCGCGCGATCTCGTAGCCCTTGTGTCCCAACAGGAGGCGTGCGATGTCGGCCCGTGCCCGCAGGCGGTCTTCCGGGGGAAAGACATCCAGGGCGCTCATCCCGCCCGCCACATCCTCGCGCGAGTAACCGAACATGCGACGAGCCTGGTCGTTGACGAAGCTGAGTTCACCGATCACGTTCGTCTCGAAGACCGTCTGCGGCAGAGAATCCGCGAAGCTGCGAAAGCGTTCCTCGCTGACCCGCAGATCGGCCTCCATGCGCGTGCGGATCCTGATCTCACGGGCCAGTTCCTTGTTCTTGCGGCGCATCTCCTTCTGGCGCGCGGAATGCTCGCCGAGACGCGCGGCCAGGAGCAGGATGCGTGTGCGGCTGCGCATGACGAGCACGCCGCCGCAGAGAACCGCGGTCGCCAGCGCGGCGAGTCCCAGCAGCATCGTCCAGGAGGCCAGTCCGTTGAAGAGTTCGTCGAGCTCGGCTACCTGCACCACGGAGAGCGGCGTTCCTGTGATCTGCGCCTGAGAGACCACCACGCGCACCCTGCGGCCCGACGTGTCCATGGTCCAGAGCGTCACCGGTTGATCGAGAGCAATGGCTTGACCGGCCAGACCGGTCCAACCCCAGGAAGTGGCGGCGGGATCCTGGATACGTGCCAGCGTCGTTTCGGCACGGCCGATGCGGACATCCTCGCCGGTCTGCGGATCGTCCGCCGCAAGCTGGCCGTACAGGCTTTGGGTGTCGATGAAGGCGAGGAGCTGCCCGGCGTGAGCATCGTCCAGAAAGCACGGTG
>JAUVTV010000044.1 GCA_030601305.1 Candidatus Eiseniibacteriota bacterium | reverse complement strand
ACACGTGCGGGTTGAACGCCTGCTCCATACCCTCCGGCCAGGCCGGGTCCCACCAGTTGAAGTACCGCGAGTGATACGGACAGGCCGCCATGCAGTACCGGCATCCGAGGCAGCGCGCGGGGATCTGACTGACCACGCCGGTCTGCGGATCGACGTCGGTCGCGTTCTGCGGGCAGACGGAGACGCACGGTGTGTGGTGCCCGCAATGTTGGCAGAGAACCGGAAAGAAGACCGTGCGGCAGTCTGGGTAGGAGCGGCCGTTGTCTGCGCGATACACGCGCAACCAGGTGAGACCCTTGCCCACACCTGCCGACGGCGGAGGCACGGAGGTGTTGTTCTCGACCGCGCAGGCAATCATGCACGCGCCGCAACCCGTGCAGCGGTCCACATCGATCGCCATCCCGTAGCGGAACTTGCCTGCGCTGGGGGCGCTCATCTAGGCCTCCCGAATCCGAGCCGGCGTCGCGCGCCAGCTGCCGCCGGTCTGTATCGGAGAGAGCGCCAGCGTGCTCTCCTCGGAATCGTAGGGTTCATCTCCCAGACTGCCGTTCTCCGGACCGGCGCAAAGGTGGACCACGTCGGGAGCCACCGCCCCGTCGAATCGAATCCGCACCCGGCGTGATCCGGAGGGTGTCTCCAGCGTGGCTGCCGCGCGATCGCGGAGACCCAGTTCCCGGGCCGTGGCCGGGTTGATCAGCGCATCGCCGGCGGCAGGCCGGAGTTCGGATTCCCGGTACAACTTCGACATGAGCTGCGGAAGGGCACCGGGTGCCGCGCCACGGGACCAGGCGAACGGCATGAGCGTGAGCGGGTAGTCGCTCGTGCCGGCGGCTTCTCCGGTGGCGAGAAGGCGCGACTTGCCTTCCGCATCGGTGCCCAGGAAGTGGAACTGCGCCGGTCGGGATGCCGGCGCGCGATCGTCCGTCCAGCACGCACCGTTCCGAAGCCGCTCCCACAAAGCCTCCCCCGTGAAGGCTGCGGCGAGCGTCGATTCCCCTCGGTCGCCGCGGAAGATGTGCCCGCGCCCGGTGGCGTGAATCGCATGGGCGCGCGCGAGCATGAGATGGGCTGCCTTGGAGGGCCACGAACCTCGCGGGGACGCGATCCCGCCGCGTTCGGCCAGGTCGCGGATCAGCTCGCTGGGGGACAGCGTCCCGGCTGGGCGTTCATAGAAAGGAGCGGCGAGACCGTAGGAAGCCACGGGGGCGTCGAACGGGGTGAGCACCTCCACGAGCGTCTCCATTGGCGCCGGGGCCGGCAGGACCATGTGCGTGGGGAGCGTCGGGGAAATCTCGTAGGGTGAGAGCCGCACCACGCGGCCATCGCGCGCCAGCATGCGGTCCAGAGCGCCCGGATGCAGCGGGGGTCCGGGGAGCGTGTCATCCACCAGCAGCAGCCGGATCGAGCCGTCGGGGATATCCGACACCTTGCGCGCGGGTGCGATATGTGTGTTGGACCAACCCGCGGGCCGCGGCAGCGGACGGCGGGGTACGAACCCGCCGGTGCGGCCGACACTGCCCACCAGGAGATTCAATCCCCAGATGGCGAGCTGGGCTGCGGGATCGAGCGGTCCTCCTCCCGCGTCCGCTCCGATGATCGCGACCGAAGGAGTGTTCTGCGCAAAGCGGCGCGCGGTCTTCCGGATCTCATCGGGGGAGAGCCCCGTGACACTGCCTGCCAGCGCGGGCGAGAAACGCCTGAGCAACGTGCGGTACTCGCCGTCCTCGTGCCCGCTGAAGTCGTGCGCGGCGCCGGTGGTATCCCGGTCGTACAGCTCTTCCTTGACGATCACGTGCGCGAGGCCGAGGGCGAGGGCCGCTTCGCTGCCCGGCTTGATGCGCAACCAGTGATCGGCTTTCAAGGCCGTGCGCGAGGGCCGTGTCTCGGCCTGGATGAGTTCGGGGCGCGCCGACGGGGCATCCGCGAAGAGGCCGAGGGTCCGGCCGGGTGAGCTCCAGCCGTCGAGCAATGCTGCGCCGAAGCTCAGGACCGTGCGGGCGCCGGAGAGGTCTACGCCGAGCGGGCCTGAGGGGCGATCCAGCATGTTGGAGAGCGCAGGTGCGCCAAGATCTTCGGCCGGCCCGGTGAGGTAGACGCCGCCTCCCATGGCGCCGAGGAAGGCCTGATAGAGCAGTGACTCCACGCGGCCGGGGCGGTTGTCGAGGATCGCGAAAGCCTCCTCGCCCGATCCCGCCGCATCCGCCAGCCAGCCCGCAAGCTTGGCGACAGCCTCGTCATTCGCCACCGTCTGTAGGTCGCCCGCACCGTCGCGGAGCAATGCGCTCCGCAGGCGACTGGGGTGATAGCGCAGGTGGTGCATCGTGAAGCCGGCCGCGCAAAGCGCGCCGCTGACCGGGTGGCCGGGTACCGGCGCAACACCGTAGGGGTGCTTGCCGACGCACCGCACGCGCAGGCCGCAGGATCCCGGACAGAGCGAGCAATGGCTGAGCTTCTGGCTGAGCGGTCCCCGGGGCAGGCGCGGCAGCCACGCCCAGTTCTGGGTCCAGATGGCGGCATCGTCGAGCAGCTTCCACGGGAGCGGCGAGGCGACCGTTCCCACGACACCCCCGCCGAGGAGGGCCAAAAAGTTGCGACGCGAGAAACCACCCATCGACCGAACCCTCACTTATGACAATCCAGACAGCTCTCGACCACGCCGCGCTCGCGGTGGCAGTTGGAGCAGTCGGACATCTTCATGCCTTCCCAGGGTTCGGTCCCCAGGCCCGAGATGCTGGGACCCCAGACGTCCCGGCTGTAGCTGCTGATGCGATTTTGCTCGTAGGGACGCAAATGGTCGGTCTGGCCGTGAGGGCCGTGACACCGCTGGCACGCGATCTCGGCGAGTACGACGTGCGTCGCATGGGGGAAGTGGGCGTTGTCGGGTTGGCGCGAGTAGACCTTCCACGGGATCTCGACACCGGGGGCGATGTAGCGCTCGATGAGCTGCTGCTCCGCGGGCGATTCGCCCAGCGGATCCTCGTGGCAGGCGGTGCAGTTCTCCACGGTGGGGATGCCGCTGAAGCGGCCGTCGTCGTCGAAGCCGTGGCAGTCCTCGCAGGCCATGCCGACGTCATCCCCCGTGTGCAGGGCATGACTGAACTGCAGCGGCTGATCGAAGCGTTGGTAGAGCGCGGCTGGCAATCCGAGCCAGCCGACAACCAGTGCCGCAGCCAGTCCCGCGAAGAATGCGAACTTTCCTAGGTGCTTGGTCACAGCGCCCTTCTGCCTCTAGTCCCCGAAGGGAGCAAAGAACAGATTGAAGATACGGAGCAACTCCTCTCGATCGAGGTGTTGTGCAAGATTATGGCAGAAGACCCCGCCATCGGCCATTAAGTTTTCCTTGGAATAAGCATTACCCGCATGCAGGTCGTGGACCACGCGCGTCATGCGCTCGGTCTCGGCCAGCATCCATAGGCGGGCGCTCTCGGCGTCGAGGAGCTCGTCGACCGCTCGCGTGCCTCCATTGCCGCTGTTCGCGTCGGGATCGGTCCCCTCGAAGAGCCAACCGCGCCCGTAGGGATCGGCGGTCAGTGCCTCGGGGTGGCACCGCAGAAAGGCGTTGGTTCCGCTGATGTTGATGCGCACCGGAAAGGCCAGCGACAGGTCCACGCCGCCCACCGTCAGGCTGACGCTGGGACGCTGCGAGCCGGTGTCCGATACGAAGCTGACCTGCTGGACCTCGCCGAGCACGCGAGCGAGAAAGGCATCCACGCCCACGTTGCAGCTTCCATCCGCGCCCTCATCCAGCCACATGTGATTCCGGGCGAAGAGAAGCTGCCCGGGAACGGAGATGTCGCCGCTCTCGAAGGGGTCGACGCCCCCGCCTGCCGCATCCGCACTCCCCGGCCCGCGTGTGGGCTTGGCCCTCTGGAGATAGGAATGACAGTACCGATGCGCGTCGCTGTTGCAGCGCGACTGACGTGAGTCGGTGGAGGGGACGAACTTGGTCTGCTCCTCTGCCGTGCAGTGCTGCACCAGGGATTCGCACAAGAAAGGACACTGCTTCTGCTGAGCGCGTCCCTCCAGATGCCCCTCGGCCACGGGGCAGTTCACGTAGTCCGCGCTCGAGCAGCGCTGGTCGGCCTCGTGGATCGAAGCCCGTGGAATGATCTTGCGCACGGGCGAAATCTCACAGAAGCGGACCCGGTCCTCTTGAAGGAATGGACACTTCATGGCGCCTACTCCTGCTCTTTGTCGCGCTTCTGCTCCACGGGATCACCACCGTCGGCCATTGTGGTACCCAGGCCGGGAACGGCCAGGGTGTGCACGTCCATCGGAACCGTGGCAACGCTGCGCTTGCGCGCGCGTACGACGACCTCCTTGGCCACCGCGCCGATGACCAGCGCGAGGCAGAGCAGCGTGGCCGCTCCCAAGGCGATATTCGCGATGCTCAGCCAGGTCAATTCCGGACTTCCAAAGTCGATCATCTCGCACCTCCGAACGTTTGATGGGTGGGGGTGGCACCTGCCCGCCCCCAAGTTCTCCGCTCAGGGGTAGAGCAAAGGGCGTGCCGTGCGCGCATGAAACGAGGGCACCGTGGAATGTCCTACAGAATCAGAAGATAGATAGGCGAGTTTTTCCGCCGCCGCGTGCGCCCGCCGGGACGTGTGGGGATATCCGGCACACTCGTCGGAGAATCCAACACAACTACGCCGGCCCGGGACGCTTCCCCACGACGGACACGAAGACCACGATGACCGCACAGCCGGCGAGGATCCCGATCCAGGAGGGGACCCCGAGAGCTGCGGGAACATAGCCGCAGACGACGGCCACGGCTCCCACCGTGACGCTGTAGGGGATCTGCGTTGCGACGTGATGGATGTGATCGCAGCCGCTCGCGATCGAGCTCATGATGGTGGTGTCCGAGATCGGGGAGCAGTGGTCCCCGAGAATGGCCCCGTCGAGGACGGCGCCCAGGGAGATCATGGTGGTGAGGCCGTAGGACTGGCCGTCGAGTTGGAAGGCGATCGGGATCGCCGTCGGGATCAGGATGGCCATCGTTCCCCAGCTCGTGCCGGTGGCGAACGAGGTCACCCCCGCCAGGATGAACACCAGGGCGGGGAACCAGAGGGGCGAGAGAACCTCGCCGACCGCGTCGACCAGAAAGCGGCCCGTCTCGAGCGTATCGCAGGTTCCCTTGAGCGACCAGGCGAGCACCAGGATCGTGATCGGCAGGAGGCTTGCGCGCAGTCCGGAGAGGAGCGTCCGCCCCATGACAACGACACGCAGTCCGGCCCACAGGCGGCACGTTGCCAGCGAGAGAAGCAGACCGAACCCGGATGCCGCGGCCAGGATGGCGATGCTGTTCTCGGCCTGACCGAGAACGTCGCGCCAGGTGCGCGGATTCACCAGGTGACCGATGCCGGCCTGGAGCTTCTGCCCTCCACCGCCGTCGATCCACAGGGCGACCAGCAGAAAGAGGAAGAGGCCGGCGATCGGGACGACCGCGGTGCGCGCGAGAATGCGCGCTGCCGGGTGGGCATTCGCCGCGGCGAGCGCCCCCCTCGTCATGGGTCGTGCGTCGTCCGCCGCCACGGCGCCACTCTCGCGCGCCCGCCTCTGTGCTCGCGCCATCGGGCCGTAGTCGCGTTCGCTGAAGACGCTGGTGAGGACGAAGGCGATCATCAGGATGCAGTAGAAGCGAAAGGCGAGGGCGTCGAAGAACATCGCGTAGCCGTCCTTCCCGAAGCCCAGCGATTGACTCACCTCTCCGAAGAGCCCCACCTCGTACCCGATCCAGGTGCTGATCACGGCGATCCCGGCAATCGGGGCGCTGGTGGCGTCCACCAGGAAGGCGAGTTTCTCGCGGCTGATCCGCTGCTGATCGGTCATCGGACGCATCGACGAGCCGACGATCATCGTGTTGGCGTAGTCGTCGATGAAGATCGCGAGACCCATGAGCGCGGTGACGACCTGCGTCGAACGCGGCGTCTTCGCGAAGCGCGCCAGCCAGCGGACGATTCCCTGCAATCCGCCGGCGACGATGAGCAGCGAGATCGTCGTCAGCACCAGCGCGACGAAGGTGAGGATCTGGAGGTTGGTCCCGTCGGTGACCGCGGAGAGCACCTGCTGCGGCCCCGAGAGAAGGCCCGCGCCCCAGGCGGCAAGCGAGGCGGGCTCGCTCGGGACCGCCGAGAGCAACCCGCCGAGCAGCACCCCGAGCGCGAGGCTGAGCAGCAGGCGGTGGGTCACGAGGGCCAGAGAGACGGCGAGCAGCGGCGGCAGGATGCCGTACCACGCGGCGGCGGCCTGGATCTGCGCGGCGCGCCAGGCGGCGAGCGCACACAGCGCCGCGAAGACAACGGCCGTGAGCGTGCCGACGAGGACTCTGCGGTGCCTCATGAAGGTTGGCTAGAGGTCCCGCGTCAGCTCGATAAAGCGCTTGTAGGGGATGGCGCCCCAGCTCTCGGCCTTGAGGGCCCCGTGCATCTGGCTGATCAGGGAGACCTTGGCCGCCGTCTCATCGTCGGGGGCCTCATAGATGTCGAGGAAGTCGTACTGGCCGAGCAAGGCATAGTGGGCGATGAACTTGACGTCGGGGCACTTCTTGTGAACCCGGTCCAGCCAGGCCCGGCCCAGCTCAGCGCGGTTCTTCATCTCCTTGGACACGTCGGGCGCGAGCTTGGTCATCAGGACGAAGGTCTGCATGCTTCACCTCCATGGGGACGATCCTGCCGCGTCTTCCAACCTCGCGGCAGGCCCAGCCTAGCAGGTTCCGAGACCCGGATCCATGGGGGGCCTCGCCGGCTCGGTGAGCGGGTTGCGCGGTCCCAGGTGGCTGGAATCCGCCACCCGAGGCCGCACCGATAGGGTGCATCCAGCCAGTGCTTGGGGGGTCCAGATCAACGTCCCGCGGGTAACTGCCGAAACAGGAAGGGAAAGAGAGCGTGAGCAGTGTACCGGGTCATGCCCAAGCACGATCCCACTTGCTCACACGTTGAAGGGTTGACCTATCGTGAGGGGGCCTGCGGCCCTGTAGTGATGAGTGATACCAGACCCAATGAGACGCCGGACTCTGCCCCGGATGAGAGGCAGGGCGCGGCGGGAGCCCGTCCCGCGGGAGATGCGGGAGGGGTGAGCTACATCCCCATTCCGCTCGATCGTCTGCGCGTGGACACCGTCACGAACTTCCGCCTCTATCTGAAGTCGGGCGCGGGCGGCAAGTACGTCCTCTATCGGGAACGGGACCTGGTCTTCGGCGACCGGCACAAGGAGAAGCTGCAGCGGAGCAAGGTCCGCAACGTCTTCATTCCGACCGAAGATCATCGCGAATACATGCGCTATCTGGAAAGCCAGCTGAGCAACATCATCAGCGATGCGTCGATTCCAGAGTTGGAGAAAGCGAGGATCGTCTACGAGTGCTCCACGCAGCTCGTCCAAGACATCCTCGAGAAGCCGTGGCTGCGCGAGAACATCCGCCGCGCGCAGGACGTGGTGCAGAACACGGTGACGCACCTGCTGAAGGGGACCGGGCAGTTCACCAGCCTGCTCAACATGATGTCGGTGGACTACTACACCTACACGCACTCGGTGAACGTCTGCGTGCTGGGGATCGCGCTCGCTCAGAAGCTGGGTCTTTCGGTCCACGAGCTGAACCAACTCGGCACCGGGCTTCTGCTGCACGACATCGGCAAGGCGGAGATTCCCCTGGACGTGCTCCGGAAGCAGACCCCGCTGACGGCCGAGGAGTGGGAGATCATTCGCATGCACCCCGAGCGCGGGCTGGAGATTCTCGAGGGGACCGGGGAGGTCGACGAGATCTGCCGAGTTGTCGTCATCCAGCACCACGAGAAATGCACCGGACGGGGCTATCCGCACGGGCTCGCGGCCGACGAGATCCACTACTTCGCAAAGATCGCCGCGATTGCGGACGTCTTCGACGCCCTCAGCACCGATCGTCCCTACAAGAACGCCCTCAACACCTTTGCCAGCCTGCGGCTCATGCAGGAGACGATGCGGGAGGACTTCGACGAGAAGATCTTCCGAGAGCTGATCGTCCTCATGAGCGGCCAGGCGACGGCCATGGAGGATGCCGCCTCGGAATCCGAGGGTTCGGACGATCGGTGGGAAGCCGCGTAATCCCCCAAGAATCATATCATTCCCTCTTTTTACTTCATATTTCAAAGTAATCTCCAATTCTCAGATCGATTTCTCTTGACTCGCCTTTCATGTTGGACGACAACTTCTGATAGTGAAGTACTTGATTGCCGTGATCAGACGGGGAAAACCTCGTGGACTTTGACGAGCATCTGTTGTCCCCCGCGCGCCTGGCGATCATCACCTGTCTCGTACCGGGGAAGGCCTTGTCCTTCACGGAATTGAAAGCGGCTTCAGGACTTGCGGATGGCAACCTGCACGTCCAGACGCGGAGGTTGGGCGAGGCAGGCTACGTGGAGATCATCAAGGGCATGCGCGGGAGGCGATCGTTGACGCGATTTCGCATTACGGAGCACGGGGTTGAGGCCCTCAGATTTCATGTTCGAAAGTTACGGGCCATTCTGGCCACGGAGACGGGTGTGATGGGCCCCATTTCTCGCAAGGGCCCTGCCGACGAATCGCAAGTCTGGTCGTCCTGACGGGAGGATGTCCATGAAGATCGCGCTCGGGGCTGACCATGGGGGGTATCGTCTCAAGGAGATGCTCGCGGAATACCTCCGCTCCCACGGTCACGAGGTCGTGGACGTGGGGACTTCATCAGATGAAGCAGTCGACTACCCGGTGTTTGCCCAGGCCGTCGCACGGCGAGTGGCGGAGGGGGCCTGCGAGCGCGGGATCATGGTGGACGGGGCGGGCATCGGTTCGGCGATGGCGGCAAACAAGGTGAGCGGGGTTCGGGCCGCCCTCGCGTACGACTTGTCCTCCGCCGTGGGCAGCCGCGAGCACAACGACGCGAACGTTCTCACGTTGGGCGCGGGGCTGATCGGGCCGGCTCTGGCGCGGCAGATCGTCGAGGCGTGGCTGGCCGCCGAGTGTGTCGAGGAGCGGCACAAGCGGCGGGTGGATCTCATGGGCGAGATCGAGCAAGGCAAGCTACTCTCGCCGGCAGGTCAGGCGGAGCGGGAAATCTCACCCGAGGATCTCGAACGCATCGCCGAGCAGCTGCGCGCCCTCTTGGGGGATTCCCCGGCGGGCGCAAGTCCGGGCCCGTCGGTCGGCACGGCGCCCGACACGGCGCGCCGCTTTCTGGACCTGGGGGCGGGTCGCCTCACCACCGGCCCGCAGCCGGGGCCGGTCCCCGACGACATCGCGAGCCACATCGACCACACGCTACTGAAGCCGGATGCGACGGAGGATGCGATCCGCAGCCTCTGTGCCGAGGCGCGCGAGCACCGCTTTGCCGCCGTCTGCGTGAATCCCGTGTGGGCGCCGGTCGTCAGCGCGGAGCTGCGCGGGACGCCGATCGCCACCTGTTGCGTCGTCGGCTTCCCGCTCGGGGCGACGCACCCCGAGATCAAGGCATTGGAGGCGCGGCGGGCGATCCGCGAGGGCGCTGCCGAGATCGACATGGTGATCAACATCGGCGCACTCAAGGGCGGCGATGACGCGCGGGTGCTGAGCGACGTGCGCGCGGTCGTGGAGGCCTGCCGCGACGGCAGCGCGCGATGCAAGGTGATTCTCGAGACGGCGCTCCTCACCGAAGAGGAGAAGCGCCGCGCATGCCAGCAGGCGCGCCGGGCGCGCGCGCACTTCGTCAAGACCTCCACCGGCTTCGGCCCCGGTGGCGCGACCGTCGCCGACGTGCAACTCATGGTGGCCGAGGTGCACGGCGCCGGCATGGAGGTCAAGGCCTCGGGCGGCATCCGCACCTACCCGGACGCGCAGCGCATGATCGATGCGGGAGCCACGCGCATTGGTGCGAGCGCGGGAGTGGCCATCGTCGCCGAGGCCCGCGCGGTGGCGGTGGGCGCGTAGAGGAGATCGACGTGGTTGATCTACGGGCCTATGTGTTCCTCGACAGCCTGCAGCCGCAGTTCGCCTCGTTTCAGGCAACCGTGGCGCAGGGCTTCTTGCCGACGGAGGGCCAGGCGAGCCTGTTCGTCGAGATCTCTCCCGGCATCGAGATCAACCGCGTGACCGATATCGCGCTCAAATCGACGTGCGTCACGCCCGGGATGCAGATCGTCGAACGCCTGTACGGGATGCTCGAGATCCACTCCAGCAGCCAGGCCGACGTGCGCCAGGCCGGGCAGGCGATTCTCGGTGCGCTCGGCGTCAAGGAGGATGAGCGCCTCAAACCGCGCGTCCTCTCGAGTCAGGTGGTGCGCTGTCTCGACGATCACCAGACGCAGCTCATCAACCGCATGCGTCACGGCAACATGATTCTCGCCGGACAGACGCTGTACATCCTGGAATGTGCTCCGGCCGCCTATGCCGCCCTGGCGGCGAACGAGGCGGAGAAGGCGGCGGAGATCAACATATTGGAGGTTCGCGCATTCGGCAGCTTCGGACGGGTCTACCTGGGGGGCGAAGATCGCGATATCGACGTCGCCTGGCCGGCAGCCAAACTCGCCGTCGAACAGCTCAGCGGCCGGGTCGTGGAAGCGGACTCCGCGAAGTAGGTTCGAAGCGCGGTCGGGAGCGGACAAGGACGCCCGCCCCGCCCGCACGCCGAGTGCGGTGTGTCGAGGCGGGCCGCCGGCGGTCGCGCGGAGGAGAACACGCAAGGAGGCAAGGAAAGCCATGGCAGATGCATTGGGGATGATCGAGACGCGCAGCTTCCCGGCGATGGTGGAAGCCGCGGACGCGATGGTCAAGGCCGCCAAGGTCGAGCTGGTCAGCTACGAGAAGACGGGCGGGGGCTACACCACGGCCGTGATCCGCGGCGACGTGGCCGCGGTCAAGGCGGCCTGTGACGCGGGCCAGACGGCGTCCGCGCGCGTCGGCGAGCTGGTCGCCGTGCACATCATCGCGCGCCCGCACGCCAACGTGGATCTGGTCATTCCGCTGGGGCGTCAGCCCGAGCCGGCCAAGAAGTAGGCGGCGGAGGCAGCCATGAACTTGGCGAAGGTGCTGGGTACCGTCGTCTCCACGCGCAAGGAGGAGAGCCTCCGGGGGCTCAAGTTCCTCCTCCTGGGACAGGTCGACACAGCGCGCGAACTCACCGGAACCACCGTCGTGGCGGCTGACGCCGTCGGCGCAGGCGTGGGTGAGATGGTGCTCTACGCTACCGGTAGCTCGGCGCGGCAGACGAAGCTGACCGACCGGCGACCCTGTGATGCGGTGGTGATGGCGATCGTCGACAGCTGGGAGATCGGCGGCCGCGAGCTGTACAAGAAGGGCCGTGACGATTGAGCGTAAGCTGCGCCGCTCTCCCGGAGGAACGCTCGCGATGCACAGGCTGAGTGACGCAGATGTTGCGCACATCGCCGCTCTTCTGGCCCGGCGCATGACCGGGGATGCCTCCGATCCGAAGAGCGGAGATGCCGCACCGATATCCGCGGGAACACAGAACGGCATCTTCCCGGATATCGACGCGGCGGTGCAGGCCGCGCAGGTCGCCCTCCTGCGTCTCAACGCCGAGACGCTGGCGCTGCGGCAGGAGATAGTCGCATCGATTCGGCGCACGATGCTCGCGGAGGCGGCCGCGCTGGCACGACTCGCCCACGAGGAGACCGGCCTGGGTCGCTTTGCGGACAAGGTGCGCAAGAACGAGCTGGTGGCGCGCAAGACCCCGGGCACCGAGGCGCTCACACCCATCACCGTGACCGGTGACGCGGGTCTCATGCTCGAGGAGCGCGCTCCGTACGGCGTGATCGGCGCCATCACCCCGGTCACGAATGCGTCCAGCACGCTCATCGGCAACGCGATCGGTATGCTGGCGGCCGGCAACAGCGTGGTCTTCAACGTTCACCCGCACGCCAAGCGCGTCGGCCAGCGCACCGTGGAACTGCTCAACGACGCCATCATCGCTGCCGGCGGACCCGTCAACCTGGTCACGACCGTCGCCGAGCCGACCATCGAATCCGCTCAGGCGCTCATGCGACATCCCGGGGTCCGCCTGCTCGTGGTCACCGGAGGAGCGGGCGTGGTCCGCGAGGCCTTGCGGAGCGGCAAGCGCGCCATCTGCGCCGGGCCGGGCAATCCGCCGGTGGTCGTCGACGAGACCGCCGACATCGATGCCGCAGGCCGCGACATCGTCTTGGGAGCGTCGTTCGACAACAACATCATCTGCATCGACGAGAAATGCGTCTTTGTTGTCGCCGAGGTGGCCGATGCGCTGCTCGAGGCGATGCGCCGGCAGGGCGCCTACGTCTTGGATGACGCACAGGTTCGGGCGATCGAGGGCGTGATCTTCGAGAGCACCGCCGGACCGCGCAAGCCGGCGGTCGTGAAGAAGGAGCTGATCGGGAAGAACGCCGGTACGATTCTCGCCCGCATCGGCGTACAAGTCGGCGACGAGACGCGCCTCGCGGTGGCCGAGGTGCCGCCGGAGCATCCCTTGGTTTGGACCGAGCAGATGATGCCGGTGCTCCCGGTGGTGCGGGTGACCGACGCCGATCAGGCCATCGACATGGCCATCGCCGCCGAGCGCGGTTTCGGGCACACGGCGGCGATGCACTCTCGACGCATCGACCGTCTCAGCCGCATGGCGCGCGAGGTGAACTGCTCGATCTTTGTCAAGAACGCGCCGTGCTACGCCGGGCTGGGCGAGGGCGGCGAGGGGTTCAGCAGCTTCACCATTGCCAGCCCAACCGGGGAGGGACTCACCGGTCCGCGCAGCTTCAGCCGGCAGCGGCGCTGCGTGCTGGTCGATCACTTCCGCATCGTGTAGGGGATTGAGCGATGAGGCACCCCGCTCTAGCACTCATCGAAGTGAGCAGCGTCGCGATCGGCGTGCGCGTTGCCGACGTCATGGTGAAGCGAGCGCCGATCGGGCTGCTCAAGGCGGGCACGGTGCAGCGGGGCCACTACCTGGTGCTCGTCGCCGGGTCGGTCGCATCGGTCGAGGAGGCCCACCGGGTGGGTGCTGAGACCGCCGGCGACTCTCTGCTCGACGATGTGCTGCTGCCGGATGTCCACGCCGAGGTCTACGCTGCGGTCCTGGGCGCCCGGCGGCCCCCGGAATGCGAGGCGCTGGGCGTTCTCGAGACGCGCCGGGTGGCAAGTCTCCTGCGCGCGGCGGACGCCGGGGTCAAGGGGGCCGCGGTGCACATCTCCGAGATCCGTCTGGCCGACGGGCTGGGCGGCAAGGCGTTCGTCTTCTTCGACGGGGAGGTGGCGGATGTCGAGGCGGCGCTCGAGATCGGCGCCGGGCGCGTCGCGGCCGAGCGAGATCGCTGGACGACGATCATGCCGCGCCTCGATGACACCGTGAAACAGCAGCTGGGCGCCGGAAGTCGGTTCGCTTCGAGTGCGCCGCTGGAACCCGGCGGCGCGGAGGGCTAGCGTTCGTGCGTCTGGGCAAGGTCATCGGCACACTCGTTCCCGCCACGGTCTACGAAGGGCTGGAAGGCGTGTCCATGCTGTGGGTGCAGCCGCTCGACAAGCGGCGGGAGCCGGACGGCCGCCCGATCGTCTGCGCCGACGGTACCCGCATGGCCGGACCCGGCGAGTTGATCTACTACGAGAGCAGTCGCGAGGCCGCTCTGGCCCTCGATCCGTGGTTCGTCCCGGTGGACGACGCCATCGTGGGCATCGTCGACGGGATGCATCTGCCGGAGGAGGTCTGATGCTCATCGGCAGAGTCGTTGGCGAGATCTTCTCGACCATCAACCACGAGGCGTACGACCAGCGCAAGTTGCTCATCGTCGACAAGGTCACGCCGGGCGGCGCACCGACGGGTGACTACCTGATCGCGATCGACGTCTCCGGCGCGGGTGTCGGCGAGACGGTGCTGGTCATCGACGAGGGCAATTCCGCACGGCAGATCATCGAGCGCGAGAACGCGCCGGTGCGCTCGGTGGTGGTGGGGATCATCGACGCGATTCAGGATGAGAGCGGGGAGGTCTACGTCAAAGCCGCGGAGCAGAGAGAACACGTCGATGGCTGAGGAGTTGAGACAGTTCACCCGCGAGGAGCTGCGCAAGCACAACGGGAAGGATCTCCCCACCATCTACGTGGCGCACGAAGGCAAGGTCTACGATGTAACTCAGAGCGGCATGTGGAACACGGGAGAGCACATGGGGGTGCATTCCCCCGGGGCGGATCTCACCGCGGAGATCGGTGGAGCGCCTCACGGGCCGGAAATGCTCGAACGGGTTCCCGTGGTGGGCAGACTGGTGCCGGAGGAGGATCCGGAGGATGTGAGGGTACCACCGGCTCTGCTCCGGCTCTTCGAGAAGGTGCCGATGCTGCGCCGGCATCCGCATCCCATGACGGTGCACTTCCCGATGGCCTTCAACCTCGTCTTTCCCCTCTTCAACATTCTCTACGTGCTGACCCGCCACGAGCCGCTGGAGACAACGGCCTTCCACCTGCTGATCCTCTGCGTACCGGCGATGGTGGTTGCCATGGTGACCGGTCCGCTCTCCTGGTGGCTGAACTACGGGGCGTCGATGACCCGCATCATCCGGGTCAAGTTCTCGGTCTCCGTTCTCTTGCTCATCCTCGTAGTCGTGGCGCTGGTATGGAGGATCCAAGATCCCGATGTCCTCGTGGTCATGGGGGCCTCGGGGTGGGTGTACCTGATCCTATCCATCACCTTCGCCCCCCTGGTCGGGGCTCTCGGCTGGCTTGGGGCCAAGATGACGTTTCCGCACTGATCGACAGTGGCTATCTTCTTCCTGTCCTTGCGATCCTTCAGCATGCGCTTGAGCGCGTCGTGCTCCTGTTCTACGAGGAAGAGCGTCGCCCGCGTGGAGATGAGATCGGAGACCACGCCGGGGACGTGCTGTCGGCCCTAGTGCTGGTCTGGATCGTCCTGGCGCTGTGGATCGGCCGGGAATTCCAGCGTCGGATGGCTCGGGGGGGGGCCTGGAGCCCGTGGCAGAAGTGCTCCTGGCTGCTAGATCCGGCCCCCGAGAAGTGCCTATAATCCGCGGAACCTATTCGCCTCTGTGGCGGTGAACCAATCTCCGTGGTTCACGAATCTGATCGGACGATGCGTGCCTCGCGCGCAGAGCACAATAATAAGGAGCTGGGTCGCCATGATCGTGGGAGTACCCAAGGAGACGTTTCCCGGGGAGCGCCGCGTGGCGCTCATTCCCGCCATGCTGCCCGCGCTCGAGCGGGCGGGCATCGAGGTTCTCGTCGAGACCGGCGCCGGCGTGGCCGCCGGGTTTCCCGATGGCGCCTTCACCGAGAAGGGGGCCAAGCTGGCCTCCTCGCGCAAGGAGCTGTTCGAAAAGGCGCAGGTGATTGCGCAGGTGCGGGCCCTGGGGGCCAACCCCGAGGCGGGCCGCGCCGACCTCGACCTCCTGCGCAAGGATCAAGTCGTGGTCGGCATCTGCGAGCCGCTGTCGGAGCCGCAGGCCGCGCGGGACCTGGCCAAGTGTGGCGTGACACTCCTCTCGATGGAGCTCATGCCGCGCATAACGCGCGCGCAGAGCATGGACGTCCTCTCGTCGATGGCGACCATCGCCGGCTACAAGGCGGTGCTGCTCGCCGCCGACCAGCTGCCGCGGATGTTTCCCATGATGATGACCGCGGCGGGCACCCTTGCCGCGGCACGCGTGTTCATCGTCGGCGCCGGTGTGGCTGGTCTCCAGGCCATCGCCACCGCCCGCAAGCTGGGCGCCGTGGTCGAGGCGTACGACGTGCGCCCCGCCGTGAAGGAGCAGGTGCAGAGCCTGGGCGCCAAGTTCGTCGAGATGGAATTGGATGCGGGTGAGTCGGAAGACTCGGGCGGCTACGCCAAAGCGATGGGCGAGGAGTTCTACCGCCGGCAGCGCGAGATGATGATGCAGGTCGTCGCCGCCAACGACGTGGTCATCACCACGGCGGCGGTTCCCGGCAAGAAGGCGCCGGTGCTCGTCACCCGGGCCATGGTCGAGGGCATGCACCCCGGTTCGGTGATC
>JAUVTV010000132.1 GCA_030601305.1 Candidatus Eiseniibacteriota bacterium | reverse complement strand
GTTGACGGTCTCCCGTATGAAATCCACCAGAAAGTACACGGTGGAAGCTCCTCGTTCGCGGCCTCGATCAGTCGTCCGGACGGCAGCGGTTCCGCGGCCTGCCACCCTTCAACACCGCCGATGCCCGGCGGATCCACCGGTCTCACGCGAAGTTTGCGCGTTCCCCCCCGCAAGCCACTCGTGACCGTGGCCGAACAACAAAACGTACTCCTCAGCAGGGACGACTGCAAACAATTCCGCACGAGCGCAGTACGATCACGCGACAGCTCGCCGCCTCGGTCCGTGTCGTCAGTCTGAGGAGATAGACGCCGGGGCCGACGTCGATCTCGACCCACACCCCGGGAAACGGATCTCCCTCGGAGGTTCTGACGGTGATTGCGAGCTCATCGACAGACGAGGATGCGGGCGGCCCACCGGGGCTGACGAAGGCCTGAACATACGTATCCCACGGTTCAACGACGCACTGCTCCGGATCGGGATGACGCTCGGCGGTTCAAGGGCGCTGGCGCCGGTTGCCCGAACTGCCATCGCGATTCCGAGGGCGATGGACACCGCCGGGATCTTACATTCCTTACGTTCGTTCGAGCGGGGGGCGGACGCCCCTCGATCAGGGGTCTATCACGCACACGGGGTCGCCTCAAGTTGCCCCGGATCCCCCCCGCGCGAAAGCGGGGTACCCACGGGCACCTCGGAGGGAAGAAAGCCCCCCAGCCTGACGATGCTCTGGTGTGAAGGCCGCGCTGTGCTATACTCCCCTCTCGAGGAGTGGTTGCCATGCTGAACGATCCTGCACTGGTGCTCAACAGGAGCTGGTTCCCGATCGGCACCACGACCGTTCGCGACGCCGTCTGCATGATCTATCGCGCCGCGGCGCGGGGGCTCGATCCGGACGAGGGGACCACCCACGACTTCGATTCGTGGGCCTCGCTGAGCGTACCCGTCGAGGAGCCGTGCATTCGAACCGTGCGCCTGCGCATCAAGGTCCCCGAGATCATCATCCTCACCGACTACGATTCGCTGCCGCGCTGCCGCGTTTCCTTCTCGCGGCGCAACATCTACAAACGCGACCGCAATCACTGCCAGTACTGCGGCGCCAAGCCGCCGATCTCGGATCTGACCATCGACCACGTGGTGCCCCGCTCGGAGGGGGGGCGCTCGACGTGGGAGAACTGCGTGCTCGCCTGCCTGCCGTGCAACCGCCGCAAGGCGAATCGTACCCTGCGCGATTCCGGCGTGCACCTTCTGCGCCAGCCGAAGGAGCCGCACTGGACACCCTTCGTCACCATCCCGCTGGCGAAGCGCAAGGCGTCCTGGGAGCAGTTCATTTCCGAGCGCTACTGGAACGTCGTCCTTGAGGAGTAATCGGCGGGGCGAGGTTGCCCGCGCTCCACGCTTCGATTCTCCCCAGATGCGCACGCAATGCCTCCGCCGTGCGGCTGCCCTCGTGCAGGAGCAGACCGGCCGGCGGGCCCGCGTAGACGACCTCGCCACCCGCGTCACCGGGACCCGGGCCCAGATCGACCACCCAGTCCGCCGCGCGAATGAAGTCCAGGTGGTGTTCGACGACGATCACCGCATGCCCCTGCGCGAGCAGCGCGCGGAGTGCCGACAGCAAGCGCTCCACGTCGCGCGCGTGGAGGCCGGTGGTGGGCTCATCGAACAGGAACAGGTGGCGCTCATCGTTGAGACGCTTGGCGAGGAAGGAAGCCAGACGCAGGCGCTGCGCTTCGCCGCCGCTCAGCGTGGCCGTGCTCTGTCCGAGTGCCAGGTAGCCCAAACCCACTTCCTGGAGCGGCGCGAGACGCTCGACGATGCGCACCTCCCTGCGGAAGAAGGCGGTCGCCTCGTCGACGGTCATCGCGAGCATCGCGTCGATGTTCTTCGCGTGCCAGGTCACCGCGAGCACTTCCGGGCGGAAGCGCTTGCCGCCGCACACCTCGCACGGCACCTCGACATCCGGCAGGAAGTACATCTCGAGAACCTGCGTGCCCATGCCCTTGCAGGTGTCGCAGCGGCCCCCCGCGGTGTTGAACGAGAAGGCGCCGGCCTCCAAGCCACGCTGCCGGGCGGCCAGGGTGCCCGCGAGGAGCTTGCGGATTTCGGCGTAGGCCTGAACGAACGAGATGGGATTCGAGCGGCTCGAGCGGCCGAGCAGCACCTGGCCGACCAGGTGGACCTCCTCCAGATCGCCGAATCCCGCAATGCGGTCCACGCCCCCGACGTCTTCGACGGGGCGTCCTTTGTGGCGCAGCCAGTTGCGGTGGATGATCTCGTCGAGCAGCGTCGACTTGCCCGAGCCGGACACGCCGGTGATCACGACCAGGCGTGAGAGCGGTATCTCCAGGCTCGCGATCTTGAGATTGTGCTCGCGCGCCCCCGTGATCTCCAGCTTGCGCCCGGGCGGTGTGCGCAGCGATGCGCGCGCACGCCCCCGCTCCTGCGCGTCCAGCCAGCGTCGGACGGCGGCGACATTCCACGGGTTGCCCAGCTTGCGCGATCGCGAGGCCCGCCGGGGAAGACCGCGCACCCGCTTCGGCGAAGTGCGGGTGTGCCGGGGCGCGAGAAGTGCCCCCTCGGCCAGGAAGAACCCCGGATGCTTCTTCAGATACGCCTCGACCGGTCCTTCGTACAGCAAACGCCCGCCCTGCGCGCCACCGCCGGGCCCCAACACGATGAGGTGCTCGGCGCCGGCGATGATGCCCGGATCGTGCTCGACGACCACCACCGTGTTTCCCAACTCGGTGAGACGCCGCAGCACATCCAGCATGGCCCCCGAGTCGGTGGCGTGGAGCCCAACGGTCGGCTCGTCCAGAATGTACAGCGTGTCGGTGAGGGCGCTCCCCAGCGCGGCCGCGAGGCGAATGCGCTGCGTCTCGCCGCCGCTCAGCGTGCGGCCGCTGCGCCCCAGTGACAGGTAACCGACGCCGATGTCCATGAGGTAGGCAACTCGTGCGTGGATCTCATCGATCAGGCTGGCCACGCCTTGCGCTTCTGCCGAGGTGGCATCGTAGTCCGCGAAGAAGGCCTGCAGCGTGCCGATCGGCATCCGGTGGAGCGCATCGATGGTGTGCCCGCGCACGGTCACGGCGAGTGCCTCGGGTCGCAACCTCGAGCCCTGGCAGCGCGGGCACACACGATATCCGCGGAAGCGGGCGATGAAGATGCGGACGTGCATCTTGTACCGCTTGCGCTCCATCCGCTCGAAGAACCCGTTCACGCCGGGAAACGTCTCGTCGCCCGCGAAGATCCACTCCTGCTGGGCCGCGGACAGCTTCCCGAACGGCTGGTCCGTTGGGATCGCGCGCGAACGCGCGGCCTTCAGCATCCGCCGGTACCAAGCGCGCGCCGACGGCACGCCGAAGGGCACGACCGCATCGTTGCGCAGGTTCTTGCGAGCGTCGGGGACCACCTTGTCGCGGTCGAGGGTGATGATGCGCCCGAAACCCTGACACTCGGGGCACGCGCCGATGGGGTTGTTCCAGGAGAAGAGCCCCACCGTGGGTAGCGCGGCCGGTGTATCGCAGGCGCTGCACGCCATACCCCGGCGCAAGAGCACGGACGTGCCACGATCCAAGGGGTGCAAGCGGCAGAGACCGCCGCCGACCTCCCAGGCCGTCTGGATCGATTCGACCCATCGCGTGCCTGACGTCTTGCCGGCGACCACGCGGTCGATGACGACGCCCGTGCGGTGCGTGCTCGCGCTCGTGCTCGCACCGGCGCCACGCTTCTTCGGCTTGCGCGGCGCGAACGCCGCGAGGCGTTCCGGCTGCGCGATCAGGTCGTCGAGCTCCACGACCTCATCGCCGAGGAGCAGCCGCGTATAGCCGTCGTCGCGCAGGCGGCGCAGGCCGCCCGCGTCGGGCGTCGTGGCCAAGGGTGCCACGATTGCGATCCGAGCCCCGCTGTCGAAACGATCCAGTGCGGAGAGCGCCTCGCGGCTCTCCGTACGCACGACCGCGCCGCCGCAGTTGCCACAGGCGATCTCGCCGGCGTGGACGTAGAGCAGCCGGAGCAGGTCGCTGAGCTCGGTGATGCTACCCACGGTGGAGCGCGCGTTGCGGATGCTGACGCGCTGCTTCAGTGCGATGGGCGGCTGGATGTGGCCGATGCGCTCGGCCTCGGGACGCTCGAGCCGCTCGAGGAACTGGCGCGCGTAGGCGCTCAGGCACTCGACGTAGCGCCGCTGCCCTTCGGCGTAGAGCACGTCGAAGGCGAGCGTCGACTTGCCCGATCCCGAGACGCCGGTGATGACCGTGATCTCAGCATGCGGGATGCGGCAGCTCACCCCGCGCAGGTTGTGCATGCGCGCGCCCTCGATCGCGGTGAAGCGGGGCATTTGCGCGCCGGGCGTGCCGGCAGCTGGGGTCATCGGCGAGCGCATCCGCAGAGCGTATCAGGCGCTCGCCGGAGCATCAACGAGGCACTTCTCTCCCATTTCGACGGCGCGGGTCGCGCTACTCGGTGTACACGACGCGCGACGCAGCCGTCTCTCCACCGGCGGCGAGACGCACGAAATAGACCCCCCGCGCGAGGGTCCCGGGATTCAGCGCGAAGCTGTGATCTCCAGCGGGCAGCGATCCGCGGGTGATTTCCTGGATCTCGCGTCCGGTCACATCGCACAGCGAGAGGCGCACGGACGTCTTCCGCGGCAGGCTGAAGCGGACCTGGCTTCCCGCACGCAGCGGATTGGGGCTCACGCGGAGCGCCAGGCTGCCGGTGCGCTCGGGAGCCTCGTCCGAGGCCACATCCTGACCGGTCGGATCGTAGAGGTCGCGCTCATAGATGCCGTTGCCGTGCGTCGCGACGCGCAGCTTCCCGTTGGGCAGGGAGACCTTCAGGTCCGACACCATCGTCGTGGGCATCCCGGAGAAGAACGGCTCCCAGCTGTCGCCGCCGTCGATGGAGACGTAGACGCCCAGGTCGTTGCCCACGTAGACGATCTCCGGATGCGCCGGATCGATCTCCACCGCCGACGTGGGGAGGTCGGGCAGGTCGGCGCCGATGTCCTCCCAGTTGTCGCCGCCGTCGGTGGACCGGAAGAGGTGCGGTGTCCCGAATCCCGAGAAGGTCGCGTAGACGCGATTCGCGTCGCCCGTCCAGACCGCGAGATCCGAGGGGTAGCGATCGGGAAGGGGGCCGGTCACGTCGTCCCAGGTCGCGCCGCCGTCGCGCGTGCGATGGATCGAGGCGTCCGTGTAGATCGGGGCCATCCCGACGTAGGCCGTGTCGGGGCTGTGATAGGAGATCGCCATCGACAGCGCCGGATTGGAGCCGTCCAGCGGATCGCCGCCGTTGGTCGCCGTCCAGCTGTTGCCCTCGTTGTCGCTCCGGTACACGCGCGAGCGGCCGGCGAAGAGGACGGTGGGATGGGAGGGGGAGAGCACGTAGGGCGCCGAGAAGGCGCTGAAATCGCTCCCCTGCTCGGGCGGCGAGACGTCCGTCCAGTTGTCGCCCCCATTCCGCGAGCGCAGCATGTTCAGGTAGTAGTATTCCCCGTACAGCAGATCCGGATCGGTGGGATGGATCGCGCTCCAGAAGCCGTCGCCGCCGATCTCGCGGCGCCATTCGATCGAGCCCTCGTAGATCACGGTGGCGTTGTCCTGCAGGCCGCCCATGGCCTTCTCCGCAGTGCTCATCGACGTCGAAAAACCGTTGTAGAACTGCACCGACTGGTAGCCGCCGTTGCAGCCCTCGAACGTGTCGCCGCCGTCGGTCGTGCGGAAGACGCCGCCGTCGGTCGCGAAGTAGATCACGTCGGGATCGGTGGGATGGTACATCGCGTAGTGGTGGTCCGCGTGCGCGTAGGCGGCTGGACCTTCGGGGCCGCCCGCGGGAGGTGTGCCGAAGTACCACAGGTACCAGTAGGAACGCTGGCTGAGCCCGGAGCCGCCGCTCAGCGACCGCCAGATGTCGATGCCGCCGGCGAAGACCTCGTTCGCATCCCACGGACTCACGATGACATAGTGCGAGAACCAGCCCTGATACTGCGCGTAGTTGGTACTGGTGACACGAGTCCAAGTGTCGCCTCTGTCGGTCGAGCGATAGATGCCGAGCCCGCTGCCTACGTGGGCCATGCTGGCAAACACCATGTCCGGGGCTGCGGGGGTCACGTCGATCAGCGTCTTGCCGGTCCAGCCCGTGGGCAATCCGCCGCCGAGCAACGTCCAAGTGATGCCGCGATCC
>JAUVTV010000086.1 GCA_030601305.1 Candidatus Eiseniibacteriota bacterium | reverse complement strand
AGCGACCGGGCAGGCTGATGCGGCCGGAGACCTTGGGGCCCTTGGTTCCGATGGGCTCCTTGATGACCTGGACCAGGATCTCCTGATCGGCCTTGATGAGCCTCTCGATGGGCACGTCACGCATCTTGGGGCGCCGGCTCTCGTCGTCGAGGTCGAACCCCTCCATGTCGAGCATCGCGTGAAGCATGTCCGAGGCGTGCAGGAAGGCGGCCTTGGGTAGCCCGACGTCGATGAACGCCGCCTGCATCCCGGGGAGCACCTTGCTGACGCACCCCTTGTAGATGTCGCCCACGCGCTGGCGCTCTTGCTCGCGCTCGACGAAGAACTCGACCAGCGTGGCATCCTCGAGTACCGCGACGCGGGTCTCGCCGGAGTCGGCGTTGATCAGAATCTCGCGAAACATTCTCGGGCTCTTTTTTAATGCGGCGACGTCGGACGCCCCGGCGGGCAGCCGCGCGCCGGGTGTTGGGCTGCTGCGAACCGGAGCAGGCTAGCACAGCCCGACCACGCACTCAACGGCCGCGATGTCGTCCCGCGTGCAGGGCTGCTCGGTCCTCCGACACGACCCGCCATGGTAGAGTCCATCTCAAGAAGGCACCCGAGCCACGACCGTCTTCCCTCTGCCGCGTCGGTGTCCGGCCCCGATGACCCCCTCTGGCGGCAAGGTGGGAGGGCCGGGGATACGCCCACCCGCCCCGGAGGATGGCCAGGGACAGGGTGGCGCGTCCGGGGAGGATGGTGTGAGAGAAGACCGAGCCGTCTGGCTCCTCGCCGTCGCCTGCGCGGTGATCTGGGTCATCTTCGGACAGCTTTCGCCGGGGACCTACAGTGACGATGATCTCTCGCACTTCTTCCTGGCGCGGGAGAGCCTCGACGATCCGTCGCTCGCGATTGGCCTCTACGCCCGCCCGCTCTTCACATTGCTCTACGCGGTGCCCGCGTCACTGGGATACGGATTCGTCGAGCTGCTCACCGCGCTGGTCTGTGCGCTGACCGTCGTGCTGACGCACCGGCTAGCTCGCGCCGTGGGCGTGGAGGCCCGTCTCGTTGCCGCGTTCTGCTGTGCCCTTCAGCCCTACTTCTTCCGCCTCGGTTACGCCTGTCTCGTGGAGCCCCTCGCGGCGCTGTGTCTCACCGCGGCACTGGCGGCGCTTTTCACCCGACGTGACCGGACGGCGGCGTTCCTCGCTGGCCTGCTGCCGCTGACGCGCCTCGAGCTTCTCGTCGTCACGCCCTTCCTCCTCGTGCCACTTCTCCGTCGCAATCCGTTGAGGGTGCTACTCGCTGCAGCCTTGCCCCTCGTCGCGTGGAACGTGGCCGGCTGGAGCCTCAGCGGCGAGCCTCTGTGGCTGGTGACGAGCGTGCTGCGTGGCGCCATGCAGCGCTCGCTTACGGGACAACCTCTCAGCCACTACTTCGTCGCGCTGCCGCTCGTCGTCGGTGGCGCATGGCTGCCGCTCTTCTTGACCGGGATCGCGTGCGGGTGGCGCGACGCGGGGGCCGCCTCCCGGAATCTGGTGCGCCTCGCCTTCCTGGTCTTCTTCGCGACCTTGGCGCTACTCGCCTGGGAGATCCACGACTTCGGCAGCAACAACGGACTCCTGCGACACCTCGTGACGGCAGCCCCGCTCATCGCCGTGATCACGGCAATGGGGGTTGACGAGTGGAAGCGCCAGCGGCAGGGGCGCGCTCGCACCGGGCGCGCAGTCCTGGCCGCGGGCGGCGCTCTCTTCGGTCTGCTCATCCCGCTCCTGGGTCTGCACCTCAGGTATTGGGAGCGTCCCGGGCGGCCGGAACTGATGGTCTGGTCAGGCGCTGCGGGGGCGGCGCTGACGTTGGCGTTTCTATGGAGTCGGCCGCGTCTGCGTCGCCTCTGGCCAGCGGGCATTGTACTCATTGCCGCGATCAGCCTCTTCCTCACCCAGCGCCCGATGGGTTTGCACCGCGAGCAACAGGCCATGGGCCATGTGGCCGCTTGGCACGCACGGTACGTCGCCGACCGGATCACGGCCGTCAATCACCCGTGGTTCTTCTTTCTCGGGGGCTATGACCGCAAGGACCGAGAGCGGTTTGTTCCCGTCACCCAGGAAGCGCTTCGGGGGTTGCCCCCCGGAAGTCTCGTCATCTGGGAGTCTCACTACAGTCACCGCATACTCGGCGACGTGATGCCTGCCGATCTCAGCGCCCAAGGCGATCGGTTCGTACAGCGTCGCAAGGTCGACGTGGGCCCCAACTTCTTCTTGGCGGTCTACGAGGTGGTCTCTCCAGAGGGGTCCGCGCCCCGCTGAGCCAGCCGAAGGTGCTCCGGCGGGCGTTCCCATCCACCCGCCGCAGGCCACGTGGGGTGCGTGCCGCGACGAGCAGGTCGACCGCGTCGGCCCCCGCATGCAGTAGCGCCCGGCGACAGGCACGGAACGTCGCCCCGGTCGTGAAGACGTCATCCACGAGGAGCAGGCAACCGGTCACCGGACTGGAGTGCAGCGCTCCGGCCAGAAGCCGGCGCCGCGCTGCCGCCCCCAAGCCGGCCAGGGACTCGGTGTAGCGGGTGCGCCTGAGCGGTGTGCGCACGGGCAGGGCGAACCGGTGGGCGAGCCCGCGCGTCAAGACGTCGGTGGCTCCCCACCCTCGCTCTCGAACGCGGACCGGGTGCGCGGGCACCGCCACCAGTGCCTCCCAGACCAGTCCCGGCGGCAGGGCCAGCGCCGTCTGCCGAACCAGCAGCGCAAGCGCCCCCGGATCCTGGCGGTACTTCAGCCCGTGGATCAGTCGTCGCAGCGGGTCGCGGAACGATCCGCCGGCGAGCACCAGGTACTCCCCGAAAGCGTCGCGCTGCAACACGCGGCACACCTGCTCGTGGTCGGGCAAACCGCAGTGCGGGCAGGCTCCCGCGGGCGCGAGCTTGAAACCGCACAGCGGGCAGCGCAGCGGCGCGACGAGATCCAGCACCGACCGCAGGAGGCTGTGCACAGGAAGGCTCCGCATGTCGCGGAGCTTGCGTAGCAAGAGGGGGGCCACATGGGTGATGTTCGGTTGCGCCTAGCACTAGAGGGTCTAGATGTCCGTGGCAGAAGTCAGCCGGGCTGCTCGTCCGATGTCCCCGCCTCGCCGGCGCCGACTCCCGATGCCTCCCCTGCCCCTGTTCCTGCGGACTCAGCGCCGGCGGACCCCGACTGCGGTGCCCGGAACCAGAGGAGGATCCCGGCACCGATGAAGAGCAGAGACACCCACTGGCTGTGCACCAGCCGCAAGCCTCCCATCGAGAGGAAATCACCGTCGGTGTAGTAGCGCGTGGCATCCACCAGGTAGCGAACGGTGGACGAGGCGATCAGATAGAACGCGAAGATCCGTCCCGGACGCGCCCTGAGCCGGCCGGAGCGCGCGAGGATCCCGAAGAGCGCGAAATTGGCCACGCTCAGGTAGAGCTGCGAGGGATGGATGGCGGTGTCACCCAGGACCCAGCGGGCGTGCGAGCCCTCCGGATACGTGACCGCCCACGGGAGGTCGCAGGCGCTGCCGAAGCAGCAGCCATTGAAGAAGCAGCCGAGGCGCGTGATCCCCTCGCCCAGGGCCAGGGCGGGGGCCAGCAGATCGCTCACCGCGCGGAAGCTCCACCCGCGGGAACGAATGAAGATCGCGCTGGCCGCGATCGCGGCGATCACGCCACCGTATTGGGTGAGGCCGCCGCGCCAAACGCGGAAGACGTCGATCCACTCGCCGTCGAAATCCCCGGGGTGCTGAATCGCGTAGTAGAGGCGCGCACCGATGAGAGCGCTCGCGAGGATCCACCAGAAGAAGCGCATCAGCTCGTCTTCGCGATAGCCGAGCGGACGGGCGCGCCTCGTCACCCAGACGCTGCCCACCAGGAAGGCCAGGGCGAGCGCCAGGCCGTAGGCGTGGATGCGCAAGGGGCCCCATTCAAGCAGGATGGGCTTCACCTGCGTTCCTCCCTCCCGCCGCGCGCGAATGAGCGCCGGCTAGTACTCGTGGCGCCTGGCGGAGACACCCAGCAGCACCCCCACCGACGCCAGCGCGGTCACCATGAACGACCCCCCGAAGCTCAAGAAGGGCAGCGGCAGGCCGGTCACCGGCGCGAGTCCCAAGGTCATCGCGATGTTAACGCTGGCATGATAGAAGATCAACGAGGCCACCCCCACGGCGACGACGCTGGCGAAGCGCGAGCGAGCGCGCCTGGCCACCGTAAATCCGCGCATGATGAGGAGGGCGAAGGCACCCAGCACGATCATCCCACCCCAGAATCCGATCTCCTCGCCGACGACCGAGTAGATGAAATCGGTGTGTTGCCTGGGCAGGAAGGCAAGCTGCTTCTGTGAGCCGTCCCCGATGCCCTTTCCCCCGAGGCCCCCGGAGCCGATGGCGATCTTCGACTGGATGACCTGATAGCCGGCCCCTTCGGGCTCGTCTTCGGGGCTCCAGAAGGTCTCCAGTCGCGCGCGCTGGTACGGTGGCAGGCGATTCCACAGTTCATCCGCCCGTGTCGCGAGCCCGATCTGCACCGCCGCGTAGAGGCCGATCAGCACCCAGGCAATGCGGTGCCGTCTGAGCAGTGCGACGCTGGCCAGAAGCGAGGGCACCCAGAAGACGAAGCTCGTCGTCGACAGCGCCGCGAAGACGGCTGGCGAGACGAACGCGAAGAGCGCAATCCAGGGGAGTCCCGCCCAGACGAGCATCCCCAGCCCGGCGGCGAGGAGACTCAGCGCGGTGCCCAGATCCGGTTGCAGCAGCACGAGCAGGAACGGAAGCAGAATGATGCCCAGGACGCCGGCCAGGGACCGGAAGCGTCGTAGGTCGCAACGCTTTCCCGCCAGGAAGCGGCCCAGGCAGAAGACGAAGGCCAGCTTGGCGGGCTCCGACGGTTGGAAGCGCACCGGTCCCAACTGGAGCCAGCGCCGCGCCCCGTGGTGGGTCTCGCCCACGAGCAGCACCAGGCTGAGGAGAGCGATCGAGACCACGAAGTAGACCAGCGCCCGTTCGTCGTGGAAACGCAGCGGCAGCCGGGCCATCAGGAAACCGATCGCGACGCCCAGAACCACGGAGATGCCGTGGCGCTGAATGAGGCCGTAGCCCCCCCCCGGCGGGAGCACGGTGGCGGAGAAGACCATCACGGCACCCGTCAGGAGTAGCACCACCACGGGAACGAGCAGGAGGGGATCCCAGAACCTGAGACGTTCGCCGATCATCCTGACACCCCGCCGCGGTGCATCCCAACCTACCCCTCTCGTGCGCCCACGGAATCAGGGGCGACGCTCGCCGCGATGCCCCCGATGTGCGCCTCGAGGACCGCCTGCACGATGGGCGCGGCCACGACGCCGCCGTGTCCGGCCTCTTCCACCACCGCGACGACCACGATCTCCGGGCGATCTACCGGGGTGATCCCGATGAAGAGCGCATGGTCCTCGCCGTGCGGATTCTGGGCCGTCCCCGTCTTGCCTCCGACGCGCGCTCCGGCGACCCGTGCCCGCCGGCCGGTGCCGTGCTCGCCAGCCACCGCCCGTTCCAGGAGCTCCCGAATGTAGGCGCGATCGACGTCGGGCACCCTCAGCCGACGCACCTCTTCCGGCTCCGCCCGCTCCCAGACAAGGGTGCCGTCCCGGAGGCGCGCGCGGCGCGCAATCCGCGGACGGCGCACGACCCCGTCGCTCACCAGGGCGCCCACGAAGGCGGCCATCTGGAGCGGGGTCAGCAGTATCTCGCCCTGCCCGATCGCCAGATTGAGGACGTTGCCCTCGGGCGGCCCCGTGCCGAGTCGCCGCCGGTACCATTCCATGCTCGGTATCAAACCCTCGCGCTCGTCGGGCAGATCGATACCCGTGCGTTCATCGAGACCGAACGACCCGATGTAGTCCAGGAAGCGCTCGAGCCCCAGCATGCGCGCGACTTGATAGTAGTAGACGTCGCACGATTGCTCGAAAGCGTCGCCGAGGTCGACGCCGCCGTGGCCGGTCTTCTTCCAGCAGCGAAAGGTTCGATCACCGAAGCGGTACTGCCCCCAGCACGGCTCCAGCACGAGATCGTCGCTCACGATCCCGGCGTGCAGCCCGGCGAGCGTCGTGACGATCTTGAAGACCGAGGCCGGCGGATAGGCGGACTGGACGGCGCGATTGAGAAGCGGGTGGGCCTCGTCATCGTTGAGCGCGGCCCACTGCGCGTGGGTCAGGCCGTGCGCGAAGTCGCGCGGATCGAAGCTGGGAGCGCTGGCGCAAACGAGCACTTCGCCGGTCCAGGGATCCAGGGCCACGACCGCACCGCGCGGCGTGCCGTCTTGCGGGCCACGCTCGCGATGCGCGCGGGCGAGCGCTTCCTCCGCCACGCGCTGCAGCCGCGCATCCAGCGTCAGCTCGAGATCGATGCCGGGCCGCGCCGGCTCCACCCAGCGTCCCTCGAATAGATCCGTCTTGCGCCCCATCGCATCCACCCGCACGCAGGTCTTTCCCTTGCCGCCCCGCAGCAAGCTTTCGTACTGGCATTCGATGCCCGCGCGGCCCACCACGGCACCGGCGGCGTAGTGCGTGTCGTCATCGTCGGCGAGTTCCTCTTCACTGATCTCCCCGACGTAGCCCAGCACGTGCGCGGCCAGCGTACCGTGCGGATTTCGCCGGAGCGGCGTGCGCCCGATGGTCAGTCCCGGAAACGGTTCGCTGCGCTCCACGAAGGGGGCCAGTTCCACGTATGTCATGTCGCGCCTCAAGAGCAACGGCGCGTACATCCGGCGATGGCGCGCGGCGCGCTGCTCGAGCTCGGCGGCATCCCGTCCGAGAAGCGACGCCAGCGAGTCGATTGCCGCCCGGAAGACCTGGCGGTCGGCGTAGTGGGGATGCCCGGCGTCCCAGTTCAGGTTGAAGCTCACCCGGTTGTCGGCCAGCAACTCGCCGTGGCGGTCGAAGAGACGTCCGCGTTGGGGCGGCAGGTACTCCTCGCGAACCATGTTGGTCTCGGCCTGCACGGCGAAGTCGTCTCCGCGGAGAGCCTGAAGCTGGAAGAGCCGCCCGGCCAGGATGAGAAGGACCCCTCCGGTGAACCCGAGGAGGACCATGGCCCGCTGGCGGCGCTCGCCTCCGATCTCAGGAAAAGGCACCGCGCGGCCCTCCCAGGTAGATCTTACGCCAGAGGTGCACTGCCGTCGGGACCAGGATCCCCGTGATGAGTGCGGTTCCGGGAGCGCTGCTGAGCCAGAGCGGGATCGCGCGGGCCAGGGAGAATCCCGTGATCGCGAGAACGCGCGCGGTGTCGTGACCGAGGAGCAGCAGGGCGATGAGGATGCCCTGCACGACGGGGTGGTCGCGATCGACCTTGGGTGACGTGTAGGCGGCCGCGAAGCCGACCGCGCTGAGGAGGAGGACATCGAGGCCCAACCATTCCGGCTCGAGGCTTCCCCGCAAGAGGCCGATCAGCAGCCCGATCAGCGTCCCCCCGCGTCCGCCGCCGGCCAGGCCGGCGTAGACGACCAGCGCGAGACCCAGATCGGGGGTCAGTCCGAGGATCGCGATGCGCGGCACCACGGTGGCTTCGAACAGCATCACCACGAAGGTGAGGAAGATGTACTGCAGAAAGAACACCGTGCCGGTCTACTCCCTGAGCGTCGAGTCGGGTACCAGGAGAAAGGCCTCTTCGAGGCGGTCGAAGTCGGCGGCCGGCTCGACGAGGATGACCTTGACGAGGGCTGTCGAATCATCGCGTACCGAGACGATCTCCCCCACCCGGATGTCCACCGGGAAGATCCGGCCGTGACCCGAGGTCACCACGGTATCGCCGGGAAACACCGTCTCGTCCAGGCCGATGCCCTCGAGCGAAAGCAGCCGCTGCAAGGGGGACCAGCGCAAGAGACCCACCTCGCGGGTCCGCTCGAGCCGCACCATCACCGACAGCGCTTCGTGCCTCAAGGTCTGGGCGGTAGACTCCCGCTCTTTGACCTGCACCACCTTGCCCACCAGCTCACCGTGCACGCCCAGCAACGGTTGATCGACGTAGAGGCCGTGCTGCTTGCCCCGCTCCAAGGTGAGCTGCTCCCCCTGCCGGATCGGCGTGACGGCCAGAACGCGGGCGGGAAGGAGCGGCTCCTCGCGCCTTTCCATGTAGTCGAGCTGGGTCCTGAGGCGCCGCAGCTCGACGCGCTCGCTCGCGCAGCGGGCCACCTCGCGATTGGCGGTGGCCAACTGATAGCGCAGGGAAGCCATCTCGGTCTGCAATTCGTCGCGGGGTGGCGCGTTCTCCATCACCAGCCGGTACGGGTAGAGCAGCGTGCCGCGCAGGAACACGGCGGCATGCGCGCGATGCTCCTTGCCGATGGCATAGAGCAAGAGAGAAACGGCGATCGCCGCGGCCAAGGCCAGCCAATCACCGAACCCGGGATAGGCGGCCGCCTTGCGAAACATCGAACGACTCCGAGCGACACGCCCTCTCGTCTGCCAACCGTGCTGGGCGTGTCGCGAGACAGTGGCTAGGCATTGCCCTTCATGAGCACCTGCTCATAGGCCTCGAGATTGTCGAGTATCTTTCCGCAGCCGAGCACGACGCAGAGCAGCGCATCCTCGGCCACGCGGACATTGAGGTTCGTCTCCTCGCGCAGCTTTCTGTCCAGCCCGCGCAACAGGGCCCCCCCCCCGGTCATCACGATCCCTCGATCGACGATATCCGAGGCGAGTTCCGGCGGAGTCTGCTCGAGGGTTTGGTACAGACCCTCCTTGATGGCCTTGATCGGCGGCTCGAGGGCGCCCCGGATCTCGACGGAGGTCACCTTGGTCGTTTTGGGAATCCCCCCGATCAGGTGGCGGCCCTTGATCTCCAGTTCCAGCTCCTCGTCGAGTTCGAAGGCGCTGCCGATCTCGATCTTGATGCGCTCGGCGGTGCGGTCTCCGATCAGGAGCCCGCGGGCGCCCTTCACGAATTGCTGGATGGCCTCATCCATCTTGTCGCCCGCGACGCGCAGGCTGGTGTCGTGCACGATGCCGTTGAGCGTCATCACCGCGATCTCGGTGGTCCCGCCGCCGATGTCGATCACCATGTTGCCCAGCGGTTGGTCCACGGGCAAACCGACACCGATGGCCGCCGCGATCGGTTCGGCCACGAGGAACACCTCGCGCGCACCGGCGCGCTCGGCGGAATCGCGCACCGCCCGCTTCTCGACCTCGGTGATCCCTGAGGGCACGCTGACCACGATGCGCGGGTGCACCAGATGACGGTGCTTGCGCACCTTGAGGATCAGGTTGCGCAGCAGCTCCTCGGTCATCTCGAAGTCGGCGATGACCCCGTCCCTCATCGGACGCACCGCCTCGATGGCCTGCGGCGTGCGGCCGAGCATTTCCTTGGCATCCTTGCCGACGGCGAGCACCTTGCGCGAGGTCCGCTCGACGGCCACCACGGACGGCTCGTTGAGGACGATGCCGCGGCCCTTGACGTGAACCAACGTGTTCGCCGTCCCCAGGTCAATGGCGACGTCGTTGGACATGTATCCGATGAGTTTCGAGAGGAACATCCGCGAACGGCCCTCCAGGGCGTCCTTGCCCCCGAGGCCGGACGGGGCACGCCTGCCCCCGCCGGCCCGAACTGATTCAGGCTAGGCCGCTTATCGCGAGCCAAGGTATCAGAAGCCCGGAGGGCGCGCAAGCGATTCGACCACCCCGGGACAACCCGCCTATCCTCTGCGATAGAACCCCTTGGCCATTGTGGGAGAACCGTTTGCCCTGTGCGGGTACTACCCTTTAGTCTTGACCGTCTGCGGGGCGGTTGCTAGGATTCTTCGCAAATTGTACACGCAGATGAG
>JAUVTV010000145.1 GCA_030601305.1 Candidatus Eiseniibacteriota bacterium | reverse complement strand
TGCGCGAGTGCCGGGGCGTCGTTGATCCCGTCGCCGACCATGGCAACGACCTCGCCGGCTTCCTGCAGCTTGCGGATCTCGTGCACCTTCCCCGCGGGCAACACGCCGGCGTGCACGCGCGAGATCCCGACGCGCGCGCCGATCGCCTCGGCCGCGGACGGATGATCGCCGCTCAGCATCACCGGCGATAGCCCCAACGCCTTGAGGCTCGCCACGGCCTCGGCCGCATCGGCTTTGAGTTCGTCGGCGACGGCCATCGCGCCGATCAGGCGCTCGTTCGACGCGATCCAGATCCAGCTGCGTCCATCGGAGGCCTCGGCCTCCGGAACCAACTCACGATCGACAGGCACCCCCATCTCCCGAAGGAAGTCCTCCGTGCCGGCGAGGACCCGCTCACCCGATGCCGTCGTGGCGACGATGCCGCGCCCCGGGTGATCCTCGAGTCCTTGCGGCGCCCGCGGTTCGCGCCCCGCGGCGCGAGCCCTGGCGACGATCGCCTGCGCGATCGGGTGGGCGCTGCCGCTCTCGGCGGACGCGGCGCAGTCCAGTAGCTCCTCCTCCGACGCTCCCGTCGCCGGAAGCAGCGCAACGACCGCCGGCTGCCCCACGGTGAGGGTCCCCGTCTTGTCGAAGACGATCGTGGTCACATCGCGCATGCGCTGAATCGCCGCGCCCCGGCGGATGAGCACGCCATTCGCAGCGCCGATCCCGCTGCCCACCATGAGCGCCGTGGGCGTGGCGAGACCGAGCGCGCAGGGACACGCGATCACCAGGGTGGCGATGGCGGCGAGAAGGGCGAGTGAGAACGCGGAGCGGTCGGGATCGACCCAGGGTAGAAAGCCCTGCGTCCACGAAGCCACTGTGCGCAACGGCTCGGGGAAGAGCAGCCAGGCGATGAAGGTGAGCGCCGCCAACACGAGGACGGCCGGCACGAACACTGCGATCACGCGATCGGCAAACGCCTGAATCGGTACGCGGCTCGTCTGCGCCTGCTCCACGAGGCGAATGACCTGGCTGAGGAAGCTGTCCTCGCCGACGCGCGTGGCGCGCACCTTGAGCAGGCCGGTCATGTTGACCGAGGCGCCGATGACGCGATCCCCCGTCTTGTGCTCCACCGGCAATGACTCACCGGTCGCCATCGACTCGTCGATCGCGCTTCTGCCGTGGATCACCGTGCCGTCGGCCGGGATCTTTTCTCCGGGGCGCACGAGCATGACATCACCCACCTGTACGTCGCGGGCATCGATCACCTGCTCGGTGTCATCGCGCACGACGCGTGCCGTCTTGGCCCCCAGGGTGAGCAGGCGGCGGATGGCTTCCGACGCTCGTCCGCGCGCGCGCGACTCCACGTAGCGTCCGCTGAGATGAAAGGCCATGATCATGGGAGCGATGCCGGCGTAGTTGAGGATGGGCGCCGTCACACCCAGACCGCCCAGGACCGCGCCTGCGCCCGTCACCAGCGCGGCCAGGGAGCCGAGGGCGATGAGGACGTCCATGCTGGGGGCGCGCATGCGCAGCGAGCGGGCCGCACTCGCGAGCGTAGACCCGCCGGCGACGAACACCCCGAGCGCGGCAAGGAGCGTCATGCCCGCATGGAAGAGGAGCGGCGTGGGCCACATGATGCCAAAGAACATCTCCGGGATCATCCACACCATGACCGGGAAGGTGACGACCCAGGCGAGCAGCATGCCGCGGCGGGCGGCGTTCAGCTGGCGGGTGTCGGCCGCCGCCGCCGCCTCGTGACGTTCAGCCCCCGGCTCCTCCCGCAGACTCAGCGCGTAGCCGGCCGCGGCGACAGCTTCCACGAGGCCCTCGGACTGCGGCCGGCCGGCGGTCACGGCCACGGATGCCGATCCGGTGGCCAGGTTGACGCTCGCCGACTCGACGCCGTCCACCGAACGCAGGGCCTTCTCCACCGCCTGCACACAGCCGGCGCAGTGGAGCCCGTCGACCCGGAAGTTGAGTGTCTTCATGGAAACCTCCCCGGACATAGGGAGGGTATAACCACCGCGGGGTGCCTCCGGTTCCGTCAGGACGAGAGGACGGCCTTCAGATCGACGTGCTCTTCGACCAGCTTGGCGAGCCGTTCGATCTTGTTCTTCTCGTCCCGCCCCAGAAGAGCCTCGATGTCGTCGAGCTGCTTGGCCACCTCGTAGGTGTCGGCCGAGGCGAGCAGCAGCGGCGTGTTTCGATCCGTCGCCATGGATAGGATGTTCGGCGGTGGGAAGATGTTGTTGGTGACCACGATCCCGGCACTGCCCGACTCCAGAGCGGCGAGGATCATGTCGCTGCGGTCACCGCTGGTCACGACCAGCTTCTCTTTCTTGCTGAAGAGCGGATGGCGCCGGGCGGCATCGGTCGAGCTTGCCCCGACGACGATGCTCTTGACGACCCGGTCCAGACCACCTTCCCCGGCAATCACCTTCGCGAAGAGCGCATCGGCCAGGAAGCCCAACGACAGGTAGGTCAACTCCTCGACGTAGGGCACCACGCCCCGCACGGGAATCCCCAGCTCCGCGATGAGCGGCACGTGCGTGTTCCGGAAATCCTCGAGATCGTGGACCTTGTTGATGATGATACCGCCGAAGTGCAGATCGCGGACGTCGAGGTGGGCTTGAATGAAAGTGACGTCGTCGAGGATCGCATCCTCGTGGCCACTGACGACGATGACGAGCGCTCCACCCGTGTACCGTGCCAGGGTGAGTGCGTCAAGGTGGACCGAGATGCCGTAGCCGATGTGTTTGCCGCCTTCGATGAAGACCAGGTCGGCGTCCTGCTCCACGCGGGAGAGAACCTCGTTCAGCTTCTCTTTCGTGCTGTCGGCATCGTACATGAAGCGCAGCTTCGAGTGATCGAAACCGAGGCTCATGTCCTCGGGATTCTCGCTGAGCCCGAGGATACTGGCCACCAGCGCGGCGTCACGGTCCCAAAGCCGTTTCTTGCGGTAGAGCAAGCGGTCGCCGAACGGCTTCAGATAGCCCGCGCGCTTCCCCAGCCGCTGGCCCAGGCCCACGATCATGCTGGTCTTGCCGGCGCTTGCGCGCATGGATGCAATGATCAGTCTATGCATCGGGTCCACCTCCCTCGGCGCTGGCTAGCAGGACCCGGACATCCACCGCCCTGGATCCCGCCCCCTCTTCATACACCACGAGGGGATTGATCTCTATGTCCGAGATACCCTCGCATCTGCGGATCATCGTCGCCACCTTGAGAATGGCGTCGACCACGCTGTTCATGTCCTTCCGCTCCTCGCCGCGCACGCCCAGAAGCAGCGGATAGGCGCGAATCTCCTCCATCATTCCGAGCACCTCCGCCCGGCCCAGCGGAACCGCCCGGAAGGACACGTCCTTCATGACCTCCACGTAGATGCCGCCGAGCCCGAACATCACCACCGGCCCGAAGCCGGGGTCGCGGCGGCCACCCACGATCAGCTCCACGCCGGACTTCACCATCTCGGAGACCTCGACTCCGGTGATGTGCGCCCCCTGCACCGCCGCCCGGCAACTCCTCATGATCGCCTGGTAGGCGTCGATCACTTCCTCACGGTCCTCGAGATCGAGGGCCACGCCGCCCGCGTCGCTCTTGTGCAGGATATCGCGCGAGACGATCTTCATCACCACCGGATAGCCGATCGCCTCGGCGGCGGCCACCGCGTCGTCCAGGTTTCGCGCCATGCGACTCAGCGGCATCGGGATGCCGACGATCTCCATGAGGCGCTGACCCTCCGCGGCCAGGAGAAAGCTGCGCCCTTCGCGCCGCGCTCCCCGCAGGACCGCGTCGATGGCGGCGAAGTCCAGCGCGATCTCCACGGACCGCTCGGGGGGATGCTTCGCGTAGTCGTGCTGCGCGTACAGACCGCCCAGGCAGGCCACCGCCGCGTAGACGTCGTCGAAGATCGGAATGCGCTGCTTCGACAACGTGGAGAGCGCATCCGCGGTGCTGCGGCCGCCGAACGCCGAGAAGACGATGGGCTTCTCTCCCGCCTGGTACTTCCGACTGCTCTCCTGGATCATCGGTGCCAGGTTCTCCGCATCGAAAACCGCGGTCTCGCAGTAGAGGGCGACGACGGTGTGGATGGCGGGGTTCTCCAGCGCCGCATCCAGCGCCGCGGCGTAGTGATCGGAGGTGGCTCCGCCGGTGAGATCGATCGGGTTCTTCGTCGAACCGAAGTCGGGCGTGACCGGCCCAAAGGTCTCGCGGAGGCCTTCGGCATCATCGAGAAGCCCGACGCCGTACTTCTCGCAGGCATCTGTCGCCAGAACCCCGATCCCCCCGCCGTTGGTGATGATGACGGCATTGGGACCCGCCGGACGACTCGTGTTCGAGAGGAACTTGCAGAGGTCGAAACCCTCCTTGACGCTCTCGGCGCGCAGGACACCGCATTGGCGCATGATCGCGCTGAAGATGTCGTCCGAGCCGGCCAGCGACCCGGTGTGCGAAGCCGCCGCAGAGGCGCCGCGCTTCGACCGGCCGGACTTGATCACGATAACGGGCTTCTTGCGGGCGGCACGCTTGAGCATCTCGACGAGCGGCGCGCCGTCGCGGATCCCCTCGATGTACATCAAGATGCTCTCTGTCTGCTCATCGTCGACCAGATACTCGAGTAGATCGGCCTCGGCGATGTCGGCCTTGTTCCCCACGGAGATCATCGCCGAGATGCCGATGTTCTCGACCGCGGTCTTGCCGATCATCGCCAGACCCAACGCGCCGCTCTGCGTGATGATGGCGACGTTGCCCGGCTGGATCCCGCCGGGGCCGAAGGTCATGTCCAGGGATGCGCGGGCCGAGAACATGCCGAAGATGTTCGGGCCCAGGATGCGCATGCCGTGTTTCGTTGCATAGTTCGTAATCTCGCGCTCCCCCTCGATATTGCCCACCTCGGAGAAGCCTGAACTGATCACCAGGTTGAACTTGACCGCCTTGCGCGCGCACGTCTTGACCGTCTCGAAGACGTACTGACTCGGCACGCAGGTGCAGACCACGTCCAGCTCGCCGCCGATCTCATCGACCGAAGGAACCACGGCTTGACCCAAGATCTCGCCACCCCTGGGATTGACCGGATAGATGCGCCCGCGGTAGCCCCCGTTCACGATGTTCTGCAGGATCTTGTAGCCGATCTTCGCGGGATTGTGGGAAGCCCCGATGACGGCCACGGATCGAGGCTCGAAGAGGTAGCCGATGTCGGAAGCGGACCCGGTCATGACTTCCCTCGGAATCGCATGCGGAGCTCGCGGACGCCTTCGGACGTGCGGCGCTCGGTATCGAAACCCATCTTCTCGAAGAGGCGCATCATGGGGTAATTCTCGATGAGGACCTCCGCGGTGAAGCCCAAGAGTCCCTGGTTCTTGGCCAGGTGCGTGAGGAAGGCCAACAGCTCGCCGCCGATGCCCCGACCTTGATAGTCATCGCGCACGACGAGCGCGACCTCGGCGGTGTGCAGACGCTCGTCGATGCCGTATTGTCCAACCGCGATGATCTCGTCTTTGTGCTCCTCATGCTCCAAGACGACCAGGCCCACCATCTCGCGCGTGTAGTCGATGATGACG
>JAUVTV010000197.1 GCA_030601305.1 Candidatus Eiseniibacteriota bacterium | reverse complement strand
GGCGGGAGATCCGTGGCAGGCGAGCTTGGCTGGAGAGCGTGGCTGGAGATCTTGGCTGGAGATCAGTGGCAGGAGATCAGATGTCGAAATAGAGGCTCATCTCGTACGGATGCGGCCGGTTGCGGATCGCGTCCGCCTCGTGCCGGATCTTGCGATCGATCCAGACCGGGAAGAAGTCCTCCGGGAAAACGCCCCCTTCCGTGAGGAAACGGTGGTCCTCCTCCAGGGCCTGGAGCGATTCGCGCAGCGACGTCGGGACGGGCACGATCTTGCGCAGCTTGGCCTTCGACAACGACTTGATGTCCTCGTCGATCGGCCCCCAGCCCCGCTTGCGCGGGTCGATTCTCTTGCGGATGCCGTCCAACCCCGCCATCAACATGGCGGCCATCGACAGATAGACGTTCGCCGTCGCGTCCGACGGGCGGTACTCGATGCGTTGCTCGGCCGCCTCGTTGGCGTACTTGGGAATGCGGATCGCCGCGCTGCGATTGGCCACACCGTAGAAGAGGAGCGTGGGAGCCTCGAAGCCGGGCACGAGCCGCTTGTACGAGTTCGTGCTTGGGTTGGTCAGCGCAAGGAGCGCGCGTCCGTGCTTCAACTGCCCACCGATGTAGTGCAGAGCGGTGTCGCTCAGGCCATGAGGGCCGTTGCGATCGAAGAAGAGATTGCGGTTGCCCTTCATCAGGTTCTGGTGGAAGTGCATCCCGGAACCGGCCTCGTCATAGAGCGGCTTGGGCATGAAGGTCGCGCTGCGGTTCTTGCGCACCGCCAGCCGCTTGATCACGTACTTGGCCCACATGATGCCGTCGGCGGTCTTCAGTAGCGGCTGCCGCGTCAGCTCGATTTCGCACTGCCCGGGTCCCCCGACCTCGTGGTGGTGATAGCGCACCGGCATGCCGGCCTGCTCGATCATGCGCGACATCTCGGCGCGCAGCCCCGAGAGCCGGTCGAGCGGCGGGATCGCATGATAGCCGCCCTTGTGGGGGATGTTGTGACCCATCTGATTCTCTTCCCCGGACGCCGTGTTCCAATCGGCTTCCTCCGAGTCGATCTGATAGAAGGCGTGGTTCACGTCGTTGGCGTAGGCGACCTGGCTGAAGACGTAGAACTCCAGCTCCGCCATCCAGAGGCTACGCGTGGCGATGCCGAGCTGCTTCATGTAACGCACGGCGCGCTGCGCGATGACGCGCGGATCGCGGGTGAATTCGTCTTGCGTGTCCGCTTCCACGACCCGGCAGATGATGCTCAGCGTGGGGATTTCCCAAAAGGGGTCGAGGAGCGCCGTTGCGGGATCGGGGATCAAGGCCATGTCGCCGGCTTCCTTGCGGCGAAAACCGGCGACGCCCGAACCGTCGAACGGGACGCCCCGCTCGAAGGTGCGCGCATCGAACGACCCCGTGGGAAGCGTCACGTGATGCCAGCGACCAAAGAGGTCGACGAACTTGAGATCCACCATTTCGATCTTGTGCCGCCGGATCAGCGTCCGCAGCTCGTTGTACGACGCCATCGCGCATCTCCTCCTCTGGCCAAGGCATCCGCTCTTGGGGAACGCAACCATAGCCCACGGGGGGCGGGCGGGTCCAGTCCCGGGGGGTTACTTGAGGTAGCCGAGCGCACGCAGGCGCTGGATGTCGCGCTCGCTGAGGGTGGGAGACTCGCCGGGGGCCGCTTCCGCCGCCAGGCGTCTCAGGACGAGGTTGAGATCCTGAACCATGGCCGCGCACCGCTCGGGGACCTCGCCGCAGACGTTCGTCTGCTCGCCCGGGTCGGCCGTGATGTCGTACAGCTCCGCGCTCATGGATCCCGCTTCCCGGATCATCTTGTAGCTGGCGGCACGCCACGCGGCGCCGCTGGGGCCCCACATGTTGCCCTGGGAGAGCACGGATCGCTCGGGAACCCGGGCGCCCGCCATCAGCCCGGCCAAGCTCTCGCCGTCGAAGCTCGTGTCCGGCGACACACCGGCGAGCTCGCAGAGCGTGGGCGCAAGATCGATCTGGCGCACGGTCGCGCTCACGGATCGCGCGGTCGTCATCTCGGGTGTGCGGATGAGGAGCGGCACATGAAGCAGCTCGTCGTAGAGGGTGTGGCCATGCTCGAAACCATCGTGGTCGAGGAATTCCTCGCCGTGATCGGCGGTGATCACGACGACCGTGTTGCCCTCCAGGCCGCGGTTTGCAAGGCCATCCAGTAGCCGGCCGACCTCGTGGTCCAGGTACGCGATCTCCCCGTCGTACAGCTTCTCCAGCCGCCCGAGCATCGCATCGTCCAGCTGGATCTCCCCGCGCCGGAAGTGGAGCATGTCCCGAACGGTCCCGAACAGGTAGTCGGTCCCCTCGCGATCCTGCGGATCGGCGTGGCGTCGGCGATACGGTTGCGGGGGATCGTAGGTCAAGTGGGCGTCGAAGTAGTGCACCAGCAGGAGGAATGGCCGGTCTCCCTGGCTGTCGATGTAGCCCAGAGCGGCGTCGGTCGTCGGGCCGGCGCGGCGGCCGCTCACGTTGTCGTCCGCGTGCACCGACGGGTCCACGCTGGCAAAGCCCTGCGTCATGCCCAGTGTCTCGCTGAGGAAGAGCACGTTGAGGATGGCTCCGGTAGAGAGGCCCTGCCGCCGGAAGACCTCGGCCAGGGTGACCGCCCGTTCGGGAAGCATCCGGAAGGATCCCAGGTGGCCACCGGCACCGTGCTGCATCGGGTGACGCGAGGTGTAGAGGGAGGCTACCGAGGGCAGCGTCCATGGGGCGTGCGCGAACGCCTGCTCGAAGCGGACCGCGGTCTCGGCGAAGCGGTCGATCTCGGGTGTGAGGCCCATCGCGCTGCCGTAGCAACCGAGCCGATCGACGCGCACCGTATCGAGCAGGATCAGGATGACATTGCGACGCGGCGCACCGTCCGAGTCCTTCC
>JAUVTV010000148.1 GCA_030601305.1 Candidatus Eiseniibacteriota bacterium | reverse complement strand
GCCGAGGGAACGCCATGAATCTGAAGCGCAAAGCGATCATCATGAACGCGGACGAGATTCGCCGCGCCGTCGTGCGTATCTCCCACGAAATCGTCGAGGCCAACGGCGGCATCGACCAGATGATCCTGGTCGGGATCCGCAAGCGCGGGGCGCCGCTGGCTGAACGCATCCGCAAGACAATCGCGGACATCGAGAGCGAAGAGGTGCCCTTGGGCGTCTTGGACATCACCCTCTACCGCGATGACGTTCACAAGGTCGCACCCAATCCGCTGGTCGAGTCCACCGAGATCCCGGTTTCCGTGGAAAACGCGGTGGTGGTGCTCATCGACGATGTGCTCTTCACCGGTCGCACGGTGCGCGCGGCGCTCGATGCGGTGATGGACTTCGGCCGTCCGCGGACCATCCAGCTCGCGGTGCTCGTCGATCGCGGTCACCGCGAACTGCCCATCCGCGCCGACTTCGTTGGCAAGAACGTGCCGACTTCCCACCGCGAGATCGTCAAGGTCTACCTGCAGGAGACCGACGGTCGCGACGAGGCCACGATCTCGGTGCTGGGGGAAGAGGAGGCGTAACCGCCCGCAGGGCGAGATCTGCGAGGAGAGCGCGCCATGGCGATGCGACACCTGCTCGGCATCGAGACATTGAGTCCCGAGGGAATCCTGACCATCCTCGATACGGCCCGGTCGTTCCGCGAGGTGCTCGACCGACCGATCAAGAAGGTGCCGGCTCTCCGGGGGGCCACCGTGTGCAACGCCTTCTTCGAGGCGAGCACGCGCACGCGGCTCTCGTTCGAATTGGCCGAGAAGCGCCTGAGCGCGGACACGGTGAACTTCTCGGTGGCCGGGTCGAGCGTCACCAAGGGCGAGTCGCTGCGCGATACGATCCAGAACATCGAGGCGATGCAGGTCGACGTCGTGGTCGTCCGGCACTGGGCTTCGGGCGTGCCCGACTACCTGGCGCGCAACCTGCGCGCACACGTGGTCAACGCCGGGGACGGGCAGCACGAGCATCCCACGCAGGCGCTCCTCGACCTCTACACGATCCGCGAGAAGAAGGGGCGCATCGCGGGATTGAAGGTCGCCATCCTGGGGGACATCGCCCACAGCCGCGTGGCGCGCTCGAACATCTGGGGACTGACCAAGCTGGGCGCCGAGGTCACGCTGGCGGCGCCCTGGACACTGCTCCCGCCGGAGGTGGAGCGCATGGGGGCCAAGGTGGCCGGCAGCCTCGAGGAGGCGCTGCGCGACGCCGACGTCATCTACCTGCTGCGGCTCCAGCTCGAGCGGCAGAAGAGCGCCATGCTGCCCACGCTGCGCGAGTACGCGATGACCTACGGTCTGGAGAAAGCCCACCTCAAGGTCGCCGCGCCCGAGGTGCTCATCATGCATCCGGGTCCGATCAACCGCGGCGTCGAGATCCAACCCGATCTGGCCGATGGTCCCAGCTCGGTGATCCTCGAGCAGGTGACCAACGGCGTGGCCGTACGCATGGCCGTGCTCTACCTGGTGAGCGGCGGCACACCCCCGGAGGACATCGCGGGCGGCGAGATGCTGGTCAGTGCGCGGCCGGCCGGCAGGTAGCTGCTCGGCCGCAGAGGGGAACCACGGGATGACAACCACACACGAGGCGAAACGCTACTGGGACGCGGCCGAGACCGTTCTGCTGCGCGGCGGCCATCTGATTGATCCGGCGAGTGACCTCGACGAACGGCGCGACCTCTTCCTGCGTCGCGGGCGCATCGAGGCGATCGCGCCGGAGATTGCCCGCGAGGCCGACCTCACCGTCGATCTGAATGGGATCGTGTGCGCCCCGGGTTTCGGCGATCTGCACGTTCACCTGCGCGAGCCGGGGAGCGAGGACGCCGAGACGATCGAGAGCGGGACGCGGGCTGGCGCGATCGGCGGTTTCACGCGCCTCGGGGCGATGCCCAACACGAATCCCCCGATCGACGGGCGCGGACTGGTTGAATTCCTCATCCGGCGCGCGGCGGAGGCGGGCCACGCCCGCGTCTTCCCGGTGGCCGCCGCGACCAAGGGGCGCGACGGGTGCGAGCTCACCGAGATGCGCGAGCTGCAGACGGCCGGGGCCGTGGCCGTCTCCGATGACGGCAGCCCGGTCGCCCACGCCCAGGTGATGCGCCGCGTCCTCGAGTACGCGCGCACCTGGGATCTCTTGGTCATCACACACGCCGAAGAGCTCGATCTCTCGCGCGGGGGCGTGATGAACGAGGGCTACTGGTCCACGGTGCTCGGTCTCCGGGGCATGCCGGCGGCCGCGGAGGATATCGCCATTGCGCGCGACGTGCGCCTCGCGGAACTCACCGGTGCGCGCCTGCACGTGGCGCACATCAGCACGCGCCGGGGGGTGGAGATCGTCCGCGAGGCCAAGGCGCGCGGGATCAAGGTGACCGGCGAGACGGCCCCGCACTACCTCTCGCTGACCGACGAGTCGCTGATCAGCTACGACCCCGTCTTCCGGGTCAACCCCCCCCTGCGTGAAGAGGAGGACCGCCAGGCGCTTCTCGCCGGGATCCGCGACGGCACGATCGACATCATCGCCAGCGACCATGCCCCTCACACCCAGCAGGCCAAGGACCAGGAACTGGAAGCCGTCCCACCCGGTATGATCGGACTGGAAACGGTGCTTGGCGTGACGCTGGAATACCTCCACCATCGGGAGGGGATCGCGCTGTCACGAATCGTGAGGCTGCTGGCCACCGGCCCGGCCGAGATCGCTGGTTGGGGAGGCGGACGCATCCGTCTCGGAGAGGATGCGGATCTCACCATCTTCGATCCAGCCGCCGCGTGGACGGTCGACCCCGAGGCCTTCGCTTCCAAGTCCCGCAACTGCCCCTTCCGCGAATGGCGGCTGCGCGGCCAGGTGCGAATGACGGTCTGCGGCGGACACGTGACGCACGCCGAGAAGTTGACCTTCTCTCCGTCCGAGAGATTGCAGTCGCAACTCCTCTAGGCCGAGATTTCGCGGCCGGCTAGGCGGGCGTCGCAGGACCTGCTTGTTTTGGGGTGTCATGATCTTCCGGCGGCACCATCAGAAGCGTGTGAGCGGAGCGCGGTGCGCGGCGCGCTGGGGTGCGCTCATCCTCTGTGCCGCGATTCTCTCCACGAGTTGCGCCTACTTCAACACCTTCTATCACGCCAAGAGGTACTACGCGAAAGCGCAGGAGGCGCAGAAGAAGTCGAGGTCCGACAAGCTCTCCCCGGAAGCGGCGGCCAACTACGACAAGGCGATCGAGAAGTGCGCCAAGGTGATCATGCAGCACGGCGGCGGGTGGCGCGCGGGCATCGACGAAGCGCTCTTCCTCATGGGCGCCTCCTACTACGGCAAGAAGGAGTACGAGACCGCCATCAAGAAGTTCAACGAGCTGGTCCTCCACTACCCGGAGTCGGATCACGTTCCCGAGGCGCTCTTCTACACGGGGCTCAGCTATCATCGCATGCGCAACTACCCGACCGCGACGCGCATCTTCGCCCGTCTGGTGCGCGAACATCCCGATTTCGATCGCAAGGACGAGATCCTGCTCACCGCGGCGGAAGGCCTCGAGCTCGAGTTCGACTACCGCAGCGCCCTGCGGGAATACGGCCGGATTCTCGAGGAATCGAGCACGCGCGAGGTGCGCGAGAAGGCCCTCGAACGGATGGGCAAGATCTACTTCGACGAAGGCGAGTACGACAGCGCGCTGGTGGCCTATCGAGATCTGGCAAACACCACCCGCGACGATGAGCTCTACTTCGAGGCGCAGCTCAACGCGGGGGCCTGCCTCGTGCGGCTCGGGGAGAACGGCGATGCCCTCGACATCTACCACCGCATTCTTCCCGAGGACGCCGAACGCAACGAGAACGGCGGGCGGGTCTGGCTGGCCATGGCCGAGGCGGAGAACCGCCGCGGACGGCACGCGGAGGCGATCGAGCACCTGGATACCGTCTCCAAGAATTTCAACAACCGCGCGCTGGGCATCGAGGCCGACTTCCGGTTGGGGTACACGTACGAGGTGAGCCTGCAGGACTACGAGAAGGCGCGTGAAGCCTATGACCAAGCGTCGCGGGCCCGCGGCCAGTCGGTCTTCATCGAGCAGGCCAAGCGGCGGTTGAAAAACCTCAAGTATCTCGAGGAGCTGCAGGCGTCGACGGATTCCGAGAAGGCCGATCGCGAGCAACGCGCGAGCGCCGCGCTCAAGGTGGCCGAGTTCTCCTTCTTCGAGGGAAACGATCTCACGACCTCGCTGGATCAGTACCGCGCGGTGGAGAGCGACTTCCCGGGAAGCGACGCTGCGGTGCGCGCCGCGTACGCGCGCGCGTGGATCTACTATACGGAGCTCGATTCGGTCGCTGAAGCCACGAGTGGATTCGAGAAGGTCATCGAGAGCTACCCCGCGAGCCCGCAGGCCGAGCGCTCCTTGGACTACCTGAAGGAGATCGGTTATCCGCAGGAGCGCCTGTCCGAACTCGATGTGCTGCTCAGCCGGGCGCGCACTCGCGAACAGCACCGCACCGACTCCTTGGCCGTCCTGGCGGCGGCCGACTCGATCGTGGCGGCGGAGGCGGCTGCCCTGGTCGCCGCGCAGAAGGCGTATGCCGACTCGGTCGATGCGGTCCGTGCGATGGTCGCGGACTCGGTCGTGGTCCGGCAGATCACCGCGGTGGCTGACTCGGCGCAAGCGTATGCCGACTCGCTGACCGCCTTCACCCACGCCCTGCGCGATTCGGTGGCCGGGGTCGCATGGGTTTTCGCGGATTCGGCGTTCGGTCTGAGACCTCCGGTTGCGGAGGCCGACACGCTCGCTGTGATGCGCGACACATCTGGGGTGATTGCCGAGGCATTCATGGAGATGCCTGACACGTCTGCGGTGATTGCCGAGGCATTCACGGAGATGCCTGACACCTCGGCGGTGGTGCCCGACACCCTGGCCTCGTCACCGGACTCCCTGCCGCCCGCGCCGGCAGTCGCGGCGCTACCGGATTCGGTCCTTGCCGCACGGCGTGCCGAGGCCGAGGCGTACGTCGAAGATCAGGTGGACCTTTCGCCCGATGTGGCCGTCGCGCGAGCGGCCGCGCAGGCGGCCGGGCTGTGGGCCGATTCGCTCAGGACCGCGGCGCTCATCGTGACCGATTCGGTTGGGGCGATCGCGAAAGCGCGTTCCGATTCCCTGATCGCATTGCAGCGAGCCCGAATGGATTCGCTCTCCCGGGCTCGCGAGGCGCGGTCCGATTCACTCCGCTTGGCGCGCATGGGGGAGGCGCGGCCGGGCCCGCACCGCTCTGTCGCCGGCGATTCGCTCGCGCGGGTGCTCGCGGCGTCCGGAGATTCTCTGGCCTGGCCTCCGAGAGCCGCGGGCGATTCACTCGCCCGGGTGCACGCCGCCGCCGCCG
>JAUVTV010000068.1 GCA_030601305.1 Candidatus Eiseniibacteriota bacterium | reverse complement strand
ACAGTTCGGCATGGACGTCGGCGAGGGTTTGAACACCGACATGCGGGCCGTTCGCAAGGACTACTTCCTGGATCACGACCACAGTGCCTACGTCGATCAGTGGGACTGGGAGAAGGTGATCACGGCGGAGGACCGCAACCTGGACAACCTCAAGGATGTCGTGGCCAAGATCTGGAAGGTGATCAAGGGCGCCGAGAACCACGTCCAGGAACTCTTCCCGCAGTTGAAGACCGACAAGTACCCCGACCTCCCGGACGATCTGACGTTCCTGCACGCCGAGGAAATCCGCGAGCGCTATCCCGACCTGCCGCGCAAGCAGCGTGAGACGGAGATCCTCCAAGAGCACCCGGCGGTCTTCATCATCGGTATTGGCTGGACGCTCGCGGACGGTTACCCGCACGAGATGCGCGCGGCCGACTACGACGATTGGGTGACCGAGACGAAGTCCGCGGACGGCCGGACGATGCACGGCCTGAACGGCGACATCCTCGTCTGGAACCCGGTAACCCGGCGCCGCCACGAGCTGACCTCCATGGGTGTTCGCGTGAATGCGGAGACCCTGCGCCAGCAGTGCGAGATGACCGGACAACTCGACTTCCTCAAGATGCCCTACCACAAGTCGATTCTGAACGGCGAGATCCCGCTCAGCATCGGCGGCGGCATTGGTCAGGCGCGTACCTACATGTCACTTCTGAAGAAGGCCCACCTGGGCGAGGTGAGCGTCACCGTGTGGCCGCAGATCCTCAAGGACATGTGCGCCGAGAAGAAGATCCACGTTCTGGAGTAGCGCTCAACGGGTCGAGCGATGACGCGGAAGCCACCGGGTCGTGCCCGGTGGTTTCTTGCATGCGCGGGCGATGGCGCATCTCCGCATGAACGAATGATACCCAGGTGTCACAGGCACCCCTGTTTCGTGCGGGGATCCCAAGGGGAGGTTGCACCATGGCAGCCGGACGCATGGCCCATGCATTCGCAGCGCTCGCGATCGCGGGCGCACTGGTGCCGGTCGCAACGGCGATCGAATGGCACGGTTCCTTGCTGGCAGGCTACACTGGCGGGCCCGGCTTCGAGGCCAGCTTCGCGGTGAGCGAATTCACCCCCAGCCTACCCCTCACCGCGCGGCTGGGGACCGGCTACCAGACGCTCGATCCGGGCAAGCCCGCCGAGGCACGCCGGATCTTCATCAACAACGCCACGAGCGGTGTACCCGAGAAGCACGGCAGGGTCTGGACCCATCGACTGGATCTTGCCTATCCGCTCATCGGGGGCTCACCGCCGCCGCATACAACCCCGACAACGAGAATGTCAGCCCCCGCGAGGACTACGAGTACGATGATGCCGACGAGGCCATCAACCAGCCGGAGATCGAGCTGCGTATGATGGCCGGGATTCGATTCCGGTTCTAGCAGCCGGTGACAGAAGTCACCCGGGCGTCTAGAAGGGGATTTCCGAGCGCACATGGATCTCGGCGGGGCGCAAGATCGCGTCCCACAACTCGAACTCCCAGACAGCCGTGTGCCCCTCGGTCTCATCCGCGTTCGTCTCCACACTCACCCACAGTACGCCTTGCGCTCGGGTCCTGTTCATGGGAGATTTTGGCAAGTCATCTAACTAGCCGCATGGAAGGGGATTGAGCTGGCGATCGTCACCGCGTCTCCCCCGCTCTATCTCTCCAAGCTCAGTCCCGAACAGGTTGCGTGAACGGGCAGCGCCTCAGGGAAGCTCGCCGGCGCACGCGGATTGGCCGACGAACTGCTTGAATCTCGCAGACGGGAGTTGTACGAGGAGGACGGATCCCCCAAAGGAGGAGGCTCGCTAATGAGGTGGACCATCGAACCGATCGTGGGCATGGCCCGGTGGGCGGGAGGATTCGTCCTGGTTACGTTGCTGCTCCTCTCGTGCGCGAAAAGGGAAGAGCCGGTCGTGGAGAAGACGCCAGCGCCCCCCTCCGAGGAAGCCGAGATGGCGCTCATCCCCCGGGGCGAGTTCCTCATGGGCAAGGAAGGTCACCAGGACTTCAGTCCCCAACACAAGGTCTGGATCGATCCCTTCTACATCGACAAGTATGAGGTCACCAACGCGCAGTACTTCGAGTTCTGCGAGGCAACGGATCACAAGCTGCCCGAGTTCTGGGGCCTGGACGTCTATCGCAGCGGTCTCGACCATCCCGACCACCCGGTCGTCGGGGTGAGCTGGCTGGATGCGACCGCGTACGCTACGTGGCGCGGCGCCCGCCTGCCCACGGAAGCCGAGTGGGAGTACGCCGCCCGCGGGGGCCTCATCACCCGCAACTACTCGCACGGGGACGAGATGGATTCGACGTTGTACGCACCGAGCGGCTTCACGGGCGACGGCGCGCCCTCCCCCGTGGGGAGTTTTCCACCCAACGGCCATGGTCTCTACGACATGACGCGCAATGTCGCCGAGTGGGTCAGCGACTGGTACGACTACGACTACTATGCCGTGAGTCCGCAGCGGAATCCCACGGGGCCGGGGCACGGCAAGTTCCGCGGCCTGCGCGGGGGCGGCTGGCACACGGGGCCCTACTGCAGCCGGGTCTACATCCGCACGGGCCTGCAGAGTAACTGGGTCGATTTCAACGTCGGCTTCCGCTGCGCCAAGTACTATGGCGAATCGGCGGCGCTGCGCATGGAGCGGATCATCGAGGAGTCGGAGATCGCCGCGGCTGTCGAGGCCTACCGCGAGATGCGGAAGAGCGACGCGGGCACCTATTATCACGACGAGACCGAGTTCAATGACATGGGCTATCGACTGCTGGCCGACGGCAAGCACGCCGAGGCCATCGAGGTCTTCAAGCTCAACACGGAGGCCTTCCCGAAATCTTTCAATGCCTTTGACAGTCTCGGCGAAGCCTACATGACGCAGGGCAATCGCAATCTGGCGGTCGTGTACTATCACCGATCCCTCGAGCTCAACCCCGCCAACAGCGGTGGCCGCCGGAAGCTTGCCGAACTGGAGGGTGAGTAGAGGACGGAAAGGGCGTGAAGGCCACAGCCTCATTTGAACAGCCGGACGGCGTCACTTTGCTCATCCACCTCTCCGGGAAGTGAACGTTGGGGAGCGGTGTTCCGTCCGAATCGGATGTACGCCGCGAAATCGAGTCCCGTCGTCTACGTCTCGCATCTGAACGACCTGGCCAAAGGCCGCAGCCTCCAGATCGACACGAGCGGCCTGCCCAACGGGCTGCGCAAACTCCTGCGCCTGGCGACGGGGGAGGCGCATCTGGCGGTGCGCTGGTGGGTGATGGACGACACGGGGCGCAAGCCGTTGGTCGAGCACCGTTCAGAGTTCCGCCGCGCGGCGCCCGAGACGGACGAGTACGATGCATTGGTCGGCGCGATGAGCGCATTGCTCGCAGACCTGTGCCAGGAAACCGTCGCGGAGCTGAAGGGGTTGCGCTAGCCTTCGATCTCCGCGTCGGATGCCCCTAACGCCTCCTTCCGCGACAGACGGATCTTCCCCTCCGGGGAGGCACCCAGCACCTTGACGACCATCTCCTCCCCCACGGTTGCGACCTGCGAAGGGTGCTCGACCTGGGTCGTGTCCAGATCAGATACGTGCACCAGCCCGTCGATGCCGTGGAAGAGCTCCACGAAGCAGCCGAACTCGGTGACGCCCGCCACACGGCCGCGGTAGATGCCCCCCACGCGCGGCTCGCCGGTCAGGAAGTGCACGCGCTGATCGGCTTCCTTCAAGCGGGCGCCGGGCGGTCCATAGATGCGCACGCGCCCGTCGTCGCCCACGTCGACCTTTACCCCCGTCTCGCTCTGAACGCTCTTGATGTGCCGGCCGCCGGGACCGATCAGATCGCGAATGCGCGCTGGGCGGATCTGTCGGAAGAGCACGCGCGGCGCGTGAGCCGGCGGTTCGGCACGTGGCTGCGGGCAGATGCCCCGCATCTGCTCGAGGATGTGCAGCCGCCCTTTCCGGGCCTGCTCCAGAGCCCGCGCGAGCACCTCGCGCGGCAGACTGCCGAGCTTGTTGTCGAGCTGAACCGCCGTGATGCCGCCGGCCGTACCGGCCACCTTGAAGTCCATGTCGCCCAGGTGGTCCTCGTCGCCGAGGATGTCGGTCAGGATGACGCTGCGATCGCCCGAGGCAATCAATCCCATGGCGATCCCCGCCACGGGTTCGCGAATGGGCACGCCGGCATCCATCAGCGCCAGCGAGCCGCCGCACACCGTCGCCATGGACGAGGAGCCGTTGGACGAGGTGATCTCCGACTCCACGCGAATGGTGAAAGGAAAAGCATCCGCTTCGGGCAGCACCGCCCGCAGCGCCCAGCGGGCGAGTGTGCCGTGACCGATGTCGCGACGGCTGGGCCCCCGCATGGGCCGCACCTCACCCACCGAGTAGGGCGGGAAATTGTAGTGCAAGAGGAACGCCTCCTTGTGCACGCCGTGGAGATCCTCGATGAGCTGCTCGTTCTCGCCCGTCCCGAGTGTGCAGGTCACCACCGCCTGGGTCTCGCCGCGCGAGAAGAGGCTCGAGCCGTGCGCGCTCTGCAGCCACGCCACCTCACCCGAGATGGGCCGTACCTCTTCGATACCGCGTCCATCGAGACGCTGTCCCGCAAGCGCCCGGTCGCGGATCACGTCACGCAGCGCGTGCCGCGCCGCATCTTGCGCACCCGAATCGTCCTCGCCGTCCTCGGATGCGAGGTCCACCACCACTTCGCCCAGCACGGTCTGGGTCCTTTCGGAACGCTCGCGCTTGCTCGGCGCCGAGAAGAGCGCCTCGACATGCGGAGCCAGTAGAGACGCCGCCTTGGCCACGAGCTCGGAGTCCGGCGCGGCGGTTTCGAACGCCCGCTTCTCACGCCCCACCGCCGAGCGCATCTGCTCCTGGACTTCCAGAAGCGGCAGCGCTCCCTTCTGCGCTTCCTCCAACGCTGCGATCAACACCTCTTCGGCGACCTCCCCCGCACTTCCCTCCACCATGACCAAACCCTCGCGAGTGACCGAGACGACCAGATCGAGGTCGGCGCGCTTGCGCTCGGCCATGGCCGGGAACAGCTTCAGCTCACCGTCGATGCGGGCGACACGCACGCCCGCCACGGGACCGCCCCAGGGAATCGGCGAGATGGTCAGTGCAGCCGAGGCCCCGGTGATCGCCATCGCGGCCGCATCGATGTCCGCATCGAAACTCATCACCGTCGCAAAGACCTGCGTCTCGCAGCGAAAGCCATCGGGGAAGTGCGGCCGGATGCTGCGATCCACGAGGCGCGCGGTCAGGATCTCGTGATTCGCCGCGCGTGCCTCACGGCGCATGAAACTACCCGGGATCCGTCCCGCCGACGCCATCTTCTCGCGGTACTCGACCGTCAGCGGAAAAAAACTGAGATGCGCGGCCGGCTCCGTCTGGCTTCCGGCGGTCACCAGGACGACCGCGCGTCCGGCGCTCATCAGCACGGCCCCTTGCGCCTGCAAGGCGACGCGGCCGACCTCAAGGTCCAGCGACGGACCTCCCTTGCCCATCGCCGCTTGCCACCGCTGCCCCGTATTGCTCATCGCTCAACTCCGTTCGCATTATCTTATTCGAATCATTGTCCAACGTTGCAGCCGTCGCGGCCGCAGCCGGAATCCTAGCCCCATTCAGGGAATCCGGCAAGCGGGCGGGTCGTCCGCTGACTCAGTTGGAGGTTGACGTCATGGGTCTCCTTCGCTAGTCTGTTTCCTCTGAATCCTTCCGCGTGGCCCTACCGCGCTGCGCGATCGATTCGATTTTCGTGAGTCAGTGGGCCCCGTCACCTGGCGATCTCAACCGTCTCTCGGTCTCGTGCAAGGTGTGCTGGGTATGTTCGGCGGAGTGCTTCCGTGCATGCGTCGAGCTTTCCCGGAGCGCTTCTCTGCGTCTCGCTTTCGCCGAGTTCGGTCGAGTCCCAAGAGCCGGCGGCGCTTGGATCGGAACATGATGTTGGGGGAGGCACAGGAAGATGCGTGACGTTTACAACCCCAAGCCAGAGCAGAGCGAGAAGGCTTGGATCAAGAGTCTCGACCAGTACCGGGAGATGTACGAGCGCTCCGTCAAGGATCCCGAGGGATTCTGGGCCGAGTTCGCCGAGACGTTCCACTGGGAGAAGAAGTGGGACAAGGTCCTCTCCTGGGACTTCGACAAGGACCTCAAGATCGAGTGGTTCATCGGCGGGAAGACGAACATCTGCTTCAACGCCCTGGATCGGCACCTCGAGAAGAACGCCGACCGGGTGGCCTTCTACTGGGAAGGCAACGCCATCGGTGAGGACAAGACGTACACCTACGGTCAGCTGCACGAAGAGGTGTGCAAGTTCGCCAACGTCTTGAAGAGCAAGGGCGTCAAGAAGGGCGATCGCGTCTCGATCTACATGCCCATGGTCATGGAGCTCACCGTCGCCGTGCTGGCGTGCGCGCGCATCGGCGCCGTGCACTCGGTGGTCTTCGGCGGCTTCAGCGCCGACTCGCTGGCCGATCGCATCCTGGACTCGGACTGCAAGACGGTCATCACGACCAACGCCGTCTACCGTGGCGCGAAGGCCATACCGTTGAAGAAGAACGCCGACGCGGCCATGCGCATCTCCGCCGAGAAGGGCTGCACCGTCAACAACTGCATCGTCTACAACCGCGTTCCCGACATCCAGGTTGAAATGCAGGCCGGCCGGGATGTCTGGTGGACCGACGAGATGGCCAAGGCTTCGGCCGACTGTCCCGTGGAGTGGATGGACGCCGAGGATCCGCTCTTCATCCTGTACACCAGCGGTTCAACCGGCAAGCCCAAGGGTGTGCTCCACACCGTGGGCGGCTACATGATCTTCACCGCGCACACCTTCAAGCACATCTTCGACTATCATGACGACGACATCTTCTGGTGCACGGCGGATATCGGCTGGGTCACCGGTCACTCCTACATCGTCTACGGTCCGCTCTGCGTGGGCGCGACCTCGGTGATGTTCGAGGGCATCCCCACGTACCCGGATGCCGGCCGCTTCTGGGATGTGGTCGACAAGTACAAGGTCAGTATCTTCTACACCGCGCCGACGGCCATCCGCGCGGTCGCCGCGCAGGGCAACGAGCACGTGACCAAGCGCAGCCGCAAGAGCCTGCGCTTGCTCGGCTCGGTCGGCGAGCCGATCAACCCCGAGGCCTGGCGCTGGTACTACGAAGTGGTGGGCGACAGCCGCTGCCCGATCGTCGATACCTGGTGGCAGACCGAGACCGGCGGCATCCTGATCACTCCGCTGCCGGGCTCGCATCCGCTGAAGCCCGGAAGCGCCACGCTGCCCTACTTCGGCTGCCAGCCGCTCGTGCTGGATGAGCAGGGCAAGGCGCTCGAGGGCACCGCGAGCGGCATCTTGGCCCTCAAGTTCCCCTGGCCGGGCATGATGCGGACCCTCTACGGCGATCACCAGCGTTTCAAGGACACCTACTTCTCGGCCTACCCGGGTCTCTACTTCACCGGTGACGGTTGCCGCCGCGACGAGGATGGCTACTACTGGATCACCGGCCGCGTCGACGACGTGATCAACGTCTCGGGTCACCGCATGGGCACCGCCGAGGTGGAGAGCGCGCTCGTCTCGCACCCGAAGGTCGCCGAGGCGGCCGTGGTCGGCTTCCCGCACGAGATCAAGGGCGAGGGCATCTACGCCTACGTCACCCTGAACGCCGGCGAGGAGTACGCCGAGCCGCTCAGGAAGGAGCTGATCAACCACGTGCGCCATGAGATCGGTCCCATCGCGGCACCCGACGTGATCCACTGGGCGCCCGGTCTGCCGAAGACCCGCTCGGGCACGATCATGCGCCGCATCCTGCGCAAGATCGCGTCGGGCAAGCTAGAGGAGATCGGCGATACCACGACGCTGGCCGACCCCTCGGTGGTCGACAAGCTGGTCGAGCTGAAGATCAAGTAGGCAGCGGGCGATCGCTACAAGATGCAGTAGGCGATTGACAGGGGAGGACTCTCCAGGGAGTTCCTCCCCTCTCTCTTGAGATGGATTCCGGGGATCGCCCCGGGGCAGGCCGTTCGAGTGAGGGAGTAGTGCAATGGAGAATGAAAAGGTGATGAACCGCTGGCTGGTCGTGGTCGGCGCGATCCTCATCCAGCTGTGTCTCGGCGCGATCTACGCCTGGTCGGTGTTCACACCGAGTTTGAAGGCGGACCCGTTCAACTTCAGCGCCACGCAGACGCAGGCGATCTTCAGCGTGGGACTGGCGGCCTTTGCGTTCGTGATGATCCTCGCGGGTCGCTGGCAGCAACAGATCGGACCGAAGCCGGTGGCCATGCTCGGGGGACTCGTGTTGGGTCTGGGCTACATCCTGGCCAAATTCGTCGGGACCTCCTTCATCGGCCTGCTCGTCACCATCGGCCTCATCGGCGGTGCCGGGATCGGTTTGGCGTACGTCGTGCCGATCGCCGTCGGCGTGAAGTGGTTCCCGGACAAGAAGGGACTGATCACCGGTCTCGCCGTGGCGGGTTTCGGCTTCGGCGCGCTCATCTGGGTGAAGCTGGCCGGATCGTGGGGACACCTGATCGAGTCGATGGGTGTCTCCAACGTCTTCCTGCTTTACGGTTTCATCTTCCTCGTTGTGGTGTTCCTCGGCTCGCTGGTGATGAAGAACCCGCCCGAGGGCTACAAGCCGGCCGGCTGGACGCCTCCCGCGCCTTCCTCGGGAGCAGCCGGATCGGTGGACCTCTCCCCCAGTCAAATGCTCAAGACCGGGCAGTTCTTCAAGCTGTGGGTCATGTTCATCTTCGGTTCAATGGCCGGCCTGATGGTCATCGGCACGATCAAGCTCTTCGGCATCGATGCCCTGCAGAAGAACGGCATGAGCGTGGCGGAAGCCTCGGCGATCGCCGGTACCGCGATGGCGGTGTTCTACTCGCTGGCCAACGGTATCGGCCGGATTGCCTGGGGCGCCATCTCGGATCGCATCGGACGCAAGGTGGCGCTCACCGTCATGATGGCCATCCAGGGCGTCGTGATGCTGATCTTCTTCGGCATGGGCGGGACGCCGGGTCTGCTCTTCCTCGGCGCGGCACTCATCGGCTTCAACTTCGGCGGCAACTTCGCGCTCTTCCCCGCTGCCACCGCTGACTCGTTCGGCAGCAAGTACATCGGCGCGAATTACGGCTGGGTGTTCTGTGCCTACGGCTTCGGCGGCATCTTCGGCCCCATGCTGGGCGGGATCGTGCGCGACCAGACCGGCAACTTCGCGTACGCGTTCGTGCCGGCCGGCATCGCCTGCTTGATTGCAGCGGTGCTGGGGTTGACGCTGCGGACGCCGAAGAAGTAGCGCCAGCGGATCAAGAAAAGCCGAAGGCCGGATCCAGCATCTTCTGGATCCGGCCTCTTGCTTGCTGTCATGACGGGGCGCACCGTTTCCCCGGTCGCTGGCCGGGTCTGGCCGGTGGCGATACCCGGCCCGGTTTGGGAAGGTAGGCGGGCTACGCCTCCCGCGGAATCTCGTTCGGGTCCTCGATCCCCTGCTCGATCCACGCCGCCGCGCTGCGACCGTTATGTCCCGCGCCGAACCACTTCCCCGCGACCTCCTTGGCAACACCGCGCCAGGCGAACATCGCCGCTCCCAGCGAATCGGGAACGCCGGCCTTGATCCACGCGAGGGCCTCGTCGGCGTGCATCCCTGAGGCGCGCCAGTGAGCCGCTTCCGCCGGAGGGAATCCCGGCTCCGACCAGTCCGCGATCTCGTCGGCGGGGATCCCGGCATCCGTGAAATCGAACTTGCCCGTGTAGAGACCGAACACCTCGCGGATGTCGACGATCTGCCGCCCCACCACGACGGGCTGGGTCAGCGTGACGTCCAGTAGCTCGCCGAGCGCCTTCCCATCGATCGAGTCGCCCATCTTCTGGAAGTCCGCGAAGAGACGTGTCGCCTGCGCGACCTCCTGCTGCGTGTAGAGCGTGTGTTGACGCCACCGGTCGGCGACATCCTCCCGGCCGAGGACCTCGCCGTAGGAGACAAGCCCGTTGATGAAGTACTGCCGGGCATAGGCGGCTTCGACGAACGCCGCCACCCGGATGTAACGGCTGGGAGGGTTTTCGAGCAGCGTGTCGACATTGCCACTCTCGAGCAGTTCTCCGGCCAGCGATTCCAGGCGCCCCTGCACGACACCGAGCAACTTCCACGCCCGCGCCGCATCCCCTGCAAGGTTGGGCTTGTCGCCGAAGCGCATGAGCGGCGTGAGCTCGCCGAATTGCTGCCACCACTCACCGATCTTGTCCAGCACCTGGGAGGTCTGCTTCATCTTCAGCTCGCGGTCGGCCGTGTGCGCCAGCTTCCCGTAGGCGTTCTCGTACGCGTACATACCCTGATAGCAAGCTCTCAGGATGTTGATGAATGCGTGCGTCACGTTGAGATCGGCGAGTTGCTCTTCACTCGGTTGGGGTGCCATCGGCGGCCTCCGTGTTGCTAGGCGGATCGCGGCTGTTTCCCGGAAGTATCGGCAGGCAGCGGCTCGTTCTTGCGATGGCCGATTTCCGCCATCGTCCTCGCCGGCGACAGCCAGGCCCAATAGACGACCGCAATGGAGACGTTGACGATCAGCTCCGGGGCGACGAGCTGCAGCCGGAAGTTGAGGACGAGGAGCGCAGCATGCAGCGTGACCAGGAGATAGGCCCGCGAACTGCGCGCAACGCGCGTGTCCACCTTGCCGATCAGTGCCGCTCTGTGCGCGCGCACGAAATCGTCCGCCGGATCCCGGGGGCCTTCGAGGATCCGCAGGACGATGTGCCGGCGGCGCGGCACGGGGATGAGCGTGAGCAGATACAGGACATGGGCCGCGAAGACCAGCGTGACGGCCCCCGCCGTGAAGCTGTAGGCCAGGAGCGTCCAGGAGAAACCGCTGTCGAGGAAGATCGCCTGCAGCCGGTCCATCGACCACTGCCGGGGCACCAACCAGATCATGACCAGCAGGAACCAGATGTACATGAACAGTCGGTTCGCACGTCCCGGCGCACCCGCGCGGGCGGCCAGGATCAGCAGCCACACGGCCGGCACACCCAGCAGGATTGCCAGCCAGAGGGGGGGCCGCAGCGGGCCGAGTTCCAGCGTGAGCGTGTAGTAGAAGAGCAGCGAGAGGTGCAGCAGCCCGCGCACCGAAACGCGCGGCAGGATGCGATCCCGGAAGAACGCAGCAAATGCGATCGTGAAGATGAGACCCGAGAGAACCGGCACGTCGAAGCGCCAGTCCGCGCTCTTGCCCACGAGCAGCACGGTGCCGCCGAACGCCAGTACGGCGAGGCTCACCACACCCAGCATGCCCCGGCGACTGCGCGCGA
>JAUVTV010000209.1 GCA_030601305.1 Candidatus Eiseniibacteriota bacterium | reverse complement strand
CGCGCAGGAGCGCATCCACGCGCTTCCCGAGATCGATCCGCTCCTGATCGATGCGCGCACGTGGCGCCGATTGGTTGACGACCCGCGCGAGACGTCGCTTCATGGACAGCGCGCCGCAACGTTGCGCAAGGACACGGGCGCCGGCGCGGACGCGTCGGACGCCGACGTAGGCCGCGCGCTGCTCGCGCCGTTGGGGGAGCTGCTGGATCGCATCGTTGCCTGTGAGCAAGCGCGCTCCCTGTGCAGTTGGCGCGAGGTTGCCCTGGCCGGAAGCGAGGAGAGGGAATCCGCGCGCGACCGCGTGTGGGATCACGATTGGACGTTCGGGCCCGAGGAGATCGCGGCACTGCCCGAGGATCCGGGCATCTATCGCTTTCTCAGCACCGACGGGCGGCTGCTCTACGTCGGCAAGGCGAAGAACCTGCGGCGGCGCGTGGCCTCCTACTTCCGCCCCCTCGATCGCGGCGATTCACCCCGGGCGACCTTCCTCCGTGAGATCGACCGCTTTGAGTTCGACACGACGGGGACCGAACTCGAAGCCCTCATCCGGGAGGCGCAGCTCATCCGGTCGCTTGGGCCGCCGTGGAACACGCAGGTGAACCTCGAGGTCGGGGAGCACGACATCAGCCTGGGGGAGCAGGATCTCCTCCTGCTGGTCGATCGCGCGGACGGCGGGCACACGCTCTTCGCGCTCGGTGGCGAGCGCGTCGCGTGCGGAGTGGTCGGTGAGGTCTTGGATCCCGAGGCGCTCTCGCGGGCCCTGCAGCACTTCTACGTGGAGGGCGAGTCGACGCCCGAACTCAGCGAGGTTCCATCCCCCGAACGTCTCCTCGTACGCCGCTGGATGCGCGGGTCGCGGGACGGATGCACGCTCTTGCGCCTCTCCGACTTCTCGACCTATCAGGCGGTTGCCGAAGCTGTTGGGCGCGTCGTGACGAGCGCCGAGCCATCCGGGCCGGGTGATTCGGCAACCATAGTTCGCGAAGGCTGATACGCGAGCCGATCGTGTTCCGCGCTGGACAACACCGGCCCTCTTCTTCTACTCTTTTCCTTTCCCGATGGGATGCATGGGACGTCCGTTTTCAGGTTCCGGAGGAGGCGCGCGATGCCTTCACGCACGGTGCTCTCTCTTGGTGGCAACACGATCCTGCCGGCCACGGGGCCGGGAAGCGTCGACGAGCAGTTCCGGGTCACCGAAACGACGATGAAGCAGGTCCTCGAGCTGCTGCGTTCGGGCGAGCACATCATCCTCACCCACGGGAACGGCCCCATCGTGGGCAACATCCTCATCCGCAACGAAGCCGCCGCCGATCGAATCCCACCCACGCCGCTCTACATCTGCGATGCCGACTCGCAGGGCGGCATCGGCTTCATGATCCAACAGGCGTTGCACAACGTCTCGATCCGCGAAGGCATCGACACGCACACGGTCACCGTCATCACACAGACGGTCGTCGATCCGAAGGACCCCGCGTTCGCCAACCCGTCGAAGCCGATCGGCCCCTTCTATGGAGAGACGGAAGCGCAGACTCTGATGAAGGAGCGCGGCTGGAAGATGACCGAGGATGCCGGTCGCGGCTGGCGGCGCGTGGTGCCTTCGCCCGATCCGATCCGGATCGTGGAACTCGAGACGATCCGCACGTTGGTCGGCATCCGGCAAGTCGTGATCGCCGCCGGGGGGGGCGGCATCCCGGTCGAACAGCTGGAGAACGGCGAGTACCGCGGCGTGGAAGCAGTGGTCGACAAGGACCTCGCGTCGGTTTGCCTGGCGGCGGCCGTGGGGGCCCAGCGCCTGATCATCGTCACCGCCGTCGATCGTGTAGCGCTCGACTTTGGGGAGCCGTCGCAGCAGGATCTAGATGTCTTGACCCTCGCGGATGCCAAGCGCCACTACGACGAAGGCCAGTTCCCCCCCGGCAGCATGGGCCCGAAGATCCTGGGCGCGATCCGCTTCCTGGAGAGCGGCGGGGAAGAGGTGCTCATCACCTCGCCGCGCACGCTGGCCGAGGGAATCGCGGGTCGAGCCGGCACGCGGATTGTCCCGTGAGGATCGCGAACGCGACGCTGCAGACGAGTTCCCCCCCGCTCACTCCCTTGATGGACCGCGCGGCCGCACTGCGCGCGCGAGGGGAGGAGCTGTTCGTCCTCGCGCAGGCGGTGGTCGATTACGCGCCGCCGGCGGCCTTCTCGCGAGCACTCGCCGAGGAGCTGGGTTCCGACTCGGTGGCCATTCACGGATACGCGCCGGATCCAGGGACTCGCGAGCTGCGTGGGGTATTGGCGGCGTACATTGCTCGCTCGTTTGGATTCGAGGCAGATCCCGAGCGCGAGCTGCTGGTGACCCCGGGAGCCAACCACGCGGCCTACACGGTCTTCTCGGCGTTGCTGGAGCCGGGTGATGAGGCCCTGCTCGTTTCACCCTGGTACTTCAACCACGAGATGTCCGTGCGTCTGCTGGGCGGACGGGTGGGGTGGGTTACGGCGCAGGCCTCGGACAAGTTCGTCCCCTC
>JAUVTV010000074.1 GCA_030601305.1 Candidatus Eiseniibacteriota bacterium | reverse complement strand
TGCGGGGGAAGCCGTCCATGATCACTCCACCCTGGGCCTCAGGCGCCGCCAGCACCTCCTCGATCAACCCGACGATCACCTCGTCGGGCACGAGCAGCCCCTGGTCCATGTACCCCTTCGCCTCCAGCCCCAGGGGAGTACCGCGCTCCACCGCGCTGCGCAGCACGTCTCCAGTGGAGACCCGCGGCAGCTTCGCGCTCTCAGACAACAGGGCCCCCTGGGTTCCCTTGCCGGAACCCGGGGGGCCGAGCATGACGATGTTCATGGCCTACATGAAGCGGCCGCGCCGGCCGCGGAACTTGACCCGTCCCTGCTTCATGAAGTCGTCGTAGTGCCTGAGGTGCAGGTGCTGTTGCACCTGAATCCAGGTATCGAGCGCCACGCCGACCACGATCAGCAGGGCCGTCCCACCGAACCGGAACGGAACGCCGAAGGTGTTGAATACGAAGAACGGCAACAGCGCGATGGTCGTCAGGAACAGCGATCCGGGCAGAGTCACGCGCGTGAGCACTTCATCGATGTAATCCGCCGTCGCGGCACCCGGCTTCACGCCGGGGACGAACCCACCCTGCTTCTTCAGATTCTCAGCTATGTCGAGCGGGTTGAAGATGATCGACGTGTAGAAGTACGTGAAGAAGATGATCAGGAACGCGTACGTCACGTAGTACACCGACGACCCGGGCTGGAACATCTCCGACATCGCCCGCAGCGCCGGCAGATTGCTGAACATCGCGATAGTGCCGGGCACGACGATGATCGCCTGCGCGAAGATGATCGGCATCACGCCGGCGGAGTTGATGCGAATCGGGATGAATGTCTTCTGCCCCTCCCTGATCCGCCCCCGGCCCATGACCTTGCGCGGTATCTGGATCGGGATACGCCGCGCCCCCACGGTCACAGCGATCACGCCGGCCACTACGAAGAGCATGACGGCGATCAGGATGATCAAGGCCTGGATCGACATCACTCCCGTGTCGAGGAACTGCAGCGTGAGAGCGGATCCGGGCAGGAAGCCCTGCATGATCGAGAAGAAGATCATCAGGCTCATCCCGTTGCCGATGCCCCGCTCGGTTATCCGCTCACCAAGCCACATGATGAACATGGCACCCGTCGTGAGCGTAAGCACGCTTGTCATGCGGAAGCCGAAACCCGGCTCCGGCACTGCGCCCTGCTGCTCCGCGAAGATCGCGAAGCCGTAGGCAGAGAAACTGGCGAGCACCACCGTGAGATAGCGTGTCCACTGGGTGATCTTCTTCCGCCCGTCCTCTTCCTTCTGGAGCTTGTCGATGTGCGGGAAGACCGCGCCGCCCAGCTGGAACATGATCGACGCGGAGATGTACGGCATGATTCCCAGGGCCAGCACCGTCGCACGCGACAGCCCACCGCCCACGAACATGTCGTACATGCCGAAGAACGTCCCAGCGCCCTGGTTCCGGACGAAGTCTGCCAGAACCTGCACGTCGACTCCGGGCGTGGCGATGTGGGCGCCACCGCGGTAGATCGCCAGGCACAGGAGCGTGAAAAGGAGCTTCTCTTTGAGCTCCGGGACTGCAAACAGATTGGGTATGCGCGGTCCGGCCATCCCTAGTCCTCGATCCGCCCGCCCGCCTGCTCGATCTTCTCGCGCGCGGACTTGGACACGGCGCAGCCATGTATCACATATGCCCGCGTTGCGTCTCCCGTCGCCAGGATCTTGATCGGCGCGTTCGCGCGACTCACCAGCCCCCGCTCCATGAGCACGGCCGGCGTAATTGTCTCGTCAGCGACGTCCGCCAGATCGCGCAGGTTCACGACCTGCGCCGCAACACGGAACGGATTCGTGAATCCGCGCTTCGGCACCCGGCGCGTGAGCGGCATCTGGCCTCCCTCGAACCCGGGGCGCACGTTGCCGCTGGCGCGGGAGCGCTGCCCCTTGTGGCCGCGGCCGGCGGTCTTGCCCAGACCCGACCCCGTGCCCCGTCCCTTGCGCTTGGGCTCCTTGTGGGCTCCTTCCGGCGCCGGGAGGTTGTGCAATCCGAGCTCCTCGTTCTTCGCCATCAAGCCTCCTCCGGGGTCACGCTGACCAGGTGTCGCACTTTGTGGATCATGCCGCGTGTGGAGGCGTTGTCCGGCACCACCGTCTCGTCCTGGTGGTGCTTGAGCCCCAACGCCCGCAGCGTGCGACGGTACGCAGCGGCGTGGCCGATCCCGGAGCGAACCTGGCGCACCCGCACTCGCCCTGACTTGGTGGCAGCCGGCTTGGCAGCTGCCTTTGCCGGCGCAGCATCCGGCGCCTTCGCGGCCTTCTTCGCAGTCGTCTTCTTGGCCGTCGTCTTCTTGGCGGCCTTCGTCGCCTTCTTCTTCGTCGACCCGGCTGCCTTCTTAGGCATCGACCGCCTCCTGCGGACGCTGCCGCGGCCGGTAGTCGATCTCGGATGGGTCCACTCCACGCTCACGCACGACGCGATCCAGGGTGAGCAGGGTGGTCAAACCGTTCATGGTAGCCCACACCATGTTGAGCGGGTTCGCCGACCCGAGCGACTTGGTAAGGATGTCGCTGATGCCCGCGCACTCGAGAACCGCGCGCACCGGACCGCCGGCGATGATGCCGGTACCGGACGTGGCCGGCTTCAGCAGCACGCGACCCGCTCCGTGTCGGCCCACGGTCTCGTGAGGGATCGTCGTCCCCTCGCGCGGGACGTCGCGCATATCGCGGCGCGCTCCCTCGACCGCCTTCCGCACGGCCTCAGCCACCTCATTGGCCTTGCCGGTACCGACGCCGACCTTGCCGTTTCCGTCGCCCACCGCTGCGAGGGCGTTGAACGAGAACCGTCGGCCACCCTTCACCACCTTGGCGACGCGGTTGATGTTGATGACGTTCTCGATCAGATCAGACTCGCGCTCGCGGCGCTGGCCACGATCTCTTCCGTACTGCGCCATCGCGTTAGAACTCCAATCCGGCGTCGCGTGCCCCGTCGGCGACCGCCTTCACTCGACCATGATAGGGGTAGCCGGCGCGGTCGAAGACCGCGCTCTTGATTCCCAGGCCGCCAGCCCGCTGGGCCAGCAACTTGCCTACGTCAAACGCCGCCCCGACCTTGCCGGGCTTCTCGTGAGTGAAGTCCTTCGCGCGATTACTCGCCTCGGCGAGCGTCACGCCGCGATCGTCGTCCACGAGCTGGGCGTACATGTACTTGAGCGACCGGTATACCACCAACCGCGGCCGCTCCGCGGTACCATTGACTTTCTTGCGCACGCGCAGGTGACGCCTCTGGCGCCGCTCCGCTCGCGTCTTGGGCCTGCGCACCGACCTCATGCCTTACCTCCGGTCTTGCCGGCCTTGCGCCGTACCTGCTCGCCCTGATACCGGATGCCCTTGCCCTTGTATGGCTCGGGCGGGCGGACCCTGCGCAGATCGGCGGCCACCTGTCCCACCTTCTCCTTGTCGATTCCCTCCACCTTCACGAGCGTGGGGGTCTCCACGGAGATGGTCACCCCCTTCGGGGCCTCGTAGTCGACGGGGTGTGAGTAGCCCACCACGAGCCGCACGCCGCCAGGCCGGCTCTCGGCCTTGTAGCCCACGCCGATGATCTCCAGTTGCTTGGTGAAGCCCTTGGTCACGCCCTCGACCATGTTGTTCACGAGCGAGCGCGTGAGACCATGCAGGGCGCGGTGGCGGCCGGCGTCAGTGGGCCGCTCGACCGTCACGATCCCGTCCTTCAGCTCGATCTTCATCTCATCCGGAAGGGTGCGCTTGAGCTCACCCTTGGGACCCTTCACGGCGCAGGTCTGGCCATCCAGCGTGACCGTAACGCCATCGGGCACCACGACCGGCATCCTTCCGATCCGTGACATCTTTCCCCCTACCAGAGCACCGCGACGAGTTCGCCGCCCACTCGGGCGCGTCTCGCGTCGCGGTCGCTCATCACACCACGCGGGGTGGACAGGATCGCCATACCGAGTCCGTTCTTCACGCGGGGAACCTCGCGGGCCCGCACGTAGCGCCGGAGCCCGGGCTTCGACACCCGCTGCACCTCGTGGATCACCGGCGCATCGCCGTGATACTTGAGGAAGACACGCAACACCCCGTGCTTTCCGTCGTCCAAGACGGCGTAGTCCTGGATATAGCGGTTATCGCGCAACAGGCGTGCGATCTCGGCCTTGAACTTCGAGACCGGCATGTCGACCCTCCGGTGTCCCGCCTGGCAGGCGTTCCGGATGCGGGTCAGCATATCGGCGACAGGATCTGTCATCTCACCAACTCGCCTTCCGCACACCGGGAATCTCGCCCCGGAGCGCCATTTCTCTGAAGCAAATACGGCACACGCCAAACTTGCGGATGAAGGCCCGGGCCCTGCCGCAGCGTTGGCAGCGGTGGTACGCCCGCACCTTGAACTTAGGAGTCCGCTTCGCCTTTTCGATCAGGCACTTCTTCGCCATACGGTCGCGCTCTCCTTCTATCCAACCTGAACTGGTGTTTCGCCACGGAAAGGCATGCCCATTTCCCTGAGCAATGCCATGCCCACGTCGTCGCGACCAGCACTCGTAACGAACGTGATATCCATGCCGTGGATCTTCTCGACCCTGTCATAATCGATCTCGGGGAAGATCATCTGCTCCTTGACTCCCACGGAGTAGTTCCCGTGGCCGTCGAACGCGCGCGTTGGAAACCCGCGGAAGTCGCGCACCCGCGGCACGGCCACGTTGATGAACCGGTCCAGGAACTCCCACATGTGCGCGCCACGCAGAGTGACCCGCACGCCGATGGGCATTCCCGCCCGCAGGGAGAAGTTCGAGATGGCCTTCCTCGCCCTGGTCACCACCGGCCGCTGCCCGGCGATGAGCCCCAGCTCCTCTACTACGCCATCGAGGCTCTTGGGCGTCTTTGGTGCGTCGCCCAGCCCGACGTTGATCACGATCTTCGTCAGCTGCGGCAGCTGGTGCGGGTTTTCGAAGCCGAACTCCTGCATCAGCTTCGGACGCACCCGGTCTTTGTAGTACTGCCGCAGACGGGGGGGCGGCGGCGGCGCCACGCTCGTCTGCTCGGAATCAGTCTTCTTCGCCTTCGCCATCGCTTACCGGCTCCTCGGGATCGGCTGACCCGACTTCACGCTCAGCCGCTCCACCGTTCCGTCCTTGTCCTTCTTGCGCCGCACCCGCGTCGGATTGCCCGACTTGGGATCCAGCAGCATCACGTTGGATGCGTGGATCGGCGCTGGGAACTTGATGATGCCGCCCTCCTCGCCCGCCTGTGTCGCGCGCCGGTGCTTCGTCACGATGTTGACGCCGTCGACGACCACGCGGTTTGCCTTCGGCAGTACGCGTATGATCGTGCCCTCGGTGCCGCGGTCATCGCCGCGGATCACGCGTACGCGGTCGCCCTTCGCTATATGCATCTTGTGCCGCAGCGGCTTGGTACCGCGCCTCTTGCGCTCCGATTTCTTGTAGACCAACGGCTTCATCTACAGCACCTCCGGCGCTAGCGAGACGATCTTCATGAAACGCTTCTCTCGCAGCTCACGCCCCACAGGGCCGAATATCCGCGTGCCGCGCGGCTCCCCGTTATCGTCGATCAGCACCGCCGCGTTGTCGTCGAACCGGATGTAGCTCCCGTCGCGACGACGCGTTTCCTTAGCAGTCCGCACCACCACGGCCTTCGCCACGTCGCCCTTCTTGACCTGTCCGGCCGGCAGGGCGTCCTTGATCGCCACCACCACGATGTCTCCCACGCGCGCGTAGCGGCGCCGGCTGCCGCCGAGCACGCGGATCACGAGCGCACGCCGTGCGCCGGAGTTGTCCGCGATCTTGACCATGGATTCCTGCTGAATCACGACGCTCTCTCTTACTCGGCCCGGCTCACGATCTCCACAACGCGCCAGTTCTTGGTCTTGGACAGCGGCCGCGTCTCAGTGATCCGGACCGTGTCGCCAACCTTGGCACCCTGCTCATCGTGTGCTTTGACCTTCTTCGTCTGTTTGACCTGCTTGCCGTACAGCGGGTGCGCGAACTGCCGCGTCAGCTGGACGGTGACCGTCTTGGTCATCTTGTCGCTGACGACGACGCCGGTACGCACCTTGCGCCGTGCCCGGGTCTGCGCTTCCTGGCTCATGCTTGCTTCCTCTCGCGGAGCACTGTCTCAATCCGCGCGATGTTGCGCCGCAGCATGCGGAACTGGCTCGTGTCGTCGATCGCCTCGGTCGCCGACCGGAACTTGAGACGGAAGCTGGTCTCCTTGAGGCGTCCCAACTCCTCCCGGAGATCCTCCGTGCTCAACTCACGGACCTGAACCGGCTCGAGCGGCTTCCGGTCTGCGTCTTTCAGTGCCATGGTTTTAGGTTTCCTCGCGCGTGACGAACCGCGTGTTGACCGGCAGCTTTGCCGCCGCGAGCTGCAGCGCCCGCCGCGCTACTTCCACGGTCACGCCCTCCAACTCGAACATCACGCGGCCGGGCTTAACGACGGCCACCCAGCCCTCCGGGTTGCCCTTGCCCTTACCCATCCGCGTCTCCGCGGGCTTTTTCGTGATGGGCTTGTCGGGGAAGATCCGGATCCAGATCTTCCCGCCACGCTTCATCTCACGGGTCATCGCCACACGGGCCGCCTCGATCTGCCGGCTGCTGATCCAGGCCGGGTCGAGAGTCATCAGGCCGAACTGCCCGAAGGCAACGGTGTTGCCTCGGGTCGCGTAGCCTCTCATGCGACCCTTCATCTGCTTGCGGTACTTTACTCGCTTCGGCGCCAGCATCGGCTACGCTCCCGTGCTATAGGTGCGGCCGCGCCCATCTTCCACGACCTCGCCCTTGAAGATCCACACCTTCACCCCGATGGTGCCGTACGTGGTCTTCGCGGTGGCGACTCCGTAGTCGACGTCCGCCCGCAGAGTGTGCAGCGGCACGCGTCCTTCGTGGTAACCCTCGGTCCGCGCGATCTCGGCACCGCCGAGGCGCCCGGACGTCTTGACCTTGATCCCCAGCGCGCCCATCCGGACCGCGTTCTGCAGCACGCGTTTCATGGCTCGCCGGAACGAAACCCTCTGCTTCAGCTGATGGGCCACGTTGTCGGCGACCAGCTGCGCGTCCAGCTCGGGCCGCTTTATCTCTTCGACGTTGATCCCGACCTCGTTGCCGGTGAGCTGCGCCAACTCGTCACGCAGCTTGTCCACCTCGGCGCCGCGCTTTCCGATCACTACCCCCGGACGGCCCGTGAACACCGTGACGGTCACCTTGCCGGGCTTGCGCTCGATGTGGATGTCGGCGATGGCAGCATGCGACAGCCGCGTGTTGAGATACTTCCGGATAAGCCCATCCTCCTTGAGCAGCTCCGGGAAATCTCGATTCGCGAACCAACGCGAGCGCCACGGCTTGACTATGCCGAGCCTGAATCCGTATGGATGCGTCTTTTGACCCACTACTCCTCCTCCTTCGCGCGGACTCGGATCTCAACGTGGCTCGTTCGCTTCCGAATTGGCGCGGCGCGGCCCATGGCCGCCGCACGGAATCGCCACAGAGTCGACCCCTCGTTCACCACCGCGTAGTCCACCAACAGCCGGTCCACGTCGAAGGCTTCATTGTTGCGGAGCGCGTCCTGCTCCGCGTTGGCAACGGCCGACCGCAGAACCTTGTCGATCTGCTTCGCCGCATGCTTCTTCGAGAACTTGAGCAACGCGTACGCTTCGTTCACGTCTCTTCCGCGGATCGTATCCACGACTAGACGCATCTTGCGCGGCGACTGGCGCACCCAACGTTGAATCGCTCTTCCAGCCATATCGCCTACCCTCTCGCCGGTCCCGCCTTCTTGTCCGCCGCCAGTCTGCCGCTATGGCCTCGGAACAGGCGCGTTGGCGCGAATTCACCCAGCCGGTGACCCACCATGTTCTCGGTGATGTACACCGGGATGAACTTGTTGCCGTTGTGGACCGCAATCGTGTGACCCACGAAGTCAGGCGTGATCGTCGAGGCTCGCGACCAGGTCTTGATGACCCGCTTCTCGTTTGCCTCGTTGAGCGCGCCGATCTTCTTGAGCAGCGAATCCGCTACGAACGGTCCCTTCTTGACGCTTCTGGCCATTGGCTCTCAGTCCCCGTCCTACTTAGTCGCCTTGCCGCGCTTGCGGCCGCGCAGAATGAGCTTGGTGCTCGCCTTCTTCTTCTTTCGGGTTTTCCTGCCTTCCGGCTTGCCCCACGGCGTGACCGGCGGGCGGCCGCCCGAGGCCTTGCCCTCACCGCCGCCCAGCGGGTGGTCGACCGGGTTCATCGCGACGCCGCGGACCTTCGGGCGACGCCCCAGCCACCGCGTCTTTCCGGCCTTGCCGACGCGGGCGAGCTCGTGCTCGGCGTTCCCGACCTGGCCGATGGTCGCCATGCACTCGCGGCGCACCATCCGGACCTCACCGCTGCGCAGCTTGAGGGCCACATGATTGCCCTCCTTCGCCATCACCTGCGCACCGGTGCCGGCGGAACGGCACATCTGCGCTCCCTTGGCGATCTTCAGCTCGATGCAGTGCACCGTCGTGCCCAACGGTATGTCGCCCAGCGGGAGCGCATTCCCCGTGCGGATGTCGCTGCCGGGGCCAGACATCACCATGTCGCCCACGTTCAGGCCGCGCGGGTGCACGATGTATCGCTTCTCGCCATCGGCGTACGTCAGCAGCGCGATCCTCGCGGTCCGGTTCGGATCGTACTCGATCTCGGTGACCTTCGCCGGCACGCCGAACTTCGTCCGCTTGAAGTCGATCCTGCGGTAGCGCCGCTTGTGACCGCCGCCGCGGTGCCGCGCGGTCAGGTGCCCCTTGTTGTTGCGCCCTCCGCGCTTCTTGAGCGGCTCTATGAGGGACTTCTCGGGCTCGGCCCGCGTGACCTCCGCGAAATCGGAGACCGAGCGGAACCGGGTCCCGGGGGTCATCGGTCGAAACTGTCGAATGCCCATCTGGTTATCCCTCGAAGATCTCGATCGAGTCGCCGTCCTTGAGCTGCACGTAGGCCTTCTTCCATCGCGGCCTGCGGCCGGCGCTGCGGCCTCGCGTACGGCGCTTGGCCGGCTGTACGAGCGTGCGCACCTTCGTCACTGTGACCCCGAAGAGCGACTCGATGGCCTCACGGATCTGGGGCTTCGTCGCCTGCAGGTGCGCCTCGAACGTGTACTCCTGCCGCTCGGCATACGCCGTGGAAGACTTCTCCGTCACCACGGGCTTCACGACTGCGCGATAGCGATCCGGCACGGCTCCTACCCTTTCTTCTTCTTCGTCGCCTTCTTGGCCGACTTGGTCGTCTTCTTCTTGGCGCCGCGCTCGGAAGCCCGCTTGGCGCGCGCGGCGCGGCCCGCCGTAGCCTTGGCCGCTCCCTTGACTGCGTGCCCGCCAATCGCCGCCTGCTCGACCAGCAGCACGTCGGACCACAGCACGTCGTAGACCGACACGTCGGCGTAGCGCGCCACCTGCACAGCGGGCAGGTTGCGGCCCGACAAGTACACCTCGGGACGCGCGTCGGCCGTCAGGATGAGCACCTTCAGCCCGTCGATTCCGAGGCTCTCGAGGAGCTCGACCATGCGCCGGGTCTTGGGCCCGTCGAACTCGAGCGCCTCGATCACGTACAACCGCTTCTCGTTGGCCCGCGCGTTCAGCGCCGACTGGCGCGCCAACCGCTTCACCTTGCGGTTCAGGTCCGTCTGATAGCTGCGCGGCTTGGGGCCGAACACTATCCCGCCGCCCGGATAGTGGGGCGCCCGAATCGTGCCCTGGCGTGCCCTGCCGGTGCCCTTCTGCCGGTACGGCTTGCGGCCCCCGCCGGAGACCTCAGCCCGTGTCTTGGTGGAATGGGTCCCGTGACGCTGGTTGTTGCGGAACGCGCGCACGGCGTGGTACAGCACCGACTTGTTGACGGCGCCGTCGAATTCGTCTGGCAGCGCGTAGCTTCCCTTCTGCTTCGCTGCCGCCGTATAGAGCTGTGCCTCAAGCATACCGGCTGCGGCCTCCCTGTTTCCGTACCAACACGATGCCGCGCATCGGGCCGGGCACGGCGCCGCGCACGAAGAGCAGGTTCCGCTCAGCGTCGACGCGAACCACTGTGAGCCCCATCTCGGTCTTGCGCTTGGCGCCCATCTGTCCGGGCAGCTTCTTGCCCTTGATCACGCGGGAGGGATCCGTCCCCGGACCCATGCTCCCCGGATTGCGATACCGGGTGCTGCCGTGCGCGGCCGGGCCGCCGGCGAAGCCGTGGCGCTTCACAACGCCCTGGAACCCGCGGCCCTTGGTCGTACCCGTGACCTTCACCATGTCGCCGGGCTGGAAAATATCCACCGTGACTACGTCGCCCGGCTTGGGCGCGTCTTCCCCGCCTCCGGAGAGGCGGAAGTCACGCAGCACCTGCGGCGCGGCCTCGAGTCCCGCCTTCGCCGCGTGGCCGGCCAACGCCTTCGCCGTGCGCTTGGGCTTGCGCGTGCCGAAGCCCAGCTGGACGGCCTGTGCCTGCCCCTTGGCTTCCTTGACCTGGACCACGGGACAGGGACCGGCCTCGATCACGGTGACGGGGACGGCGTGCCCCTCGTCACTGTAGACCTGGCTCATCCCGAGCTTGCGGCCGATCAATCCGTTCATCGCTACTCGACCTTGATCTCGACGTCCACGCCCGCGGGGAGATCCAGCTTCGTGAGCGCGTCCACCGTCTGCGGGCGCGAATCCAGGATCTCGATCAGGCGCTTGTGCGTCTTCAGTTCAAACTGCTCGCGGCTCTTCTTGTCGACGTGGGGGCTGCGCAAGACCGTCCAGCGCTGCGTCTTGGTCGGCAACGGGATCGGACCCGACACCGCTGCCCCGGACTTCTCGACCGTACGGACGATGTCGGCCGCCGCCTGATCCAGCACGACGTGATCGAACGCCTTCAATCGGATGCGAATCTGACCGGCCATTTCTATTCCAGGATCTTTGTGACCACGCCGGCGCCGACGGTTCGACCGCCTTCGCGGATCGCGAACCGGAGACCCTCCTCCATCGCAATCGGCGTGATCAGAGTGATCGTCATCTTCGTGTTGTCCCCCGGCATCACCATCT
>JAUVTV010000175.1 GCA_030601305.1 Candidatus Eiseniibacteriota bacterium | reverse complement strand
GATGAACGACGCCGATCGCGAGATCATCCGCACGAACTGCGCGGCCTCCTCCACCGCTCGCATCGTGATCTCCCACGGCACCGACACCCCGGCGGTCCCGGCGCGGACCCTGTGCGCGCACGTCAAGGACAAGACCATCGTGTTGGTTGGCGCGATGGTGCCCTGTACCTTCGGCAGCTCGGACGGGCTGTTCAATCTGGGGAGCGCGTTGGCGTTCGTGCAGAGCCTGCCGCCGGGGGTCTACGTGGCCATGAACGGCCGCTGCTTTGCTGGTGCCAACGTGCGCAAGAACAAGGCGACCGGTCTGTTCGAGGAGCTTACCCCCCCCGCCTAGCAGCCCGGATGACCTCTGCCACGGGCTGCTGGGAACGTCAATCGGCGGGGATCGTCATTCCGAGCTGATCCATCAGAAACGCCCAGGAGTCTGCCGTCTGCTCGATCTTGGTCGAGACGGTCGTCCCGCCGTGGTGCCCCGACGCCTCCCGGACGAGCAGCAGGATCGGCCCGGCGCCCGCATCGGCCGCCTGCAGCCGCGCGGCCATCTTGCACGCGTGCAACGGATCGGTGCGCGCGTCGTTGTCGCTGCCGGTGAGCAGGATCGCGGGGTAGGCCACGCCGTCCCGCACGTTCTGATAGGGCGAGTAGGCGAGCAGGTAGCGGAACTGCTCGGCATCCTCGGCGCTGCCGTACTCCTCCGACCAGATGTTCGCGAGTCCAAACTTGTGGTAGCGGATCATATCGAGCAGCGGCACCGCGCAGTGCACCGCGCGGAAGAGATCGGGGCGCTGCACGAGGGCCGCGCCCACCAGCAGCCCGCCGTCGCAGCCGCCGCTGATGGCGAGACGCTCGCGTGAGGTGTAGCCGTTGGCGATCAGCCACTCACCCGCGGCGATGAAGTCGTCGTAGACGTTCTGCTTTTTCTCGCGCATCCCGGCCTCGTGCCACTCGCGACCGTACTCGCCGCCACCGCGCAGATTGGGGATGGCAATCATGCCACCGGCCTCGACCCACACCAGGTTCGTCGTGGAGAAGTAGGGGCGCATGGAGATGTTGAATCCGCCGTAGCCGGTGAGAAGAGTCGGGTTGTTGCCGTCGCGCACCAGGTCCTTGCGCCTGACGAGGAACATCGAGACGAGCGTGCCGTCCGGGGACTCATACCAGACCTGCTCGGCGGTGAAGTCGTCGACGGCGATTCTCAAAGGGCTCGCCCGGTAGACCTCGAGACGATCGCGACCGAAGTCGTACCGGAAGGTCGTGGAAGGATAGGTGAAGGACGAGAAAGAGACCCACACGTCGTCCCGGGACCAGCGGCCGCTGACGCGCCCTGAACCCAGCATGGGGAAGGGCAGGTCGCGCAAGGGCCGCCCCTCGAGGTTGAAGATCTTGACGCGCGCGTGGGCGTTCTCCTCGTAACCCACGTAGAGGTGGCCGGCGACAGCGCGCACGTACGACAGCTTCATCTTCGGGTCTTCGGGAATCAGCTCGCGCCACGACTCACGCTGTGGCCGATCGATGGGCGCGACCCACACGCGCCCCAGCGGCGCACCGGCGTCCGTCTTGATCAGGAGGAGGTCGCCGATCGCAGCCACGTCGTACTCGGCGTCGAATCCCGTCGCAAGGGGCGTGAGTTTGCGATCCGCCTCAACGGTCGCGAGGAAGACCTCGCCCGTGTTGAAGCGCGAGCGGGAGAAGATCACGTGGCGTCCGTCTTCGCTGACCTTGGCCTCGTGGTAGTACTCCTTGACCGTGGTGTGGAAGAAGACGCGCTCGTCCTTCTTGCCGGGTGTGCCCAGACGGTGACGATAGACCGAGTTCCAGTAGTACTCCTCGCCTTCGGGCACGCTGCCCTTCGGCGGGTTGGCCGTATAGTAGAAGCCCGCGTTGTCCGGCAACCAGACGACGTCCCGCTGGCGCCAGCCGCGCAGCGTATCGGGGAGGATCCTGCCGGTCGAGACCTCCATCACGCGCACGACGGGAGCCTCGTTGCCCCCGCGGGCGCGGCCAACGGCGACATAGCGGCCGTCGCGCGAGGGGACCGCGCTCTCGAGCGTTTCCTCCTCGTGCCACTCGTTGGGGTCGATGAGAACCTGGACGGGCGCGTGATCGCCCGCCCGCGTCACGTAGGTCCACTTTTCCTGCTCGCTCTTCTTGGCCCAGTAGAAGAGCCGATCCCCGATGAGCGCTCGCGCCGGCGTCCTCTCGTCGTCGTAGCGCCACAGCTCGTTGTAGCGCCGGACGAGATACGCGTGCTGCGGGAGCGGATCGATGATCGATCGCGCCAACTCCTCCTGGGCCGCGGTCCAGGCGACGACCTGGGGATCGGTCGCGTCTTCGAGCCAGCGGTAGTCGTCGGTGAGGGTCGTGCCGTGCAGCGTCTCGGTCACTCGAACCCGGGGTGTCTCGGGATAGACGATCGGATCGGCGGAGGCGGAGAAGGCAACGGCGGAAAGGGCCAGCATCGTGGGAAGCAGTCGGGTCATCATGCGCGCTCCTGTGAATCGGGTTCTTGGGTCCCGTCACCTTCCTGTGTATCACATCGATGGGTAGGATGCAGCCCTGTGGGGCGCTTCGCGTGCCTTGTCGGTGCGGGGAGGTTCTACCTAGTGGGGGAGATCCGTACGGAGCGGAAGGCTACCGCTTGCCGGCGGACGCGGGCGGGAGCACGCAGCGCAGTTCGATGATGAGCGGATCTACCCGTGGGGGAATGAGGATCCGGCCTGCGGTGAGAATGTCCTGCAAACGCATGCCCAGCTTCTAGGCCGCACGGATGGCCTCCTTGAGGATCCGCTCCCGCATCTCCTCCCGCAGCGCGGCCCGGGTCACGAGATCTGCCTGGCAACCGAGGATCTCCGATAGACGTCGGCGCACTCGGGCGAAGTGCAGCAGTCCGACAGGGCGACTGAAGTCGACCAGGAGATCCACATCACTGTCCGCAGTGGCCTCGTCTCGAGCCACGGAACCAAAGATGGATAGGGATCCGATGCCCATCTCTCGCAACTCATCACGGCACGAGACCAGTCTTGCGAGGACTTCTTCTCGTCTCATATCTCATCTGCCTTTCGATACACCGTCCACCACGATGCTACATGTTTCCACACGCTTCGACAATGGGGATGAGAGTCCATGATGCGCCTTCACGAGAGGGGCTTGATTGGCGACCCGTGCGCCCATTCGAGACGCTGTTCGGCACGCATGATGACGGGGGGGATCGGAGATCAGGGTCAGGATGACCCTCGCTGTGGCGCAGCGAGGGCATCTTGGGACATCCATAGAGAAGATCCGGTGCAGCAGCCGTGCCCAGCTCGGCCGCCGCCGGCGATGCGCCTCGTCGCCTTCCGGGAATCCTGTGGGTGGGATGCACTGGGTCTCTGACGCCGCCTGATCGCCTCCGTCCCTTTCCGCACTTCGCATCGCCTTGCGTTTCCGGTTCGCATGGGCGCCGTAGTACCGGGCCAAATGCTGCCGGGGCGCCGGGATCTGTTGGGTCACCGCGTGGATCCAGTCCAGGGGATCGAGCACCAGGGCGGTCTTCCCGGTTCTCGGATCCGGTGGCGTTGCGACGCGCACCTGCCCCTCCGGCGTCAGACGTACGTCCTTGCTCGGCATGGGCACGCGCACGATGTAGCGCCCCAGGCGCTCCAGGTGCTCGGGATCCGTCGGGTAGATCCGCGGCCCCCGAGCGCACCCAGCTGAGCAGATTGCCCCGAAACTCCTCCGACAGCCGCTCTGCTCGGCTCGGCCGCGTGAGAACCAGGCGCCGGAAGAACTCTTCGATCACGTCCGTGTTCACCGATCCGACCGGCACAAACTCCTCATCCCGCTTGAATGCGCCCTGTGTAACCAGGGCGTGGATGGTGGGTGGGTTTCCAGATATCTGGTAAGGCCAGGGGGCCGGATTCAGCGCCAGGCCCCCGGGCCGTGAGGCGATTTCAGGCCCCTAAGATATCCAGGGGAGCCTAGGTCTAAGGGCATCGTTTCAGGGGTGTAACGCGCTGAGAAGCGCCTTTCTGGCCGCCG
>JAUVTV010000155.1 GCA_030601305.1 Candidatus Eiseniibacteriota bacterium | reverse complement strand
ACCGAACGCCTTGATGATGCGGATGCCGCGCACCGTCTCACCGACCACCGTGGTGAGGCGGGCCATCTTCTCCTGCGAAATGCGCGAGATGCGCCTGAGCACCTGCCCGAGCCGATTGATGAGGAGCACGCTGGGCGTGAGGATCAGAATCGACCAGAGGAAGAGCTGCGGGTTGGCGAGCAGGACGAGGGTGAGATAGGTCAGCAGGGCAAAGGTATGGCGCAGGAGTTCCATCATTCCGTTGGCCACTGCCCCGCGCACCAATTCGGCGTCGTTGGTCATACGCGAAACGAGCACTCCCGAGTGCTTGCCCTGGAAGTAGTCCAAGCTGAGCGACAGGTAGCGCGCAAACACAGAATCGCGAATGTCGCGCACGGCGCACTGCTCGATGTAGACCGAGAGAAAGCTCTGCACGTACCAGCAGACGTTCTTCAGGATGAACAAGATCACGACCGCGGCACAGAAGCGCGCCAGCGTATCGAGCCGGCTCTCCCCGGCGATCAGACGATGGAAGAGGGCCAGGAATCGGCTGAGCAGGTTGTGAACCGATTCGCCCTCCGCAGCCGGTCGGTCGCCCGGTGCTTCGGCGGGCAACGGCAGCTCGCCGGCGTCCTGCCCGCGCAGCACGATGTCGGTGAACGGCACGATGGTCACGAGCGAGAGGCCGTTGAACGCGGCGTTGAGGAGCATGAAGACGATCGTCACGACGAGCAGCCCCGCGCGCGGGCCGTGGAAGCGCATCAGTCGTGCCCAGGTGCGGAGCGCCGCGCGCAGGTTCTCGCGCTCCCGCGGCACGGACGGCGCGAGCATCTCACGTCGTGTCAAACCGCCGGCTCCTTTCCCTTGCCGGGGGCCTCGAGGATCTCCTTGATCGCGCAAAGGACGGCGGCCACCTCCTCGTCGGCCGCGGCGCCCTCGGGAATCGCTCGCATAATCGGTTTCACCGCAGCCAGTTGAGCCGCAAAGCGCATGTCCCACTGGAGCCGGGTCGTCCGCCGCGTCGCCGCCGTCCCGTCCAGGGGCTCGAAGCGCGAGCGCGCCGACCACGCCCGGCTGCCGGCCCCGAGAAGCAGGGTCACATGTTGCGTTCCGAGGGGAGCGTAGCGCAATGGGTGGGAGGTGAGGAAGAGGGACACGCACGGGATCCCGAGCGCCGCTGCCAGGTGCAACGGCCCCGCGTCGCATCCCACGTAGGCGCGGGCATTCTGCAGCCGCTCGGCGAGGTCCGTGAGGCACCTCAACTGCACCGCCTTCACGTCCGGAACGGCGCCGGCGACGAAAGCCAGAGGGACCCCGTCCGCCGGCCCCCCGATCACCAACACCCGTTCTCGCCAAGCGGCCGGCAACTCCACGATCACACGAGCGAAGCACTCCGCCGGCCAGCGCTTCTCTCCGCGTCCCCCCACGTGGACGACGATTGGATGGACTGGACCCGGAGGGGCCGTGGCCGGCGCAAGGAGCCCCTCGGGCGCAAGACGCATCTCCTCGGGATGCGGGTTCTCGCCCAGGGCGGAGAGCAGAGCCAAGAACACCCGAGAGTAGTGAATCTCGGTGCGGGGCAGGCGGACCGGCGCATTGATCACACGGCGCGTGCGCGGGTGCTCGAAGCCCACCCGCACGCGCGCTCCGGAGACCGCGGTGAGGAGCGCGTTGGAGAACGAGTGCGTGTCGGGGTTGCCGAGGTCGAAGGCGACGTCCCAGCGGCGCCGACGCACGGCGCGCAAGAACCGCGGGTAGGCCCACGGATTGCGGATCAACCAGCGTTTCCGCTCGACGATGAAGGCATCGGCCAGGTCCTGTCCCTCGAGCACGCGGGCGAATCTCTCGCCGACCACCACCTCGATGCGCGCCCGGCGGGCCACGCTTCGCAGCGCGCGCAGAAACGGAACCAGGAGCAGCAGGTTCCCGAGGCGATCGTCCTGGCGCACGACCAGGATCGCGCGCGCATTCCGCAGGGGAGAACCATCCGGGAAACGGGTCACCGGGCGGCGGTCAGCGGGGCGAATGAAGGCGACCGCTGCGGCCCGCAGGAGCCCGCGTTTGAGCCGTCGCTCAAGCCTGCGTCCGACGTGTGGCCGCTCCGAGGTTGCGCCGGCGACCTGGAACGCCGCCCGGAGGAGCGGGCGGCAGAGCACGGGCCCGTCGCCGCGGGGGCGCGGCGGGGAGCGCAGCGGACGCCGGGAGCAGAGAGCCGCGATGAGCTGTACAACGACGCAGAAGCCGAGAGCGGGCGCCAGCAGGGAACGCAGAAGGAGCATTCCAGGGATCCACCGGGGCGGAGAGCACAGATGCCGGGATTCGGCCCGCAAGGCCGACCCGGGTGGCTCGGCCCCACAAAGTCCATCCGGATACAGGGTTACTCGCATTGACAGTCCCGAACCCCTCTGCTACGGTGCCGCTGATCGACAATAGCGTCAAGGAATCGCAGCCTCATGGCCCATCCTGAGGGCGTGATCTTAGGAACGGAGTTTCGCTTCGGGCAAGCCGAAAGCGTGCACGGGCAGGCCGGTTGCCGGGCTGCCGGTCGTCGAAGTAGCCATATCCGGAGGGGACCGAGATGATCTCCCAGGAACTACTGGACATCCTCGTGTGTCCTGTATGCAAAGGTGACCTGAAGTACGAGAAGGAGCCGGAGAGGCTGATTTGCGCGGCCTGTCAGCTGGCCTACCCGGTCAAAGAGGACATCCCGATCATGCTGGTCGACGAGGCCGAAAAACTCGAGGGCCCGCCGGACCACAAGAGCGGCGCCTGACAAAGAGGACACAACCAGACGTGCTGAGAGGCCCATGTCCCCACCGTGCCTCGGAGACCGCTCGGCGGCTCGTTCTCTCCCCGCACCGTCTGCCGGTAGCCTTGGGGATGCTCCTCATCGTGTCCCTCCTCCCGGGTGCTGCCTCACGCGTCCGTGCTGAAGCGCTCTCTGCCCGGCCTGTCTGGACGGTGACCGAGGTTGGCGATCGCGTCCTCCGGATCGATGTCGAGGTGCCGGCGCCCGTGTGGCAGGCGGAAACGGGTGACCGCGGTCGCTACGCGGTAGGTGGCTTCCCGACCTCCGCCCTCGAACAGCATCGGCCGCTGCCCTCCCTGCAACTGGTGGTCGCGGTTCCGCCCACCGGCGATGTGGCGGTGCACGCCACTCCCGAAGGGGTCGCAGGGGTGGGCCACGACCTCGCGGAGATACCCTCCGTCCTCGGTGCCGGGGAGGCCGCCGAATTCGAGATCGAAGCGCCTTCCGGTTGGCGGTCGGCCGATCCGCAGGGATTCGTTCAATACAGGGCACCGGGGTGGGGGGGCGACCTGCGTCTCCTGCGCCTGCGCGTGCTTCCGCTGCGCCCCGGCAGCGACGGTGCTCTTCTCGCGGCAGAGCGGATTCGTGTCCGGATCTCCTTCGCGGCGGAGATTCTACCGGATGACGAGGGGACGGGGCGCGAGGGTCGCGGACTCGGCCGGCTCTACGAACGCACGGTGATCAACCCGGAGCAGGCGCGCCGGTGGCGACGTCCGCCGGGCGTGCGCCCGGCCAAGCGCCGCGGCGACTACTTCGACACCGCCACGAGCGATTGGCTGCGCATCGAGATCGCGCGCCGCGGGGTCTACGTCATCACCGGCGACGATCTCGAAGCGGCCGGTGTCAGTGTCGCCACCATCGACCTGGACGGGCTGCGGCTCTTCTGCGGCCCGCCGGGGGAGTTGCCGGCTGACACACCCGTGGACTCATTGCCCAACTGGATGGAGCCCTGTGCGCTGTGGATCGAAGATCCCGACGACGGCTTCTGGGGACCGCAGACCAAACTCTATTTCGTGGGGAACGGTCCCGACGGGTGGCGCGAGGACCTGGGACTTGCGCCCTCGGAGGACGATCGCTTCTACAATCATCCCACGTCCAACCGGTACACCTACTGGCTCTGTTGGGGCGGGAGCTTCACCTCCGATCCGTTGCGCGCGGAAATCGTGGACGCCCGCCCGGGCGAGCTGCCCCTCAGCGATCAGGCTCTCGCTCGTCTGCACATCGAGAAGAATCGCATCTACGACCCGCGTCCTCGGGAACGGGAGCTCGCGTGGGAGCGCTACCTCTACGCACAGGTGACGGCCAGCGCGGCGCAGATCCCGGCGACGATTCGCTGCGAACTCGACGGCGTCGTGCCTGGCGGCGAGGCCGACTTCCGCGTGTCGCTGTGGGGCAAGGACTGGCGTCATGCGGATCCCCTCTCGGACCATTACGCGGTGGTTCTCGTCGACGGCGACACGTTGTCGACTCTCGCCTGGGACGGGGTGTTCCGCGAGACGGCGCGGGGAACGCGGGAGGTCGCGGGCGAAGCGCACACCGTACAGGTCTACGTGCCCCAGCGTCAGAGCAGCCTCGGCCAGGATCTCAAGGACAACATCTACGTCGCCTGGGTACAGGTCGACTACCCGCGGGGCCTCACGGTCAGTGCGGATTCCCTGGACTTCTTTGTCGAGCGCGAGGAGGTCGCCGCCTCGGGCCTGCGCATCTCGGGGCTTACGACGAATGCCGGCTGGCTCCTCCTGGATGCCAGCGATCCGCGCAAACCCCGCAGGCTCCTCGATCCGCGTATCGCGCCGGCGGGGGATGAGGGCTTCGCGGCGGAGTTCGCCTTCACGCCCGAGGACTCGCTCGCCCATCTGGTTTTGTTGCAGACAGCGGATGCCGCGAAGCCCGAGAGCATCCGGCGGCAGAGCTGGCATAGTCAGCCGCTCTTGCGCCGGCGCACGGCGCCCATCGATTACCTGATCGTCACACACGAGGAGTTCCGGGAAGCGGCCGAGGCCCTCGCGGCGCATCGCACGCAGTACTTCTGGGGTGCCGCCGGTGACAGCGCGATGACCGGTCGCGTGCTGGTCGTCACCGTCGACCAGGTCCTCGACGAGTTCGCCTGGGGACAGTACGACCCGACGGCAGTGCGGAATCTGGTGGTGTTCGCGCGTGAGAATTGGCGCTCCCCGGGGGAGGCTGCGGCCCTCTCGCACCTGCTGCTCTGCGGCAACGCCTACTACGATCCACGGGGATATGTGGCCAGCAGCGCTCGCGACTACGTGTCGAGCTACATGTACTACCTGTGGGGACACCAGTTCTCGAGCACGTGGATCCCCTACTTCATCGCGGACGGCTGGTTCAGC
>JAUVTV010000143.1 GCA_030601305.1 Candidatus Eiseniibacteriota bacterium | reverse complement strand
CGATGCGCCAGGCAATCGAGGGCATCCTGCCGCACGCTCGTGGGTTCGGCGGGATCGAGCAGCGCGTCCGCGAGCGCGTGCTTCGTTGCACGCTTCAAAGCATCCTACCCCGGCTTGGTGAGCGGAATGCGACGTACCGTGTGGCCCTGAGCTTCCAGCCAGCCGTATGCGGTGCGTCCGGCGGCACGCGCTAGGTGGAAGGCGAACATGTCGAGGTCGGTGTAGAACGGCCTGTCGAGATGCTTCTGCTCGTTCTTCCTGGGTACGGAAGCCACGTAGCGCCGAAACGCATCGTGACCGAACTCCTCCGCGATCTCGAGCCACAGGCGCTTGCGCTGGCCCGTCTCCTTCGTCCATTCGTAGACGCGCGCGAGATCCGCGCGCGGGCCGCCCTGACATGCGGCGATCTGCCGGGCGGCGAGGTCATCGAAGCCCAGCTTTCTCAGAATGTGAATGCGAAGGTAGAAGCGGGTCGGCGTCGCAAGCGGTCCGTAGCAGCCGAACGGTGACCGTCCGCTGAGGAGATTGCAGAGCGTCCCGACGGTGGCCGCATCGCTGAAGTCCGCACCCACATGCGTGTACAGCGGATCCGATTTCCACCACATGCTCCCCGAACCGCAGCCCGGGACGACCTCGAGATGCCAGGTGTGGGGCATCGTCTTGCTGCCCGCCAGGCGACGCACCTCCAGCCAGACCTTCTCGGCAAGACGCAGCACCTCACGCGCTCGCGCAGCTTGGGGGGCTGGGTACACCATTCGGATCGCCCCCGAGGTGCGCACGCGATAGGGCACGGCGCAGATAGCGGGCGGACGCTCCACACGGCGGCGACGTTTGGGTGCCGCGGCGAGAAGCCAGTGTGTCGCCGCCCAGGGGAAGTACTCCTGATCCCAGATCCCCGTGTCTGCCGTCACGAGAATGCGACCGCGACCGTAGCCGGCCACGGCCGCAACGGGCGCACCTCCGCGGACGCGCATGAGCACGGTCGCTCCGCGCGGAACCTGCAACGGCCCCGGCTGCTCGAAGGCGATCTCTCCCATGCGGGCACCGAAGCGGCGCCCCGCAGCGGTGAGAACAAGCCTGCTGCGGGGATACCCGCGGATGCCCTCGACATCGGCGGCTGAATCGGCGGCTGAGAGAAACGCGAAACCGAAGGGATCCGCCACTGCGTTCGCTGCGAGTCGTGAGATGGGAAGTCCGGTGTCGCGCTCGAAGCGACCCGCATTGGCCCCCAGGATCAATGTGCCGCCACGGCGGACGAAGGCGCGGATCGCGCCCAGTTCACCCGGGGTGGGTCGCCGGCAGCCGTTCCCGCAGATCGCGAGCACGTGATAGCCCGCGAGACGCTTGGTCGTCAGTCGCCGCCAGTGGTCGGTCGTCCAGAAGACGCGATCGGGCAAGACGGTGGGGAATGCCCCGCCCGAGGATGCATCCCGCGAACGGTCGACGAGTACCGCCACCGGATCGGCGTCAAAGATCTTCGCAGGCATGGCGTCGTCCTTCCCGGAACGTACGGGGTGATTGCGGCCCTCACCTGACCTCTTCGCGGGGTGCCCCGTCCGCTTTCACCGGGTCACAGCCAGTTGCCGCATCCTAGGTCATGGGCGCGGAGCGTCAAAGACCGACCGCGAAGGCGACCGACTCCCAACACGCTGTGCGGGTGCCAGGATCGGCACTTACGTATGTACACTCCTCCTCCAGACGCTTCCCAATAATCGCCCAGGAATCCTGCTAACAATCATCAATTCAATGTCTTACGGAATGAAATGCCGATTCTTCGCTCCACAACCAGGGATCAAGACCCGGGCCGACGGGTCGAACAATGATAGTGAGGGTAAACCCTGACAACAGCCGAACTACGCGCTGTGCACCTGTATGCGCGCGCACTCCACCGCTGTAGTCGCGAGGGGAAGCGTCATGGACCGTTCCAATGCTGATCAGCTCCGCAAGTTCGTCGCCCCCGAGTTCGTCTTTGGTACCGGCGCCCGTAGGTTGGCCGGGCAGTATGCCCGCAACCTGGGGGGGCGTCGTGTGCTGGTGGTGACCGATGAGGGTGTCGGTCGGGCCGGGTGGTCCCAGCAGGTCGTCGAATGCCTGCGCGAGGCCGACCTCACCGCGTTCGTCTTCGACCGCGTCTCGCCCAACCCAAAGGACCACGAGGTCATGGCGGGCGTGGAGGTCTTCAAGGAGGAAAGGTGCAACGCCGTCGTGGCCGTCGGCGGCGGCAGCCCGATGGACTGCGCCAAGGGGATCGGGATCATCAGCTCCAACGGAGGGCATATCTCCGATTTCGAGGGCGTCGACCAGGTGGAACGGGCGTGTCCACCGCTGATCTTCGTTCCGACGACGGCCGGGACGTCGGCCGACGTCTCGCAGTTCTGCATCATCACGAACACGGTCGCGAGCTACAAGATGGCGATCGTGAGCAAAGCGGTCGTCCCCGACGTTTCGCTCGTCGATCCCGAGACAACCACCACGATGGATCGCGACCTGACCGCGGCCGCGGGCATGGATGCACTCACGCATGCCACCGAGGCACTGGCCTCGAATGCGCGTTCGCCGATCACCGATCTGCACGCCCTCGAGGCGGCGCATCTCGTCGCGCAGCACTTGGTCGGTGCGTTGGCACGGCCGCAGAACATGGAGCATCGGGCGGGCATGATGCAGGCCAGCCTGCAGGCCGGCCTGGCCTTCTCCAACGCCAGCCTGGGCGCTGTCCACGCGATGGCCCACAGCCTTGGGGGGCTGAAGGATCTCCCCCATGGGCTGTGCAATGCCATCCTCCTGCCGCACGTGATGGAGTACAACTTCGACGAAGCCCGCGAGGCGTATATCCGTTTGGGCCAGGCGATGGGCATCGCGCTGGAAGACCTGGACCGCGAAGCGCAGCAGAGCGCCATTCTCTCGAACATCCGCCGGCTGCAGGAATCCGTGGGCATCAATCGTTCGCTCCGCGACCTCGGCATCGACCCCGGGGATGTGCCCGCGCTGGCGGCCAAGGCACTTCAGGACGCCTGCATTGTCACGAATCCAAGGCGCCCTGTGCAAAGCGATCTCGAAGCCATCTATGCCAAAGCAGCCTGACAGATCCGCCGAATGGAACCGGCTCCGTGAGGGGATCCTCGGTCTCGGCAAGCGCTCTTTCCGCAAGAGCTACTACCCCGAGTTGCAGGAACGCATGCGCGAGCTCGAGCGCTTTCGCGTGCTGCTCGACTGCAGCGCCGATGCCATTCTCTTGCTCGAGGTGCCTTCCGGCAAACTCGTCGATGGCAACGAGTCCATCTGTCGCTACTCGGGTCATGCCCGTGACCGTCTCCTCTCCCTGTCGCTGCGTGATTTGATCGGTTCCGACGCCTGGCAGCGCACCGCGGACTTGTTCGCTGCCGAAGCGGATGCCGAGCACGAACCCGAGGCCATCCGCACCATGCTGCGCAAGCGCGGGGGCGAGGTGATGCCCATCGAGATGAGTGTCGCCCTTCGGCGCTTCGGCGAGACCGAATACGCCGTCGTCGTGATGCGCGGGGTCACCGAGCGCCTGCAAGCGGAAGAGGCGCTGCGCCGGGAGTATGGCGAACGCATGCAGATCGTCGAGGAGCGGCGGGCGCACCTCTACCGCACGAGGCGGCAGCAGACCGCGATCCTCGAGCTGGTCAACCACGAGGCCGTCGTGCGGGGTGATCTGGAGGAAGCGTTCCCCGCGATCAACGAGGAGGTCGCGCGCACGCTCTGCGTCGCCCGGTGTAGCATCTGGCTGCACAGCCCGGACTGCAGCGCGCTGACCTGCATGGACCTCTACACCGGCGACGACGACGAGCACTCCCGCGGTCTCGTCCTGCGCACCGGTGACTACCCCAAGTACTTCGCCGCGTTGGAGAGCGGCCGCGCGATCGCTGCCCACGAAGCACATCGCGATCCCCGCACGATCGAGTTGCGCAAGGGCTACCTGGTTCCCCTGGGCATTACCTCCATGCTGGACGCCGCCGTTCGCGAGGCGGGCAAGATCGTCGGGGTCGTCTGCTGCCAGCACATCGGGCACGCGCGCACATGGGCGGCCGATGAGATCTCCTTCGCCGGCCAGATCGCCGATCAGGTGGCGCAGGTCCTGGCGAACAGCAAGCGCCGGAAGGCGGAGAAGGCACTGCGCGAGAGCGAGGAGCGCTTCCGCGAACTCGCCGAGCTCCTCCCCCAGGTGGTCTTCGAGATGGACACCCGCGGGGTCTTCACACTCGTGAACCGCCAGGCGCTCAACCTGACCGGCTATGGCGCGGACGATTTCGCCGCCGGCAACCTCGGCCTGAACCTCTTCATTCACGCCGATCGCAAGCGGGTCTGGGAGCACATGCAATCCGTCATGCGCGGCGAGGGGACCGGCAGCTTCGAATGCACGGCGCAGCGCAAGGACGGCACGACGTTCCCCGTCCTGGCGCGATCCACACCCCTCATCCGCGACGGTCGGGCGGCGGGCGTTCGCGGCATCCTGTTCGACATCAGCGACCGCAAGCGCGCCGAGGGTGATTTGCTGCACGCCAAGGAAGCCGCCGAGGCTTCCAGTCGCGCCAAGAGCGAGTTCCTCGCCAACATGAGCCATGAGATCCGCACGCCGATGAACGCCATCATCGGGCTCTCCGGGCTGCTCCTGGGAACCGGTCTCACGCCGGAACAGATCCAGCACGTGCGCATGATCGAATCCTCCGGCGAGCAGCTCCTCAACGTGATCAATGACATCCTCGATGTCTCGCGCATCGAGGCGGGTCGCATCAAGCTGGAGCCGGTGACCTTCGATCTCGAGGAGACCGTGGAGCAGGTCGTCGATCTGCTGTCGCACCAGGTCGGCCACAAGGAACTCGACCTCATCCTGCGCTACGCACCCGGCACGCCGCGCTGGGTCACCGGCGATCCGGGACGAATCCGGCAGGTGCTGACGAACCTCGTCAGCAACGCAATTCGATTCACCGAAAACGGCTACGTCCTGCTGAACATCGAGTTCGCGCCCCGTGAGAACGAGAAGCCGGTCCTCCACTTCGCCGTGGAAGATACCGGCATCGGCATCGCGCAGGAGAAGATCCCCGACATCTTCGAGAAGTTCACGCAGGCCGACGCCTCGACGACGCGCAAGTATGGCGGTACGGGACTCGGGCTCGCCATCTGCAAGCAGCTCGTGAAGCTGATGGACGGCTCGATCGGTGCCGAGAGCGAGCCTGGGAAGGGCTCTACGTTCTGGTTCCGCCTGCCGCTGGCAGCGGACTTCAGTTCCCGTGAGGGGACGCGTGCCGAAGATGTGCTCCCGGGCTCGGGCGTCCTTATGGGCGTCGCTCAGCCGCGGTTGCGGGAGGTGCTCGCCGAGCGCATCCGAGCCCACGGGTGGAAGGTAACCCAGGCCGCGAGTCCCGAGGCGGTACAGAGGTGTTGGGATGAGGCTGCCGAGGGCGGTGCCCCCTACCGGTTCGTGCTCGTCGAGCACCGGCCGGGCGAGTTCGACGGTCTCGATTTGGGCCGGCGGATAGGAGAAGAGGCGCGGCGGCTCGGCGCGACGCTCCTTCTCATCCATGCGCCGGATGCGGCCGCGGATGTCGAGAGCGCCAAGATGCGCTGCATGTCCAAGCCGGTGCTGCCGTCCGAGCTGCGGGAGATCTTTTGCGGCGCGTTGACGGACGAGCGCAGCGACACGCCGCGCGCGCTTCCCCTGCAGGCGCAGTCTCCAACGCCGTCCCACTCCCCACCCATCAACACCCACGCC
>JAUVTV010000169.1 GCA_030601305.1 Candidatus Eiseniibacteriota bacterium | reverse complement strand
GCTACTTCCAGCTGGCGAGGTGCCTCCGCGACGAAGACCTGCGCGCCGCCCGGCAGCCCGAGCACACGCAGATCGATCTGGCGATGCGCTTCGCCGGAGCCGAGGCCGCCTACGCGGCGCTCGCGGGCCTGATGGCGTCCGTCTTCCGCGAGGTCTTGGGGCTGGAGATCGAGACGCCGTTCGAACGCATCGAGTACGACAGCTGCATGCACCGCTACGGCTCCGACAAGCCCGATCTGCGCTACCCGGGCGAGCTGGTCGATGTGACCGATCTGCTCGAAGGTTCCGGATTCCGCCTCTTCGGTGAGGCGAAGGCGAACGGGCAGCGCGTGAAGGCGCTCGCGGTGCCCGGCGGCGCCGCGCTTTCGCGCAAGGAATCCGACGCGCTCGAGACGGAGGTCAAGCTCGGCGGCGCGAAGGGGCTGGCGCGCGCCAAGGTGGGTGGCTGCGGGCTGGAGGCGGGCATCGCCAAGCATCTCGAAGAGGATCGCGCGGCCGAACTCATCCGGGCGACCGGCGCCGCGCAGGGCGACCTGCTCGGGCTGGTGGTGGCCGAACGCATGGTTGCGTGCCGGGCCCTGGGACGTCTGCGCGCGCTCCTCGCGGCCCGCCACGCCGAGCAACAGCGCAGTGCGGGGCAGCCCCTCGGCAACCGCTTCGCGTGGGTCTGTCACTTCCCCCTGTTCGAACGGGATGAACAGACCGGCGACATCGCGCCCGCCCATCACATGTTCACCATGCCGCTTGAGAAGGACATGCCGCTCTTGGAGACCGATCCGCTGGCGGTACGCGGGCAGCTCTACGACCTGGTCCTGAACGGCATGGAACTGGGGAGCGGCAGCGTCCGTATACACAGGCGCGACATCCAGGAGCGCGTGATGAAGGTGATCGGACTCGGGGCCGAAGAGGCCGAGCGTAGATTCGGCTTCCTGCTGAAGGCGTTCCAGTACGGGGCCCCGCCTCACGCGGGGATCGCGTTGGGTCTCGACCGGCTGGTGATGCTCATGGCGGGCCGCGGCTCGATCCGCGACACGATTGCCTTCCCGAAGACGACCAGCGGGCTGTCGCTCGTCGATGGGGCCCCTGCGGAGGCCAGCGAAGCGGATCTGAGGGAGCTTCATCTCAGGGTCGAAACTCCTGCAGGGGATTGAGGTTGCGTCCGACGGGCTTAGGTCTTGACAGACCCGGGGTAGGACCCGAAGTATCAGATTGGGCGCTGCGCACGCCGCGCGGCGCGGATCAGAGGTCGGGGTGGTTCTTGGGGAGCAGCGAGAGATGAGAAACGCGTGGCGCCTGATGGGCATCTTGGGAATCGTCTGCCTGGCGGTCAGCTCGTGCGGAGGGAGCGCGGGGCGCAACTGCCTGGTGATCCCGGCGCAGATCGATCTGGTGCAAGAGCGCAAGGAGGCCGCGCTCAAGGATCTGGAAAACAAGGCCAAGCAGGTCGATCGCATGCGGGGCAGCCTGCGGCGCAGCCTGGATCGCTACAGCGAGCTGGAAGCGGAGAAGGCGCTGCTCGACAGCTTGATGGCTGAATAGCGCGAGCGCGACACAGGGTTCGGGGGGAAGCGATGGGTGGTTCCACGAAGTCACGGAGCATCGGCAACCGGGTGACCTTCTTCTCGGTACTCGTTCTGGGAATCGGGTCATGGGTTCTGGCGAGCGGCTGCGGGAGCCCTCCGCCGGTCGAGCTTCCCCATCCCGAAACCGGCCGGTTCTTGACCCTCGAGGAACAGCGCGAGCTCAGCAAGGAGCAGATCGACGAGTACTGCCTGACGCTCGACGACTACTTGGCGCAGATTCGCGGGGACATCGAGCTCGCGCACGTGCTGGCCGACAGCCTGACCGCGGTGAACGACTCCCTGAGCGCCGAGCACAGTCGGATCAACCGCGAGACCCGTTTACTGGAGCGGGAACTGAAGAAGCTGAAGTCCGTGCGCACGGCCGGAACCGAATACTCCACCAAGGAAGGCGACACCTTGATGAAGATCGCCAACCTCTTCTACGGAACGGCGGCCGACTGGCGCAAGATCTACGACGAGAACCGGGACCAGATCGCCGACCCGCGTGGCGAGTTGGCACCCGGCCTCAAGCTACACATACCGCAGTAGGTCATGTCCGAGGAACTACAGCGAACCCTATCCCTCGAAGGTCTCTCCCTGGTGGACCTGTTCGGGGAGCAGGACTGCCATCTGAGATCTCTGGAAGAGCGCTTCGGCGTGCGCCTGGTGCCGCGCAACGGTAAACTCCTCATCAGCGGTCCGCTGCCCTCCATCACGACGGTCATGCCACTCCTCGAGCATCTCTGCGACCGCGTGCGCGGCGGGGAGGTGATCACCGCCGAGGATCTGCGCTACGCCTACTCCATGATTGAGCACAACGAGGAGGATGACGCGTCCGCGCCGATCTCGCTCGAGACCGTCGAGGTCCTGCTGCGCGGTGACCGCAGCTTGGTGCGCGTGCGCACGTATGGACAGGCGCGCTACGTCGAGGCGATGAAGGCGCACGACGTGGTCTTTTCCATCGGGCCAGCGGGCACGGGCAAGACCTACCTCGCCGTGGCCTGGGCGGTGCGCTGTCTGAAGGAGAAGGTCATCGACCGCATCGTCCTCGTGCGGCCGGCGGTCGAGGCCGGGGAATCGCTGGGCTTTTTGCCCGGCGACCTGCGGGAGAAGGTCGATCCGTACCTGCGGCCGCTCTACGACGCGCTGCGCGAGATGGTCAGCTACGAGAAGCTGCAGCGCTTCCTGCAGCTCGGCGTGGTCGAGGTGGCTCCGCTCGCGTACATGCGCGGGCGCACCCTCGCGCGCTCCTTCGTCATTCTCGACGAGGCGCAGAACACGACCCTGCTGCAGATGAAGATGTTTCTTACGCGCCTGGGCTCGGCGTCACGCGCGGTGGTCACGGGGGACATCACGCAGATCGATCTGGAGGATCCGGCGGCCTCGGGGTTGGTGCTCATCCGCAAGATTCTCGCGCCGGTCACGGGGGTGCGATTCGTCGACCTCTCCGATCGCGACGTCGTCCGCCATCGCCTGGTCCGCGACATCATCAACGCGTTCGAGCAGTACGAACGGGAAGGCGGTGGACGATGAAGGTCCACACGGAAGGCGCCGAATCCTCCGGCGGCCGCGGCGCGCGCCACGGCTTGGCCTCCCTGTGGCGGCCGCGGGTCGCGCGCATCGCAGCCTTGCCGCGGCGATATCCCAAGGCCACCCGCTGGGTTCTGCTGGTGGGTGTCTTCTTCTGCGGCTTCAGCCTCTTCCCCCGCCAGGAGAGCTTTCGCGTCGCGCAGTACCGGCTGGGAACGGTGCAGCCGAGAACGGTCATCGCCGGATTCGATTTCGCCATCAACAAGGATCCCGAGGTCCTCGAGCAGGAGCAGCAGGTGGCTATGGCGGCCGTGCCGCGCGTGCTCGTCTACCATGATTCGGTAGAGGTCAAGGCGCTGGCGGCCCTCGAGCGTCTGCGCATCACGATCCGCGGGGTGCGCGAGAACCAGGTGCCCGACGAACCCTACCAGGAGAGCGACGTAGCGCTCTCGCAGAACACGTACGTCGCCCTGCTCACGCTGAACGCCGAGGCGATCTTCCTCCGGGCCCGCGCCCGCTTGGAAGAGCTCTTCGAGCGCGGCATCGTCGCGGGCGAGTTGGAGCGACAGATGGATGGCACCGAGCCGGCCACGCTGCTGATCGGCGGCGTCGACTGGGTGGGGCCCAATAACCGCTTCATGGGACCGGCCAAGCTCCGGCAGGAGTTCGCACGCTCGGGCAAGGCACCCGCCGAGGAGCAGGCGCTCGCCGAGCTGGTCGAGAGCTTTGCCTGGCCCAACGTCACCTACGACCCCGAGGCCACTCAGCAGCGTCGCGATCTGGCGCGCGCCGCCGTCGACCGCAGCGTGGGAAGGGTCCTGAAAGGGGAGAAGATCATTGGCGCGCACGAGCGGATCACGCCCGAGAAGCTGCGCGTCCTGGAGTCGTACGAGTACTGGCGGGAGCGCAAGGCATCCCACCTCTTCTTACGCGAGCAGCTGCTGGCGTCCCTGGGGCGCGGACTGCTCCTCGCGCTCCTGCTGGCCGGCTTCCTCCTCTACCTGGTCGCCTACCGGCGCGACATCGTCTTCGAGATGAGCGACGCGCTGCTGCTCTCCCTGACCTACGCGGGGTTCTGCCTGCTGGCCGGCTTGATCCTCAACGGGCTCGAGCTCTCCGGCTATCTGATTCCGGTGGCGGGCTTCGCGGTGATGATCGCGCTGCTCTACGACGAGCGTCTCTCGCTGGTCGCCTCCGCCTTTCTCACCGTGACGATCGGCCTCGTCGCCGACC
>JAUVTV010000135.1 GCA_030601305.1 Candidatus Eiseniibacteriota bacterium | reverse complement strand
AGAATTGGGGCCGCGAAAGGACTAAGAACCTCAGACTAGACCCGGATGACTTCTGCCACGGGCTTGTCAGGGCGGATCAGATATCGTCGATGCGAGTGACCAGGATGCCCTTGAATGTCTCAACCCGATCGAGGTACGTCCGCAGGGGCACCTTGACCAGCTTGCCGCCTTCGTAGACGCCCGGCAGCGGCTTCGACGCGGGGTGAATCAGGTAGGGCACGCCGTTCTCGACGCGCACGATGCCCACGTGACCGATGAGTGCTCCGGCTTCACGCAGTCTCTTCCCCGTTTCAGTCTGCTCATCCCCCAACAGGAAGACAATGTCGCCGCTACGTAGGGCCGCAGGGTTGACGGTGGCCTTGGGCACGTAGTGAACGCTACCGGGTTCGTAGCGCGTCGAACCCTGGGTGTCGGGAACGCAACGCCCAACGGATGCGCTGATGTCACTGCCCCAGATCCCCGACCGCAGGATGTCGATCGTGTAGTCGAGATGCGTCGGCGAGTCGTAGTCGACGCGTCCATCGTCACCGACGACGTCTTGCAGCGACGCGCCATAGAAGCGCGTGCCATAGGCGAACTGGGCCGCTTCCAGCGCGTTGCTCGAGCGGCCCAGCTCGGTCACGCGGTAGAAGAAGAGGATGCAATCGGTGCGGAAGTCGTCCACCAGACGACCGTCGCTGGCGTAGCCGCCGGAGGCAAGGCCGAAGCGATAGATGACATCGCCACGCTGCCAGAAGTAGTCCGCCCATGCGGCGACGCGGTCGCCCAGGCTGAGGGGCATGAAACGAATCATCAGCGAGTCGATGTCCGCCGACGGCAGGACGTGGTCGTTGTCCAGGTTGTAGCGAACCATCTTCTCGTAGAGCTGCATCAGCTGCTGCTGCTCTGCGGCCGTCGGGGGCGGCGGTTCGGAGTCCTTGGGCGGCGGATCGGCGGCCGCCAGGGCAACCCCCATCCACACGGCTGCGGTCATCAGACCGAGTCCCCACGTTCCCAGGCGTCCGGACAGCTCCAACATGCCTCCACTCCTCGGGTGATGTTCTGGCCGCACCGCGCCGGAAAAGCCGGGGCGGGAAGTGCGGCGCTGGCAACTACCGGAACTTGACGATCTTGCCCCTGAAGCTCTGCTTTCCTACACGGGTCGACACCAAATAGATCCCGTTCGGCGCCTCCTGACCCGCGGCGTCGCGCCCGTCCCAAACCCACTGGAGGTGCGCGCCGCCGTCCAGATCCGACACCAGCTCGGCGCCGCTCAAGCGGCACACGACCTGGCCGTGAACGCTGATGATTCGGATCTCGGGATCCTCGGCGGCGACCGCCTCGAGGAACTCCTGCTCGAGGCTGGGCGCATCGGTCGCATCCGCGGGCACGGAAGCATCCGTTTCCGACATCCCCATCGTCGCGACCTCGTCCCCGGGCAACAACGCCGCGGGGGGTCGCAGATTGCAGCGCATCCAGACCTGCCGGCCGAACGGGTTGGGGAATGCCTCGACCGGCAACGTGCGCCGTATCCTGGCCTCCAGCTCGCGCGGTTCGGCGGCGAAGAGCCCCTGCCGCGTGCCGAGGTAGACGCGCTCACCCGTGGGGTCCAAGGCGAGGGAGATCACCTGGATCTCAGCGGGCACCGAAACCTCTCTCCAACTCTGGCCGGCATCCGTGCTCCAGGAAATCCCCTGATCCGTCCAGCACAGCAGGGATCCGTACCGCTCCGCGGCGACCAATACGTCGATCACACGCTGCTGCTCGAAGCCGGCGAGCGTCCACTCGCCGAGCGCGTCTGCTCGATAGAGCCCGTCGTCGGTTCCCAACCAGATGCGCTCGCCGGCGTACGCGGCCGACAGGGCCTCGCGCCCTTCGGGCGGCGGAAGCATATCGGGCCAGGTTCCAGGCCCCGCCCCCACACGGTTGTCCCCGGACCGCTCCACCTCTCCCATCCAGAGGCCGTCGCTCCGACGACCGGCTGCCCCACCCTCGCCCCCGGGGGCCGCCAGGGCGGGGGTCGCGGGCCGCGCGGGGGCCGGCGCCTCCCAGACGGTCTCGGGGGACTCCGCCTCCCCGGAGGTCCAGCAGTAGACGAGACCCTCTTCGCCGGCCGCGCAGAGGAGCTGCCGCCCGGCACTGCCCTTGACCACATCGACCACCGAGATGGCGCCGCTCAGACGCCGCCACGCCTCGAGTGACGCGCAGGCCACCGGGGCATCCGGCATCTCGACGAGCGAGGTGCCGTGCGAAGGCTGAGAGCTGGATTGGGCCCACGAGCCCATTCCGGGAAGTGTCGGGAACCAGAGTTGCCCTCGGGTCAAGCTGGTGTAGAGGCCCAGATCCGTACCCAGCAGGAGTGTCTCCCCCTCATCCGCCACACCGATCGAGAGCACGGAGACCCGCCGCAACCCGCGGTTGTGCCACTCCCATGAAAGGCCGCCGTCCGGCGAGCCGAGCACGCCGCGTGAGGTCGCGACGATCAGTTCGCCTCGATGCGCATCGAATGCGAGGTCGCGCGCGCGGACGGGGATGTCGGCCAGGAGCAGCTCCCATGTGGCGCCGTCATCCACGCTGCGGACCAGGCGGCCGGTATGCGTGATGGCATACAGGCGACCGGACACCTCCGGGTCGGCCAGGATCTCGCAGATCTCCCCGTTCCCCCCGGGCAGGTGACCCGTCTGGACCCACGTGCGCCCCAGGTTGCGGCTGACGAAGGTGCCTTCGGGTCCTACGGCGCAAAGGCCTCTGCCGGGAAGCGGGCATGCGGCGCGGATGGCCTTCGGCAACGCGCCGTGCAGCGGCGCGAGGGTTCGCGCCCCATCGCGGCTCGCCAGCAGCCCTTCCCACTCGCTCACGACCACGATCAGATCCGGGGCCGAGGGATGGACGAAGGCCGCTCGCACCCGAACGAGCCGGGGTTCGGACTCCGTCTCTTCCGGATCGGGTCGCTCGACTCGATCGTCGCGAAAGCGCATCGACCAAGCCTCCAGGTAACCTTGGCGGTCGACGCGATGCGCAAACCCGTGGCGATCGATCAGCAGGAGGTGCCCGTCGATCAGATCTCTGACCGGAAGGAGGGCGACGACGTCGGTGGCCACATCCGGCGGAAGCTGTGCGCGTAGCCACAGGCTTTCGGGAAGATCGGCTTCGCGCAAGTGATCCGGGATCCAGGCGAGCAACTCCCCGCTCGCCGTGAGAACCAGGACGGTCGCCTCGCCCTCCGTCAGGGGACCCTTCTGCATGCGCAGGACGGCGGCATCTTCGCCGAGCGGGATCTCCTCCCAGGTTCCCCCGACGAGCGCCTGAGGGGAAGGCTGCCACGACAGGAACGCGCCGCGCCGAGAGCAGGCCAGCCATTGGCCGTCAGAATACGGAATCAGGGTGCGGATGTCGGCACCGTCGGGCCCGAGTGGCTCGATGCGCCATCCGGACGTGGGGTCAGCGGAGAGCTCCGCCGTGGGAGTGGCGCCGGCAAGACTCGCGGCGAAGGCGATCGCGCAGAGAGCGAGGACAAAGAAATACCGGTCCCGCTGCGACGGCCGCGGGCCGCGGGCCGCGCGTGCGGGGAATGGAGGCATGTGGGGACTGCACAGGGGTACGCCTCCCCCCTGGCAGCGTCTCGGACCCCCAAGTCCTGCCATGTGCAATGAGCTCCCTTTTCCTCCCCAGCGGGGTAGTCTAGGAAGGGTCCCGGCGCCAGGCAAGCCGTTCTTCACCCCGAGCCGGAATCCTCGTTGAGCGAGGTTCTTGACCCTGCGGCTCAGGCGTTGCTACGATCCGCGGCCTGGAGCCCTTCTCTCCCGGCCAATACGTTGCCGACAAAGAAGATGCGGGGTTGGACTCCGGGGGATGCACGCGGAGGAGGTGTGACATGGGTCCCGAGACGGCCCCCCTCGTCGGGGGCAAGCCCCGGTTCCTGGGCCTCGTCATCCTCGTCCTGCTCGTGCTTCGATGGTGGCTGGGCACGTTGCCCGGATATCCCCACGACCTCGGCGCCTACAAGGAGTGGGCGCTGCGGGGGGCAACGCGCGGCATCGAGACCCTCTACGACGAGGGATCCACGTACGACTACCCACCGCTCTACGGATATCTCCTCGCACCCAGCGGCCGCATCTACGCGTGGATCAATCCCGCGTACGCCGAGGCGTACCTCGACCGTGAGGCGCGCCGGAGTCTGCAGTATTCGCGTGGGTTCTCACTGCTCGTGAAGATCCCCCCGCTCGCGTTCGACATCCTCCTCGCGGGGCTGCTGGGGATCCTCACCTTCCGCTGTGGAATCTGGCGAAGGGAGCGAACCTGGCTCGGCTGGGCACCGGCACTGCTCTATCTGGCCCATCCCGCGGTGCTCTTCCTCTCCGGCTACTGGGGCCAGCCGGATGCGATCGAGACTTTCCTCATCCTGCTCAGCCTCACGCTCATTCTGTTGCGACGCCCCGAGCTGGGCTGGATCGCGGCCGCTCTGGCGTGTCTGATGAAGCCGGTCGCCGTGCCCTACCTCCCACTCCTTGCGGTGGCGACGTTCCTGCGATCGGGCTGGCGCCGCCTGCTGACGGGCGGCTTGGTCTGTGCGGCGGTCGGCGTCGCCGGGTTCTTGCCATTCTTGGTGACGGGCCGCGGTGAGATGGTGTTTGCGAAGTTCTTCGCCGACATCGACGTCATGCCGTTCACCTCGGTGAACGCGCACAACCTCTGGTGGCTCCTGGGCGCGTGGCAGCCGGCGAACGAGCCATGGCTGGGTCCGCTGACGCCGAAGGTCGTGGGACTGCTCCTGTTCGCGCTCTCCTATCTCACGATCCTCGGGTGGCTCTGGCGGTCGGAGGCGGGGCGACGCACGGGAGGCGATGCGGCAACGGGTTTGCGCGACGATGCCCCCTGGTTCCTGGCGGCCGCAGCGATCGGATTCTCCTTCTTCACCCTCTCGACGCACATGCACGAGAACCACCTCTTCCCGGTGCTGCCATTCCTCCTTCTGATGGCGGGACGGGGCCGCCGGTGGGCGTGGATCTTCGTGATCGCAGGGCTCTCGATCCTCGTGAACATGGTCACGCACGACGTCATCATCGGAGAGCGGTGGCTGCGGCACATCGGCGGCACCACGAACTACTTCCACCCCGACTTTCGCCGGCCGCTGTCAGGGCTCGAGTGGGGACTGGCGTACGGGAACGCTGTGGTCGTCGGCGCGACCTACGGGTTTCTGATGGTCTCGATGTTGCGGCGGCGGGAACCGACCTAGTCCTCCCGCTCGACGCCCAACATCTCCTCGAGCATGCGGGCGTGGACCACCGCGTGCCCCGCGTGGCAGTTGTTGAAGAAGATGTAGGTCTGGGCTGCTTCCGCGGCCATCTTGCGGATCAGCTCCGACCACTGCTCGAGCTCGGCCTCGTCGTAGAGGTAGTCGTAGCGCCGCGCGCCGCCGGTCCACCAGTCGCGCGCGTTGCGGCCGTGAAGACGCACGTAGGCCACATCGCCGACGCGCAGTGCGCGCCTCGGGAAGAGGCCGGAGATCGCCGGCTCGTCCACGCTGCAGAAGCCCAGATGCGCGCCGCTGAGGAGCTGCTCCAGATCGCCTCCGTCCCACGAGACGTGCCGAAACTCGACGAAGAGCGGCATCTCCGGCAGCGTCTCGCGCAACCACTGCAGGTAGCTCTCGGATTGGGGCGCGCGTTTGAAAGAGTACGGAAACTGCGCCAGCGCACCGGCGAACTTGCCCGCATCGATCAGCGGCTGCACGGAGATCGCGAACTGCTCGGCGGGTTGCGTGTCGCGATCGCGCTTGTGCGTGAGCGGCCCCGGCACCTTGACCATGAACTCGAAATCGGGAGGCGTGCGCGCTGCCATGCGCTCCATGGTCGCCGGCGGTGGAATGCGGTAGTAGGTGGCGTTGATCTCGACGGTGTTGAAGTGGCGCTGGTAGAAGTCGAGCATACGGGCGGACTTCGTGCCGGACGGGTAGAAGGGGCCTACCCAGTCGGCGAAGCTGTAGCCGGAGGTGCCCACGCGGATCGGTCCCGGCTTGCAGCGGGGCGGGAGGCTTTCGCGCGGTTCGGGAGCAGCACCGGGGAAGAGATC
>JAUVTV010000219.1 GCA_030601305.1 Candidatus Eiseniibacteriota bacterium | reverse complement strand
GGGCTTCGGCGATTTCGTTTTCCGGCGACCCAATGGAGCCGTGGTCGCGACGGCGCGCGATCTGCGCGGTTTGGTCGAGCGTTTGAAGATCGTGCCGGACGACTGCCTGCTGCACCACGCCTGTCGCAATGATTTCTCGACCTGGCTCCGGGCCCGCACGGAGTTCGATCTGGCCAAGGCTCTGCGTCCGCGTAAGGCCGAGGAGTTCCGCTCGCCCGCCGACTTGCGCGAGTATCTTCTCGCCGCGCTCAGCCGCTACCGCAGCGAGACCATGGCCGGCCAGGTGGCCGAGTTTTCGCGCGAGACGTTCGAGGCCGGACTCACCTTCACGAAGATCGGGAACGGCTCGCTGGGCGGCAAGGGACGCGGGCTCGCGTTCATAAACTCGCTGCTCAATGCCTACGACATCCAGCGGCACGTGGAGGGCGTGCACATCTCCGTCCCGCCCTCGGCGGTCGTCGCCACCGGGGTCTTCGACCAGTTCATCGAGGGCTCCGGCCTGGCTCCCCTGGCTCTGGGCGAGGCCAGCGACGAGGAGATCCGCCGTGCGTTCCTCGCCGCGCGTTTGCCCGGAACCGCGGTCGATGCGCTGCGCGCTTTCTTGAGCCGCGTCAGGTACCCGCTCGCGGTGCGCTCCTCGAGCCTACTCGAGGATTCCTCGCACCAGCCGTTTGCCGGCATCTACCGCACCTACATGTTGCCCAACAACAGCCCCGACCTGAAGGTGCGGCTGGGTGAGCTCTGCCGGGCGATCCAGCTTGTCTATGCCTCGACCTACTACGCCGATTCGAAGAGCTACATCGACTCGACGCCCAACCGGTTGGAAGAGGAGAAGATGGCGATCGTCATCCAGCAGGTGGTCGGACGACGGCATGGGGAGTACATCTATCCGGACATCGCCGGTGTCGCACGATCCTACGACTTCTACCCGATGCGCGGCTTGCATGCCGAGGACGGCGTGGCCTCGGTGGCCCTGGGATTGGGGCGCACGGTGGTGGACGGTGAGCGCTGCGTGCGCTTCTCACCCGCGCAACCGAATCGGCTCTACCAGTTCACCTCCACACAGGATTACTTGAAGAATTCACAGCGTCAGTTCTACGCCCTCGACCTGTCCAAGCCGGGGCCGGGGGACATCCTCGACGCGGGGTCGCCGGACGCGTTCGCCGATCCGGCCGACAGCAACCTGGCGCAACTCGGCATCGAGGCTGCCGACGAGCATGGCAGCCTGGCGGCGGTGGGATCGGTCTATTCGCCGGAAAACGACACCATCTATGAGGGTGTGCACCGCAAGGGCGTCAAGCTGATCACCATGGCAGGCGTGCTCTCCGGAGACCGTTTTCCGCTTCCCGAGACACTCCAGTTCCTCATGGAGGTCGGCAAGGCGGGCTTCTCCTGCAATGTCGAGATCGAGTTTGCCGTCGAATTGCGCGCCGACGGCGAGGGTCCGCACGAGTTCGCGTTCCTTCAGATTCGTCCGCTGGTCTTCGGCGTGGAACCCGAGGAGGTCAACCTGGCCGGCGTTGCGCCCGCCCGCGCGATCTGCATCTCGGACGGCGCCCTGGGCCACGGGTATCTCGAGGGTGTCCGCGATCTGGTTTTCGTCAAGCCGGATACGTTTGATCGCAGCAAGACCGCGGAGGTCGCCGCCGAGGTGGGAGCCGTGAATGCCCGCCTGCGCGGCAGCGGCCGGCCCTATCTGCTCATCGGACCCGGTCGCTGGGGCAGCGCCGATCACTGGTTGGGAATCCCGGTGACCTGGGCCCAGATCGCCGGTGTGCGCTGCATCGTCGAGGCCGAGATGGAGGACATCAAGGTGGCTCCCTCGCAGGGGACCCACTTCTTCCAGAACATCACGTCGTTCGGCATCGGCTACTTCACGCAGCGCTCAGAGGAGCCGGCCGACTTCCTGGACTACGTCTGGCTCTACGAGCAGCCGATGCCCTGTGCAAGTGAACACGTGCGCCATCTGCGGTTTCCCCAGCCGCTGGAGATCGTC
>JAUVTV010000138.1 GCA_030601305.1 Candidatus Eiseniibacteriota bacterium | reverse complement strand
CTCCATCTCGGCGTGCACCTCGTCGGTGCTGCAGCCGCAGATCGAGTCGTGGGGGTGATTTTGCAGCAGGAGCTTCCACGCGGCCTCGATCGCTGCGGATGCGTAGGGTGCGCGTCCATGGAAGGCCGCATAGCTCGCCAGCGGCTCGACGTAGTTCGCCAGCAACGTCTGACAGAGATCGTTCTGCTGCTTCAGATACATCCGTGCCGACCAGACGCCGGAGAGGATCGGATGATAGCGCGCGCCGAGGAGTTCACCGCGATAGCGCTTGCCCGCCAATCCGGCACGCCCCGCGGCGTCCAAGTATTCAGGGAAGCTGCCGTGCACGAAGCGCGTTTCCGGGAAAGCCTGCGCAAGCGCGTTCAGGACCTTCTCGAAATCGCGCTGCGGGGGATGGTGGTCGCAGCCGTTGTTCAAGAGCCAGACGTCGCCGTTCGAAAGATGCGCCATCGCCGCGAACAGCTCGCGCACGCGCGCAACCGCCAGCGCGGTGTCGACCTCGCGTCGGGTGGTCACCTGCCACAGCTCGGAGAAGCCCAGGGCGGCCGCGTTGCAATAGCCGTGACACTGGTGGATGGCCGTCACCTGGCTGCCGTCCGGGGCTTCCCATTGGAACTCCAGGCCCAGCTCTTCGAGCTCGTCCCCGTTGCCGCGCGTGTAGATGAAGCTGTCGATGCCAGCTCGTGCGAGGATCTGCGGCAACTGCGCGATGTGCCCGAAGGAATCCGGCAGGTAGCCCACCTTCTGGACACCGCCGAATCGCGCACCGACGCGGTGGCCGATGAGCAGGTTTCGCACGGTGGCCTCCCCGCTGACGAGGAACTCGTCGGGCAAGATGTACCAGGGACCAATCGCGAGCGCTCCTCTTTCCACCAGGGCGCGAATGCGGGGCGCGTCCTCGGGGTGGATGGCGAGATGGTCCTCCAGGAGGATCGTCTGCCCATCGAGCACGAAGTGACGGAAGGCGCCGTCCTTCTCGAGCTCATCCAGCACTTGGCGCACGGTGCGCGTCAGCATGCTGCGGAACTGCTGAAAGGGCAGGTACCACTCGCGATCCCAGTGGGTGTGCGAGACCAGGAACGCGATCTTGGGTGTCGGCGTCATCGAGAGGATCTCCATCTAGTCGTCGCAGGCAGCGATGAGCTCGGCGATCGTGGTCGTGGCGAGCGCGACGCAGGTGTCGGCCGCGCCGTAGTAGAGCCGCACGAGGCTGCCGGGCCGCGCGTAGCCTTCCGCATCCGTCTCCTCGACGATCATGCCCGATGGGAAGACGACGTTCGGCACCTGTCCAACCATCTCGTACATCTCGCGCGGCTCGAGGACGTTGTTGCGGCCCCGGGCCTTCACCTCCAGCGGATTCTCGAGATCCAGGAGGAACACGCCCGCCTGGTAGATGTTGGGGCTGCCCGGGTGCGTCGCGATCCCGTGGTAGACGCACAGCCAGCCCTCGCGCGTCTTGACCGGCGGCGCTCCGGGCCCGATGAACTCATCCCAGTAGTGCAGCCGGCCGGTGAGCAACGTACCGATGCGCCGCCAGGTGCGCAGGTCCTCGGACTCGGCGAGTGCGATCGCGCTGCCGGTGATCGCGGCGCCGCCCTGCATCACGGTGTTGGGACGCTCGAGCATCCGGTAGCGCCCGCCGATGCGCTCGGGGAAGAGGACGCCGTTGCGGGAGTCGTCGCCCGAGACGAGCCCCAGGAAGGTGAAGTGCTCGAAGTCACGCGTTTCCGCGAGTCCCAGGCGGCAGGCGCCGGGGACATCCAGCGCCAGCACGATCACACAACGGTTCTCGATCCAGGTGAGTCGTGGATCGTAGACGTGGTAAACGGTCTCGCTCAAGCCCGAGAGGCCCTCCATCTCGACGACCCGCGGGATCACCTCGAACCTCTCGCCGTCACGGCTCTCCGCCATGAGGAGATGCGTCTCGCGGCCGCGCGTCTGCACGCGGAGGAGTAGCCGATAGATCTCCCCCGTCTTCACGGCGCCGGGATTGAAGACGGCGCTCGGGTTCCTGATCCGGGGCGGCAGGTCGGGAATGTCCTCACGCGTGAGGATCGGATTCCGCTGGCAGCGTGTGAATGGCATCCTCGCGCACCTCCTTGCCGGTGGCCTCTCGTGTGGCCTCTCGCACCATGCCGTCGTCCTCGTCGTCGCGCCGCATCGAGCCCAGCCTGCCGAGCATGGCGCGGATGTCGCGCACGCCGCCGATGGTGAACCAGAAAATCACGAAGACGGCTACGGCGATCTGGATGAGGACGTAGGTCTCCCAGAACCGAGCCCACAGCGCGTCGTCGACATCGTGTGACAGGTTGTAGATCGTGCCGGCGATGAAGATCAACGTCCAGAATCCGGTCCAGCAGTAGGTGGCGATGTAGATCACGCGGTCGCCGCGGGTGAATTCGCGCCCCATACCCAGCAGACGAAAGCCGCGCGCAGGGACCGGGTCGACCACGGAATCCTCGGCGGCTAGCGCGTACTTGCCGCGATGAAGGAGCTTGTCAAGGTCGCAGACCTGGCGCTTGCCGAGCAGTGACACCAGGACGTAGACGATGCTGGAGGCGCCCATCGCGAGCGCCCAGAACATCTGCCCGTTGATGAAGAAGTCGTCGGTGAGCTGATGGATGATGATGCCGCCGACGGCGATGCTGGATCCCGTGATCAGCGCGCTCCACGCGGCCGCGGCAGTTCCCCGTTTCCAGTAGAGTCCGCCGATGATGACCGCGCCCGAGCCGCCGGCGAAAATCGCGCCGGTGATCGCGAAGAAGAGGAAGATGTACTCGCTCTGCTGGAAGAGCAGGCTGAAAAGGAAGATGAAGACCGCAACTCCCGCGATCGACCAGCGCAGCGCGCGCAGGTGTCGCTCGGGCGTGAAGGGCTTCTTCCGGAACGGCATGATCACATCCTGGATGAAGATGCTTCCCCAGGAGTGCAGGTAGGTGTCGTGCGTGCTGATGAAGGCCGCCAGCATGACGGCCGCGAACGCGCCCATGAGACCCACGGGGAGAAGCTGCGTGAGGACCAGAGGAATGCGCAGCTGGTTCTGGATCGCTTCACTGCCGGCGCCCTCGAGTCCGGCGTTCACCTGGGCGGCTAGACCCGCGAAGTCCGCGTGGTGCATGACGGTGTAGGCGATGATGGGAATCAGAAGCAGAAAGATGTTCTGGGGGAAACCGCGCCAGTTACCCAGGGCGCTGCCCATCTTCGCCTCGTGAGCGCTCTTGGCCGAAGCGTTGTAGGCTTGAGTGCCCTGCCAGGACATCGCCCCGTAGATGACGCCGAAGACGCCGATGAGGAAGTACCAGAAGTTGAAGTCCTCTACGTGGCTCGTCTTGAAGGGATTGGTCAGGGAGGCGTTTTCAGGTGCCAATGACAGCGCTTCGAAGATCTGGGTCCAATTGACGATCAGCAGCAGATAGACGACGATGGCCAGGAAGACCACGTTCACGAAGAGCCCCTGAACGAAGTCGGTGATGATGACGGCTACCTGCCCCCCGGTGAAGACGAAGTAGAGTGCGATCCCGAGCAGGACGACCATGGTGAGGGCGAAGGTGGGGATCGCGAGGCCAAAGAAGCAGAGCGTCGGCGGCAGTCCGCAGAAGTGGATGAAGAAGCGCGCTCCCACCGCGGGAAAGATCCCGAAGTTGATGATGCCCGAGATCCAGGCGATCAGTCCGGCGAAGATGCGAAACCTGCGGCTGTAGCGCTTCTCGAAAAACTCGGCCAGGGTGAGCGCGCGCGTCTGTCGGAAACGGTAGATCACCCAACCCGACACGGTGATCACGAGGATCACCAGGCTCATCGTCATGCCCCACCAGGACATCGAGAACCCGGCGACGAAGTTCATCTCCAGGTTGCCGACGATGGTGATGGCGCCGAGCGCGGCCATGCCCTGGGCGAGACTGATCACGTAGCGGCCCGCGGTGCGTCCCGCCACGAGAAAGTCGGAGACGCTGCGCATGTAGCTGCGGCTGAGGACGACGCCCGCGACCATGACGGCGAGCACGCCGAAGACAATGGCCCAGTCGACGAGCGCCATGTTCACGCGCGGCTACCCCCGGGCGCGCCGCCGGCTAGCGATACGTCCATGTGCGCCCATCCTGTGCGATGTGCACGCGCTCGCCGCCCGGCAGCGTGAGACATGCCTCGAACTGCGTCGGCGTGATCGCGAGCGTCGGCGGCCATCCGATACGCGGTCCCGAAGGTGCCGCGACCGGCAGACGGGAGAGGTCCGCGCTGTAGCGTCCGTGCTTGGCGTGAAAGACGCGCTGTCCGTAGTAGATGCGGCGTAGGGCCCAGGCGGCGGTGTCGGCGAGACGGGGCGCGAAGCGCTCGGTACCGGATCTCACCTCCCGCGAGGAGAACTGCACGAAGCCCCACATTTCGGGGTAGTGCATGTTGATGAGACCCTGTGGCGACCAGACCCAGTTGTCCTCAGGATACGGCTTGCCGGTCTCGGGATCCGTCAACTTCATGTAAGCCATCGCGCGGAACGCAGCCTGCCACTCGACCCGGGAGAAGTTCACGCGCCACTGATCGCCCGGCAAGGGCGGCGCGGGCCGGCCCGCGCATTCGCGCAACGCCTCCCAAGGAAAGGCGATCTCGACCGACCAGCCGCGGTCGCGATCCGTTCCGTGGTTGAGCGTGCCCTCGACGAAGACGGCGGTTCGCAGCCCGGGGATGTCCCACGCGTGAACGGCGGGGCCGCCGTCGCGGTAGGGCTTGACGAGCAGGAGATCCCACTCGGTGCCGAGTGCGTTGATCTCCAGCTCGTAGTAGGTGTGCGTGTCACCGTCCGCGTCGATGAACACCTCGAAGTCGTTGTCGTGGAAGATGACCGCGTCGCGGTCGGTGAGCGTCCCCCAGACGTGCGGCTCTTCGATCTCCGCGCCGACGTAGACGTGCGTGTCGTCCCCCCGCATGCGCGCGCGCGTGCGGAACCGCGGCGTGGGTCTGGAGGGTCCCTCGATGTCGATGAAGTCCTCGGTCCAGCGCGCCGCAATCCAGCAGGATTCGGTGAGGCGCCCGTCGATCGCGGGCGCCTCCTGCGTTCGGTAGCAGATGTACTCGCGCGGGCTCCACTCGATCCGCGGGACGGGAAACTGCCCGTCCGCTCGCGAGGTGAAGCCGCCGAGACAGATCCCGAACAGCGTCAACACCGCTATCCCCAGCCGCAGGCTTGCGCCTCGTCGCAGACCGATCGCCGGCCCCCTTTCGACCTTAACGCAGGACCGTGACCTTCCGCGTCGCGGCCGTCTCGCCAACGCGGAGGTTTACATAATAGCTGCCCGCGGGAACGACGCGCCCGGCAACGTCGCGTCCGTCCCAGTCGATCACGTGCGGTCCCTCGGGCAGACGACCGCTCGCGAGGGTGCGCACGAGGCGTCCGCTTGCATCGTGCAGCGTGACGAGGGCATCCGTCGCGTACGGCAACTCGAAGCTCACGCTCGTCGCCGCAACGCTCCCGCGCGACCCCACGACGAGCGGATTCGGCCGAGCCGGGTGGAGTCTCGGTCGCAGGACGCGGTTCTCGGCCGCATCATCCGACCCCGCCACCTGCGACTTGTAGATCCGCACGTCGTCGATGTACCACCCCTCCTGCGTAACAGCACCGTCGCTGCCGAATGCCCAGCGCAGCTGGACGGGCCCGACCAGGGTAGTGAGATCGACGGTGACCTCCTGCCAGTCCTCGCTGCCCGACCAGACGGGGGTTTCCGGAACAAAGGGTCCCGGAACGGAACCCTCGCGGATCAGGTGGGAGTAGGCGCCTTCTTGGGGTGTCAGCTGCGTCCAGGTGGCCCCGCCGTCGGTCGTGATCTCGAGCAGGCCGCCGTCGTAGCAGTAGTCCGGGTAGTAGGAGCTCGTCTCCGCATCCATCCAGTGCCAGAAGGAGAGCATGCAGGCGCCGGGAAGATGGAACTCGGCGGTTTCCAGAATCGCGTAGAGCAGATTGA
>JAUVTV010000040.1 GCA_030601305.1 Candidatus Eiseniibacteriota bacterium | reverse complement strand
AGTCCTTCTCCACCAGCAGCCGGTCGGCGATGGCGGTCAGCCGCGGCCACGATTCGCGCTGCTCGGGCGGTCTGAAGAAACGGGCCACACGCGCGGCAAGGCGCAGCGCTTCGGCCACGGCGAGGAGCGGGTCGGGCTCGAGAACCGCGCCCGCGACGCTCACCCGCAGTAGCGCTTCCTCCAGACTCGGAAAGGTGAGCGAGGGCCACTGCGGCTCCTTCAGACGCAGGGCCACGATCTCGCCGACCGTCTCCAGGCGCGTGCGCACGGCGGCAAGATCCGTCAGGGGCTCCAGGCGATCGGCCAAGATCTTCCCCGACGCTGAGGATGCACGTTGGCAGAGAAGCTCCCTGACGCGCGCGAATTCAAGAGCTTCAACGGCGTGAACGTTCACGCGCCCCTCCGCCGGGAGACAGGGACACAGCACCCCCCTCCGAAATCCACGGGGTGCAGCTTCGGACGCAGCGACGGATGAGATGCAGTAGCGTATCCGGCCAGAAGCGCAGAGACTAGCGGCCCCGGTTACGGGCTAGCGCCTTGCGCCGGGCGGCGTTTTCCTTACGCTTGCGCCTTTCGCTGGGCTTCTCGAAATGCTGGTGTTTGCGCAGGTCCGACAAGATCCCCGACTTCTCACACTTCTTCTTGAAGCGGCGAAGAGCGCTCTCAAAGGATTCCCCGTCCTTGACCCGAATTCCGGGCATGCAAAAACCGCCCCCCTTCTGGCGTCTGGATTCAATTCACGTGGCCGATGCCGTCCTCCCCCACACTGAAGAGAGTGCCAAAGAGTCTACGGCAGTATCCCGACCTCAGTCAACCCGAAAAGATATGCGGCGGGGCCCAGCGGTTGGGTTGCGTCGGGGGACGGTCGGACATCGCAAGAGACGCCCTTGTCAGAAGAGTTGTTGTCATCGGACGCGTCGAGTCCCTCTTCTGCCATGGCCGCCACTCGCGTCGAACGACCGTCCCCGTGGCAGTGTGTCGGTTGTGAGAGAGAGCAAACAACCATCCTCCAGAGTTGCATCGAGCGTGCCAACGTGCAGAATGCCTGCGTCGGGAAAGCACTTCTGTAACTATGTAAAATAGAATGAGTTAGCGCATGTGCCCGAGAATCATCCTCTGCCTCCCCGATGTGTGGGTCTCAGAAAACCGTGGAATGCCACGGTTTCTTGAAGCGTAAGACCCGTCTCTTGAGGACGTTGTCTCCCGGGACCCGCCACGGGCTCCACCCGCAACGGTTGCGTCGCCGCCGGCGCTCGCCTAAGGTTCGCTTCAATCTTGCGGCCTATTCGCCGACCAGTCAGTCAGGAGAACTGCCAGAATGCGTACAGTCGTTGGTGGTGCCGTCGCGCTCCTCTTCGCGATCAGCACCCTGCCGGACGCCGCGTGCGGCGACGAGACTTCGCCTGCGCCCACGGGGGAGGAACGCCAGGCGGAGGCCGGAGATTCGCTTGCTGGAGGTCTGTATGTCGGTCTCCACCGGCTGAGCTTTCAGGACGATCAGATCTCGTCGCTCTACGCGTCGCCGCTGGCCTTCACGGTAGGGGCCGATGTCTATCACCTGAAGCGGTTCTGGCTCACGCTCGAGGCTTCCTACATGCTGCGCAGCGGATCGCCCATCCGACCCGCCTATGTCGATCAGGCCGAGACCCAGATGGGGTTCCTCCCGCTGCGCATGCAAATCCGTCTCCGGTATCCGATTCCTCCGGGCTGGGTGCTGTGGGTGGGTCCACAGGTCGCGTGGATCTTCTTTCACGAGAAGTGGGAAGCGTCGGTACCTGGCCCGGAGGTGTCGGCGTCACAGGGAGATTCGGGCGCGGGTTTCGCGATCGGAGCCACCGCCGGGGTGCGCGTCCCGATCGGACCGGCGGGCGCTCTGCGGGCGGGCTTCGAATGGCTGTGGGCCGATGCGGACCGTCAGGCCGTGCCCGGAAGCACCTACCAAACAACGTCGATCTCCGGAGGCTGGAGCGCCTTCAGCCTCACCTGGGAGCTGCCCTGGGTGCAGCTCTAGCAGCCCCGGATGACTTCTGTCACGGGTTGCTCAACGGTCTAGGCGAAGCGAAGAGGTGACATCGTGGTTCAGCACGCACATGGAGCGACCCGCGCTACCGGTTGGCGCATCACTCTCGCGATCTGGGGAACCCTTCTGCTGGGCGCGCTTCCGTGGGTTGACGCCGCGGCCACCGACCGCGTGCTCTCCCCGTGGTGTGAGCAGCTCTACCGGACACACGCTTCGGGGGCCGCGCGGGGGTTGTCCTGGTCAGCGGCACACCTCCCCTCCTCCCCTCTGCTGCGCAGTGATGCCGAGCTGCTTGCCGCCGGACGCGTGCGCGTGCAACTCGACACCGGTCCCGGCGGCGCGCCTGCCGCAACGCTCCGGGAGCACTGCCGCAGCGCTGCTGCGTCCCTGACATGGGAGGGCGACGTCGATCGCGTGGCGCAGGCCGTCGTCGACATTGCCGACTTGCCGCGGCTCGCCCAGGTCCCGGGGCTCTTCTGCATCATGCGCCCCCCCACGGGAATGCCGCTCTATCTGAGCGAGGGCGTCGCGGAAATGGGCGCGGACGGCTATCACCAGGCGGGCTATCGGGGTGAGGGCATCACGATCGGGGTCCTGGACGTCGGCTTCGCCGGCGCGAACGACCTCCTCGGCATCGAGCTGCCCGCGGACACCCAGATGCGCTCCTTCTGGAACTCCCCCGCGGGCGGGGGCGACATCACCGGCGGCGGTCTCGTCCACGGAACGGCTTGCGCGGAGATCGTGCACGACGTCGCGCCGGGGGCCAAGATGCTCCTTTCGAATGCGGCCTCCCTGACGGAGATGGAGGCGGCGGCGCGCTGGATGCGCGATGAGGGGGCATCGATCATCTCCCACTCGGTCGGCTGGTTCTTCGGTCCCGGCGACGGCACCGGACCGATCGCCGATGTCGCCCTCGAGAGCATCCGGTCCGATATCGTGTGGGTCAACGCGGCCGGCAATCAGGCTCAAGCCTACTATGGCGGCATGTTCCGCGATACCGACGGCGACGGGCTCCACGAATTCGTCGCCACCGGAGACTCGACCAGCAGCGAGCACGAGGTCGCCAGTGGCACGGAGTTCTTTCTCGTGCTCTCCTGGAATCGGTGGCCGTACTCTCCGGATCTCACCTACGAAGTCGATATCTACGAGGATGGGCGCTGGGCGGCATCCAGCGACCAGGCGCTGACGCCAGAGGGTTATGCGTACCGCGAGCTCGCCTATCCGGTCTTGAGAAACGGCAGCACGATCGACATCGTCATCCGCCGCAAGAAGGGATCCGACGACGTCGAGCTGCGCCTCTTCCGCCTCGACGACGGAAACCCGTTCGCCGAGCACCGCACCCCGGCGGGCAGCCTCGTGATCCCCGCGGACACGCCGGAGGTGCTCACCGCCGGGGCTTACGGGATGAACGACGAGAACCGATACCTGCGGAGCTACTCATCGCGTGGGCCCACCTTGTCGGGTCTGGCCAAGCCGGAGGTTTGCGCGCTCGACGGTGTCACCAACTACAGCATCCCTGACTTCCAGGGCACGTCGGCCGCTTGCCCGCACGTCGCCGGTGCCGCCGCCCTGCTTCTGACCTCAGCGCCACGCGGGGGATTCTTCGACTTCCGCTGGTCCCAGAAGGAGCTGCGCAGCATCCTGGCCTGGTCGGCACTGGAGGAGGACCTGGGCGATGCAAGCGCGTGCGGGTGGGGATTGCTGCGCCTGCCGAACGCCCAGGAGACATCCGCGGAAGCGCAACCTCGCGTGCTCCTCAGCTCTCCGGCGCGCCCCCCCGTACTGGCCACGATCCGGGGTGGCGCGCCCGGTCCGCTCTGCCTGGTGGTCTTCGATGCACTGGGACGCAAGGTCGGTGAGCAGCACGTGCACCTGGTTCCGGGGGCGCCGTCCGTCGTGACTTGGAACGGCCGGGACGCGCGCGGCCGGCCACTGCCGAACGGGCTCTACCTACTCGCCGCCCGCGGACAGAGCTGGCAGGCCTCCGGGCGCGTGATGCTGCTGCGATAAGTTGACGCCCGCCACCGGCAAGCCTTATAGTAGCCGGTTCTCATCGGCGCTGGTGCCCGGACGGCGGGAAGAGCAACCTTGCCTCGAGGAGGAGCTTGGCGAACATGGATAGCGGAACGCAGCAACCGTTGGAGGATCTCGCCCGGCAGTTACTCGCGGGTCACCGGATCCTGCTCGTCACCCACCAAGCGCCCGACGGCGATGGTATCGGGTGCCAGCTCGCTCTGCGCCTCGCGCTCCGGGCCAATGGTCGTGCGGTGACCGTGGTCACCCCCGGCGAGGTGCCCGCGCGCTTCCGCTTCCTGCCGGGAGCCACGGAGATCATCAACTGGCAGTCGCTCGGCGCGGCGCCCCAAGAGGCGCTGCTGCGCGAGCACGACCTGATCATGGTGGTGGATACGCACGGGCTCGAGATGCTGGGGCCCGTGGGCGATACCCTTCGCCGCGCCAAGATCCCCGCCCTTTTTCTCGATCATCATCCCGTCAAGGGAGCCCCCGATCCGCGCATCTTCTGCAATCCAGAGGCCTCTTCCACGGGTGAGGTCTGCTGGCACCTGCTGCGAAGGATGCCCGCCGCGATGAGCGCCGATATCGCCACGTGCTTGTACACGGCGATCACTTACGACACCAATTCCTTCAAGTACCTCCGGCGCCGCGCGGAGACCCACCGCGTGGCGGCTGAGCTGGTGGCTGCCGGGGCCGACACCGACGAGGTCTACCGGCGCGTCTTCGCTTCCAACTCTCCCGGTAAGGTCACGCTGACCGCTGAGCTCTTGCGCAGCTTCCAACTCGAGGACGGGGGTCTGACCGTCTGGGTTGCCATTCCGCTCGATCTCGTCCAACGTACTCGCTCCGAGCCCGATGATCTGCGCGACGTGATCACCTACCTGTTGGAAATCGATGGCGTCGAGATCGCGATCACGTTCAAGGAAAGGCACCCGAACCTCTACAAGGTCAGCCTGCGATCCAAGGGGCGCTTCGCGGTCAGCGGCGTCGCGGCTCCGCTCGGTGGCGGCGGACACGCCTTCGCGTCCGGGGCCAACGTCGATGGGCCCCTCGAGCGCGTGCGGGCACGCGTCGGGCGTCTGGTCCGCGAGCTGCTTGACCAGCAGAGCGGCACACCCGCCTAGGCCAACCGCACGACTGAGCTGAGCGGCCCGGAGCACTTCTGCCGCAGGCTGCTAGGAGGAATCGGCTCGCTTGTAGCGATCGAGGAGATCGCTCAGCACCTCGGACGGCGCCGGCAGCGCCCGCAACGCCGCAGGCCGCTTGAGCCACCAAAGGTAGTTCGCCGCGGTGCTGATCTCACGACGCGGCAGGGGGGTCATCGCGCCCGGCATCTCGAGCCGGCGCCCTTCGCGGTGCGCCTGCAGGCGATCGCCGAGGCCGAGTCGCTGCGCGACGCGCTCGTGCTCCTCTCTGGCACGTGTCTTGGCCTCGAAGAGCACCATCTGCACGCGGCTCTTCACGTGGACTTCGCTGTCCCCAGAGGTTTCGACCGCGACGAACAGCGCGTCGGGGTGATCGGCCAACACCTTCACCTGCACCCCGTCGCTCTGCGTGCTGGGCATGCAGCCGAACGGCTTCACGGAAATGACCATGTGGGCTCGGCGGCGGCGCACCGAGAAGATCGTCTTGGCGATCTCCATGTGTCCCTCGCCTCCGCCGATGCGGCTGTTGTAGTAGCCGTCCGCCATGCGCGCGAGGGTATCCATCGACGTCAGCGGCTCGGTCCGGAAGCCCAGCGCGGCACGATAGGTGTTGTAGATCGAGTCGAACAGGATCTGCCCCATGCGCAGCCGCAGCTCCGCCAGTCCGCCGGTTTCGCGCGCGCCTTTGCGCGGCAGCCCCTTGCGATCGCGCACCCACTGCAGCCGTTTCCAGAGCATGTATTCGATCCAGGTGCCCACCGGTTCGACCGACACCTCCGCGCCCTCCGCTTCGAGCCAGCGCGCGAGGTAGTAGTTTCCGTCGCCTTCGGTGGTCTGCGCCCAGAACTCGCCCGTGATTTTCACGCGGGGTCGGACGCGGGTGTAGTCCATCGGAACCGCGTCCAGCTTGCGTCGCAACCGCCGCAGCACCGGCACCGGACTCTCACGGTCGCGCAGCGCCCAGTAGAGCCAGCGCCGCCCCTCGTCGAGCGCAGCGTCCACCGCTCCCGGTTCCACCTCGTATGGCCGGAGGGCATAGCCCAGCTCGTTGAGCAGATCACCGACCATCAGCGAGCGGACGAGCGCGAGGAGGAACGGGCGGTCGATGGGCAGACCGCTTTCGGTGGTCGACTGCACGAGACCGCGGGTCTGTTGGACGAGCACCACGCGAAACCGGGGAAAGCCGGCCTGGACGAGCGCTCGGCGGTACTCGGCCTCGTACGTCCCGAAACGACACGGCCCGCACGAACCGGCCGTCAGGAACACGAAGCGCTCCTCGATGTTCGGTACCCCCGCCCGGCGCAGTTGCAGGAGGTACCTCAGAAGGTTGCCAATCGTGTAGTAGGCCGGGTTGCACATCCCCTTGTTGCAGTACTCGCGCCCGATCGTCAGGGAGGCGTTGTCCGGCATGGGAAGTGCCTTGACGCGGTAGCCCAAACCTTCCCAGGCCCCTTCAAGGAGCCGCTCGTGCGCCTGGGTGAGACCGCCGAAGAGAATCGTCACCTGCTGCCGCTCGCGCTCCCCCAGAGGGGGTTGCGGGGACAGGCGATAGTGACTGGCGCTCGCGGAATGATCCGAGGATGCAGATCCTCCTGCGATCCGCGATCGGGTTCCCTCCCTCGGATTCTCCATCGGCTGCCTCCCACCTGTCGCGCAGACCTAGGTTGCCCGGATGTCGGCGGCTTCCCGAGGAACTCGCGCGTCCAGGTCGAGCGGCACGCCGATATCCTCGAGCGCCGCGAGGAGGGCCCGTTCACGGGTGTCCTCGCCGATGCCCCGCCGGGGCCGCACGTAGCGCGCCCGGTACTCCTTCAGGAAGTAGTCGATCGTCTCCACCCGAAGGCGAATGGCCCCCGTGGCACGATTCTCGTCGATCTCGTGAAAGGTGAAGTAGGGGGTCCGGGACGCCTCCAGGATGGCTTCCACTGTAGCGTAGATCGGGGCGTCATGGCCACAGCGGAAGCTGCTCACGTCCATGGCCACCAGGTTCGGGTGACGGGCCACGACCTTGGCGGCCCAGATTTTCGCATTGGAGTTGGCGCTGAAGCTGTGCCGCCAAACGTCGGAGATGTCCATCACGCTCTTCACACGCCCAAGCGTGATCTCCTCACTGAACAGCGACCCCAGGAAGCCGGCCCCGCGCGGCAGCGAGGTGATCTCGAAGATCGGATAGCCCAGCCGATTGAGGTCGCGGAAGATGCGATGGTTCAGCCCGGGGTCGTTGTGATACGGGCGACCGAGCACCACGATCCCCACCTGCCCCTCGCTCTCCAGGCGGCGAATCTCCGCGAGGGCCGGTACGCGCAGCTTCTCCTCGACCATCCGGTGGTGCGCCTCGTCAGCCATTCGCAGCGCGCGGGCGTTCTCCTCCGGTGTCACACCGATCAGCGGTCCCCAGAAGCGCAGCATCTGGCGCGCGAACAGCTCGGGCTCGGCCATGTTGAGCACCGGGTTGCAGTAGCGCACCCCGTGGTCGGCGAACTGATCCCCTTCGCGCGTGAATGCGGCCTTGATCACCTCGGGCGTCGCCTGCGAACTGGGACAGATCAACGCATCGATCGCCAGGTCGAACTCCTGGGGGACCGATATCAGAATCGGCAGGAAGATGATGTCGATCCGCTTGCGCGTCACGAGATCGTGCACGTGCGCCAGCGCCAGCTTCGACGGGAAGCAGTTGTCGATCGCCCCGCGCCGCGCACCGCTGCGGAAGAGGCCCTCGGTGGTCACCCCCGAGACTTCGATCTGCGCCGCGGAGACCCCCAGACTGTGCAGGTACGCCATGAAGAACGGCGCCGTCTGGTAGAGGTTCAGCGCGCGCGGGATCCCGATGCGGATCTTCTCGCGTCGCCGCCGCGCCGCCTGCCGGCCAAGGAGTCCGGGAAGCCAACCCAATCGATCGCCCATGGTCCGCGACCGCGCAGCGCCCACCGTGACGCGCGGATCGCGCCGGAACGCCTCTCGCGCGATAAGCGCGGAGAAGTCCGGCAATGCGTTCGGGGCGGCCCCCGTGACGTGCGGTGTCGCCCCCGGGAGGACGCGTCCCGCGTCACACGAGGCGACGACGAAGTGGCGCACGCCACCCGTCGGCGTCTCCGCTTCCAGGATCGTCCGCTGGCAGCGATTGGGGCACAGCGTGCAGCGCGTCGATTCGTCCTGCCGCGACCGCACGCGCAAGTCCCGCAAGTTCGAAAACCCCACGAACCGGCTGCATTCTCCGGAGCCCTGGGCGTGCAGTTCGAGCGCAACGCCTATGGCGCCCGATTCACCCGCGTGGGGGTGCACGCGCACCTGCGCGTCACGGACGCGCTCGCGGATGAAATCGGCCTGGGCCTTGACCGCTGCCTGGTTGCGCTGCGTCCCACCCTGCAGGAGATACGAGCGGCCCAATCTCTCCAGGTTGGGCTCGCCGACGACATGGAACCAGATATTGCGCGGCAACACGCGCACGAGCCCGGCCAGGATCTCCTCGGGCGTCCAGCCGATCTGCTGGAAGTTGACGATATCGGCCTCGAGAAACACCGCGCAGCCGACGTGGAAGGCGGGACAGCGCTTCGCGCGGAAGGCGTGATCCGCGAAGCTGTCGAGCGGGATCCCGAAACGGCGGGCGGTGCTCTGCAGGAAGTAGCCGTTGCCCGCCGAGCACTGGCTGTTGAGCTTGAAGTCGCGAACGCGACCGTCCCGCAGGATCAGCACCTTGATATCCTGTCCCCCCACGTCGACCACCACCTCCACGTGGGGATCGATCTGCAGGGCGCTGCGCGCGTGCGCCACGGTCTCCACGAGGACCAGATCGGCACCCAGGAACGTGCCGAGCAGGTCCTTCGCGTAGCCGGTCACACCCAGGCCGCGGACCTCGAGCCGGCAGCCGCTCGCCTGCGCCTGGCTCTCGAGATCGCTCAGCACGCCACGGGCGTCAGCGATCGGATCGCCGCCCGACAGGCGGTACGCCTTCGCGACCAGTTCGCCGCTCGGATCCAACATCACCGCCTTCGTCGACGTCGATCCGCCATCGAGGCCGATCACCACCTCGAGCGGCCGCGCGCCATCCGCCGCCCCGTGAGCTTGTAGCCGATCGCCGATATCCGCCTGCGCGGCCAATTGGCGGATTCCTTCCCGTTCGCGCCGCGACCGCAGGAGTCCCGCTTCACCCTCTCCGAGCTTGGGCAACGCGAGATCCCGTTCGAGCCGGGCGATGACCTCGTGCGCCCCGGGTCCCGCCTCCATCCACGGGCCGCCTTCCTCCACCCCGTGATAGACGGCGCCCAGTGCCGCGAAGTAGCAGGCATTGTCCGGCACGCGCACGGGTTCGCCCGTATGTCCCCCGCCATCCTCGACACGGATCCCCCGCTCTTCCCACAGCAAACGCAGCGCCCGCTGCCAGGCTTCGACCAGCCCCGGCAGGAACGCGTGGGGCCCGCCGAGGAGGAGGACCGGAGGCCGGAGCGTGGCCCCGCGGGCCAGCACGCTCAGATTCTGCTGGACGATGGCCTTGTACAGTGAGGCGACCAGCGCTTCCCGCGGAACGCCCTGCTTCTGGAGGCTGTTGATGTCCGTCTCGGCGAAGACCCCGCAGCGCGCGGCAACGGGATAGGTCTCCCGTCCGCCGCAGCGCAGGGCACTCAGCTCGGCGGACGTAAGCCCCAGCTTGCTGGCGATGCGGTCGATCACCGAACCCGTCCCGCCTGCGCACTTGTCGTTCATGCTGAAGAACTTGCGCCGACGTCCGCTGTGCGGATCCACGGTCCAGATGATGATCTTGGCATCTTGGCCCCCGAGGTCGACAACGCTCCCCGCAGCGGGATGCAACCGCTCGGTGCAGAGCGCAATGGCGTTGACCTCCTGGATATAGCGGCAGCCGGCGCGATCGGCGAGCGCGCGTCCGCCGCTGCCCGTGAAGAAGACGCGGGAGTGGTGGAGCCGCTCCGGGATGCACTTTTCCAACTCGCGCAGGAGTTGCAGGGTGCCGCGCGACTGACGCGTGCCGTGCAGCAGGTAGCTGCGCTCGAGAACGCGCAACGTCTGCGGTTCGACCGCGACCGCCTTGACGGCGGTCGAGCCAACGTCGCAACCGATCCAACAACGCTCAGTCGGCGGCTCTGGCGCGATCACGGCAATCCTCTTCCTTGAGGGTGAACTCCCACGCGCAGACATGCCGTTTGTCCCGCGGGTCGGGCGGGCAGCTGATGCAGCGCGTGCGAATGCACGGGTCAATGGTTTCCGCGAACCGTTCGTATTCCACGATGCCGACGCTCTGGCAGGGGAAGTCGGGGAGCCCCTTGCGCTCGCGGGCATCCTGAACCCGGCAGCTCTTCATCCGGAACACCAGGCGATCCGGCGCGGGCCACTCGGTGGCCTGCTTGTTCAAGTGGCCGTAAAGCCGGTAGCGCAGCGCCTGCTCGAGGGCCGGCAGGCCTCCGCCGGGCCCCAGCCCGAGGTGCTTCATGATGCGACGCGCTTCGAGGGGGGAGAACCGCTCCCAGGCATCGCGATCCGCGTCGATCGCCTCCTGCATGCCGCGGCGCTTTTCGACCGCCTGAAACCACAGCCCATCGTGGGCCAGCCAGAGCTTGGCCGCGGTGCGCAAGAACCCGCGCAGCTGGGCCGCGTCCATCTGCTCCCAGGGATCGGCAAGCACTTCCTCCGCCCGGACCGGCTTCTCCATGGATTCCCTTCTACCCCGCGGCGTCGCGGCGAGCGATCACTCGCCCCGCGACTCGATCTCCCGGAGGCGTTTCGTGAGCAGTGTCCGCCGCATGCGGGTCAGGCAATCGATGAACAGCTTGCCGTCGAGATGATCGTTCTCGTGCTGGATGACGCGCGCCATGAGACCGTCGAACTCCTCCTCGCGCACGCCCCCCTCGACATCGACGTAGCGCACCAGAATGCGTTCGGGACGGCTCACGTCGGCGTAGATACCGGGGATGCTCAGACAGCCCTCTTCGTACGTGTTGATTCCGGCGTACGTGAGGATCTCGGGATTGATGAGCGCCAGGGGTCGTGTGGCGGAATCCGCGACGGTGGGGTCGACGACGAAGAGGCGCACGCGGCGGTCCACCTGGGGCGCCGCCAGCCCGATCCCGGGAGCAGCACGCATCGTGGTGAAGAGCGAATCGACGAACGCACGTACCTCACCATCGACATCCGCCACCGGCTGTGCCCGCCGCCGCAGCGTGGGATGACCGTATAGGATGATGCGGCGTTCGGTCCCCGGCTGTGTCGCGGCGTCCTTGTCCTGTTCAGGCACACGCATATCCACTCGTCCTCAGACCTGACGATCCAGAGGTGGCGGCTCCCCACCGAGAAACCGCTCGGCATCGATGGCCGCCATGCACCCGGTTCCGGCAGCGCTCACGCCCTGCCGATACCGTGCGTCGGCCACATCGCCCGCGGCGAAGACGCCCGGCACGCTGGTCCGCGTGGTGTGCCCTTCGGTGATCAGGTAGCCCGCCTCGTTCATCTCCAGCTTGCCGACGAACGGCGCGGTGTTCGGCGCATGTCCGATGGCGATGAAGAGACCGTCGCAGGGATACTCGGTCTGCTCACCGGTCTTGACGTTGCGCAACCGCACGCCGGTGACGCGCTTCGATGCCACGTCGCGCACCTCGTCAATGACCGCATCCCAGACGAAGTGGATCTTCGTGTTCGCGCGCGCGGCGTCCTGCATGTACTTCGACGCGCGGAGTTCGTCACGGCGGTGAACCACGGTGACCTTGCTGGCGTGATGCGTCAGATAGGTCGCCTCCTCCATGGCGGTGTCCCCGCCGCCGATGACCACCACTTCCTTGCCCTGGAAGAAGAAGCCGTCACAGGTGGCGCAGGCACTGACCCCCGCGCCGCGCAGCGCCGTCTCCGACTCGAGCCCCAGCCACTTGGCCGACGCACCGGTGGCGATGACGAGCGCCTGGCACTCGATCTGATCTCCGCTCTCCAGCGTGACCCGATGGGGTGGCCCTGTGAAGTCGACCTCCTTGGCGTTGCCCTCGCGGAACCGCGTCCCGAAGCGCTCGGCCTGTTTGCGGCAGCGCTCCATCAGGTCGGGGCCCGTGATTCCTTCGGGGAATCCGGGGTAGTTCTCAACATCGGTGGTGATCATGAGCTGCCCGCCGGGCTCGGCCCCATCGATCACCAGCGGCCCGATCCGGCCGCGCGCCGCGTAGATCGCAGCCGTGAGGCCCGCGGGTCCGGATCCCAAGATGACCAGCTTCTCCACTGCCCTCTCCTTTCAGTCCCGTTCAGGGGTCCCGCACAGAGGATATCACGTGGACGGCATGCCTGCGGAGCTGGCGAAGTGCACGCGATCACGCGCCGCACCGGCGGCCTCCAGTACCTGCGCGCTGACGCGCTCGGGCGTGAGGCCGACCATGGCGAGCAACTCGGATCTCGCGCCGTGCTCCACGAACGCGTCCGGAAGACCCAGCCGCAGGAGTCGCTGCTCGCTTCGCAGCGGCCAGCCGAGCGACAGCAGTTCGCCGGCCACCTGAGAACCGAAGCCGCCCGTCAAAGCGCTTTCCTCCACGGTCACCAGAAGGCCCGGAGCGCGCGCCAGGCGGGCGAGGAGACCGGTGTCCAGCGGCTTGAGAAAGCGGGCGTTGACGACGCCCATGTCGAGATGCTGGGTCGCCAACTGCTCTGCCGCGGCAAGCGCCACATCGACCATCGTCCCCACCGCCAGGAAGGTCCCGTTCTCGCCCGTGCGAATAACCTCCCACTCCCCGATCGGCAGCGGCGACGGCGCATGGTGCAGCGCATCCGCGTCGGGCACCGTAGCGCGCGGGAAGCGGATGGCGAACGGCCCCTCCGCCTGCTCCAAGGCGGTCACCAGCAGATCGCGGAGTTCCTTGCCATTGCGGGGTGCAGCCACGGTGAAGCCGGGAATCGCGGTCAGATACGAGAGGTCGAAGGCCCCCTGGTGTGTGGCGCCGTCCTCTCCCACGAGTCCGGCGCGATCGAGCGCGAAGACCACCGGCAGCTTCTGCAGCGCCACGTCGTGGATCAGCTGGTCAAAGGCCCGCTGCAGGAACGTCGAGTAGATGGCCACGACGGGGCGTACGCCCTGCGCCGCCAGCCCGCCGGCGAAGGTGACCGCGTGCCCCTCGGCGATCCCCACGTCATGGAAGCGATCCGCGTACCTCTCGGCGAACTCGGTCAGGCCGGTGCCGTCACACATCGCCGCGCTCACGGCAACCAGGTCGGGCTGCCGCTCAGCCAACTCGAGCATGCTGCGGCCGAAGACCTTCGTGTAGGTAAGCTGCGCGGGCCCCTTCTCCACCTTCCCGTTCTCCGCACGCACCGGTGCGATGCCGTGGAATTTCCGCGGATTGTCCTCGGCGTCGGCCAGCCCGCGGCCCTTCTGCGTCAGCACGTGCACCAGTATCGGCCCGTGCATGCGCTTGACCTTCTCAAGCACCGTGGTCAGCTCACCCAGCTTGTGCCCGTCGATCGGCCCCAGGTAACGGAAGCCGAGGTTCTCGAAGAAGAGACCCGGCGTCAGCAGCCCCTTGAGGCTCTCCTCGATGCGGCGGACGATCTGGCGCACCGGGCGGGTCACGCGCGGCAGCTTCTCGGTGAGCTCCCACACCTCCTTCTTGATCCGCTCGTACAGGGGGTGAGTGATGATCTCCGTCAGGTGTCGCGACAGCGCGCCGACGCTGGGTGAGATCGACATGTTGTTGTCGTTGAGAATCACGATGAGGTCGCGCTCCGAGGCACCGGCGTTGTCCAGCCCCTCGAAGGCAAGGCCCCCCGACAGCCCGCCGTCGCCGATGACGGCGATGACGCTGAAATCATCGCGGCAGGCGTCGCGCGCCACGGCGATGCCCAAGGCCGCGGAGATCGACGTGCTGGCGTGGCCTGCGCCGAAGACATCGTGAGGGCTCTCGCATCGGCGGCAGAAGCCACTGAGACCCCCGATCTGACGGATGGTGCCGAAGCGGTCCCGTCTGCCGGTGAGGATCTTGTGGGCGTAGCATTGGTGGCCCACGTCCCAGACGATCTTGTCTCGGGGGGAATCGAAGATGCGGTGCAAGGCGACGGTCAGCTCCACGACTCCGAGGCTAGGCGCCAGGTGTCCCCCATTGCGGAGGATCGTCTCGGTGATCAGCCCTCGGATCTCCCCGCAGAGCTGGTCGAGCTCGGGCTCGGAGAGAGCCCGCAGGTCCTGCGGGTCGGAGACCCGTTTCAGGAGTTGGTTGTCAGGCTGGTTCACACTCCCCCCGGCCTGTGTCGCGTCCAGATGTCCTACTGTAAGTTCAGAACGGTATCCTCGGTTCCCCGAAGTGTCAAGGCGCCGGCGGCGGGACCGTCCCCCGCAGGCAGGACCGTCCCCCGCAGTCGCCCGGTTCACCCGTTGCAATTTCCAACTTTGTAACATGTTACACGGCCGGGCGCCATATAGTTGCTGCCCTGGATCGCCCGCGGATGAGGGTCTCGGTGGGATGGGCGCCTCGCCGCTCCTCCGGGAACAGGATCCCGCCTGAAAAAGTCGGCTCATCCATATCCCGCTGCATGTTACAATGGTTGTGGCTTGTCGGCCTCATGTTCTGGAGGCCTCTTGAGCCGTGGGCAAAATGTACGCGACGACGGCATCTAGGATAGACAGCACGTCGGTCTATACCCGAGATGACTGCGCCGGTGGCTGGCTCCGCCATTGGGTGCGCGACTTGGGCCCCGTGACTGGCTGATACGGCAGGACAGGATGCCCTGACCCCACCCGGGATCGGCTGGCGCGGGGCCCTTTCCCCCCGTTTCGAACCCCTCCGCGAATCCCGTTTTCCGCCTAAAAGGCAGGTCCCGCGCCAGGCCGGCCGGATAGACAACATGCCCTGTCCCCACCCGGGAGTCGGCTGACACGGGACCCCATCAGGCTGAGCCCTCGCTCACTTCCCTATGCGCAACTCAACCTGAGGCTGCCAAAACGCTTCTGCTCCAGATTCCCTTTGCTGGTTCCGGGGCGGTACATCCGAGGCCGCGTGAGATTCACGCGACCCCGGACGGCCGCCGAACTCCTATTGCACTACCAGCATCTTGCTGCGCAGTGCCTGGCCGCTGTACTCCAGCTTCATGAAATAGACCCCGGAGGCGACGACCGCTCCGGCGTCACTCCTCCAGTCCCACTGCGCCGTGTGGCGACCTGGAGCCAGGCTGTGGTCCACGAGCGTCCGCACCCGGCTGCCCTGGAGGTCGTAGACCTTCAGGCTCACCCGGCCCTCGCTCGGGATGGAGAACTCGACGTGCGTGCCACCCATGCCCTCGTAGATGGGTCTCACGCCGCTGAGTGCGAACGTGTAGTCCTTGGCGGCCGTCACCGTCTGAAGAGCGAGCGGCATGTCGATCTGCGCCTGCGCGGAGACCTGCTCGTCGAGCATCCACGAGTTGACGGTGAGCACGTCCGCCGCATGGTCGCCAAAGGTGCTCGCCACCTTGAAGACCAAGTTGAGGAGCGTGCCCTGGCTGGCAAACTTCTCCTCGCAGGCGATCGCGACACGGACGTCCCCGCCGTCGTCGTAGAACTCGAGCAGGCAGTCACCGCCCATGTCGCCGCTGGAGATGTTGGCCAACGTCATGTGCTCGGTGTCGTAGCTCAGGTTGATGAACGCGGAGAGCGCCTCGGGCGCGTCACTGAGGGCCAGCGGCACGACCAGCTGCCCGCGCGGCTCCAGCGTCACCGGCGGCACGTGCAGGTAGCCGATGTCGGCGGTCGCCAGCTGACCGGCATCGGCGTCGTCGATACCGTGATACCAGTTCCCGGAAACGTCACCGTAGAGGATGCCGACGAAGTCGACGAACCAATCGGCGTTGAGCGCGTCCGTGCAGACCTCGGGACAGAAGAAGTCCCACTGGCCGCAGAGCGCGTCCTCAGCCTCCGGGTGGCCCACGATGCACTTGAGGACCAGCGCGGCGTCGAAGGCGGTCACGGTACCGTTGTCACTGACGTCGGCAACGATCTCCTGGGGCCGCGGCACCGGCGGACACCACGGCAGGACGATCGGGCAGTTGTCCAGCTCGATCATCTCGACCACGGCCTGCAGGATCAACGCGGCGTCGTACGACGTGATGGCCGGTGACAGCGGGTCGTTCTCGGGCTCCTTCGTCACCGTGAGGCAGTAGTCACAACCCGGGCAGCCGCGCATCACGTAGGTGCCGGTCGGGCCCACGGGGGCGTGGAGCTCGTGATCCTCGTCACACCCCAGTGCATGCACCGTGGCACTCGGGATCGGCCGCGGGTTCGCCGGGTCATCATCCAAGTCGTCGCATGAGTAGTAGGTCACCGTTCCCGCGATGTCGTGCCAGGGGACCTGCCACAGACCCGGCGCCGGATCGTCGCACATCGGGCAGTCGACGTTCTCGTTGAGCGCACCGTCGACGATTCGGATCACGCAGCCATCACCGCAGTCGATGTCCTCGAAGGTCTGGAACTCGAGGTAGACGAAGGCACCGGGTCCGATGAGGTCGTAGACCCCGGCCCAAGCGACTCTCACGATCCCAGGGTGGATCAGGTTCCAGGCTACCGTCTCGCCCTCACCCAGCATGCTGCCGACCGTCGACGTGCCAACCATCTCCATCATCTCGTGGCAGAACTCGACCGTGAACTCGAACGACTCGATGTCGCAGCCCGCGAGATCCTCGTCGGTCTTGATCGGGACGCGGATGAGCTCGCCCGGATCGAAGAAGCCCGAGCCGACGTAGACGGGGATGCAGCCGCATGGCGGGATGGTGCATTCGAAGACGATGCTACTGGACTGACAG
>JAUVTV010000188.1 GCA_030601305.1 Candidatus Eiseniibacteriota bacterium | reverse complement strand
GGGCGCGACGGCCTCGATCGACGATCCGCACTTCAACGATTGGCCGCCGCACCCGCGCACTCACCGCGAGGATGCGATCAAGCTTCGGGAGTGGGGCGAAGTCCCCTACATGCGGGACTCCCGCCGCGAGGCCCTGGCGTGGATCGGCTCTCACCCGGGGGAGTTCGCCCGCCTTACCGCGAAGCGGGTTGCCTACTTCTGGCTCGGGCCGCTGGACCAGCCGGGCATCGCCCTGCTGCTCGCAGCGCTCACGGGGCTGGCAATTCTCGGCGCGGTCCGGGCGCTCCCTGGACTGCCGGGCACGCGGTCAGCGGCCCTCCTCATCCCGCTCTTCGCCTATCCGCTCATCTACTACCTGGTTCCGTGGCAGCACCGGTATCGTTTCCCGATCGAGTGGATCCTGTTCCTGCTGGCGGGGGCGGCTTTGTGGTCGTGGAGGGGGAGTCGATCTGGCGCTACGGAAGCGCGCGCAGACTGAACGCCAACTCGGCCCCGGACTTCAGTGCCACCCTTCCCCGACGTATACTGGGGCGCGCCTGACCGTCCCCGAGGCACGGACGGGCGGAACTCAGTGAAACATTCATGCGACTATCGAGGTATGCGGTCCTGATCCGAGGCCCGCAGCCCGTCCGCGTGCAGCACTTGTCCAGGAAGAGCTCGAGGGAATGAAGCCGACAGAAACCCGCCGCACGCTGGTGGCCCTGCTGATAATCGCCGCAACGAGCGGCCCCGGGCTGGCTCACGCGCAGGAAGAAGAAGCCAAACCAGCCAGCCTCTCGCAGGCCGAATTCGAGGCGCTGTACCGCGCCCGCCAGGACAGCGCCCGCATGCGCTTCACGGAGGCGGACGTCGCGTTCGTCACCGGAATGATCTCGCATCACTCGCAGGCCCTGGTGATGTCGGAGCTCGCGCCTACGCACGGCGCCAGCCCGTCGGTGGAAACCCTGGCCGCGCGCATCATCAACGCGCAGCAGGACGAGATCGCCCTCATGCAGCGCTGGCTCGAGGATCGCGGACAACCGGTACCGCAGGTGAAGATCGACGGCCTGATCCTGACGATCGAGATGAGCGCCCCGGCCGGGGATGAGGGCCACGACGCTAACATGGCACACGACGCGGCCGGCTCCCACGAGCACCACATGCCCGGCATGCTGACCCAGGAACAGCTGGAGGAGCTGGCTGCCGCCTTCGGCCCCCAGTTCGACCATCTCTTTCTGACCTACATGATCCAGCACCACGCCGGGGCCGTCACCATGGTACACGACCTGTTCGCCGTCGACGGTGCCGGACAGGACGGGGCCGTGTTCAAGCTCGCCTCGGACATCCAGGTGGATCAGATCACCGAGATCGAGCGCATGACTCAGATGCTGGACGCCATGGCCGAGCAGGACGCCGGCCGTTGACCACGTTGAACAAGTTCTCCTGTCAGACCCCCAACAAGGAAGCCCGATGAGTTCTGAAGCCCCCTTCTGTTCCCGCACCGGGTCCCGACGAACCGCGGCGCATCTTCGCTCCCTGTGGCTCGTCGCCGGGACCGCCGGACTGCTCGGCATGACCGCGTGCGCCTCGTCGGGCACGACGTCGGCCGCCGCCGATCCGGCCCTCAACACGCCGTCCTCGGCCACCGAGCCGCTGAAGACGGCGCCGAGTGCTGAGACCGATGTTCAGCTGCCGTCCGACCCGCGCGTCGGGCTGGGAGCCGGACTGCTGGACGCGGAAGAGGCGATCTGGAACCTGAGCCTCGAGTCGGCGACGCCGCCGCACGAGGCATTCGTCGGAGTCAGCAACTCGGACCTGGCCTTCACCGGCAAGTACGCCATCCAGGGCAACTACAACGGCTTCCAGGTATGGGACATCTCGAATCCGTCCGCGCCCGTCCTCGTGAAGGGCTACGTGTGCCCCGCTTCGCAGAGCGACGTCTCAGTCTACAGGAACCTCCTCTTCGTGTCGGGTGAGGGCCTCGAAGGGCGCCTCGACTGCGGGACCGAGGGAGTCGAAGAAGCGGTCAGCGAACACAGGCTGCGCGGGATTCGAATCTTTGACATCAGCGACATCGAGAACCCGGTGTACATCGGCAACGTGCAGACGTGCCGCGGCTCACACACGCACTCGGTGCTCGTCGATCCCAACGACCCGGACAACGTCTACATCTACGTCTCCGGCTCCGCGTCCGTGCGCCCGGAGGACGAGCTCCCCGGCTGCTCCGACGCGTCGCCCGGTGAAGACCCGAATTCGGCGCTGTTCCGCATCGAGGTCATCCGCGTGCCGCTCGCGCACCCGGAGCAGGCGGCGATCGTGAGCTCCCCGCGCATCTTCGATGACCTGGTGGCCCCGCCGACGCACGGACGGAGTGCGGCGGACATCGAGGAGCTGGAGCAGGCCAGGGCGCGCGGCGCCTTCATCGTCGAGATCCAGGACCAGCAGATGGTCCTCCCGGACCAGATGGCTGCCCAGATGCTCGAGGGGACCGTAAAGCAGCGCGGCGGTACCGGCGCTCCGACGGCCGCTGACAGCGCGGCGCTTCGCGAGGCGCTTCCGGTGATGATCGCCGGGCGGTTTGGCGGCGGCGAGGATGACGGGGACGGCCCGCGTCCCGGCCCCACGCAGTGCCATGACATCACCCTGTACCCGGAGATAGGTCTCGCGGGCGGCGCGTGCGAGGGCTACGGCTTCCTGATCGACATCAGCGATCCGGTGAACCCGGTGCGGATCGCAGCGGTGGCCGACTCCAACTTCTCGTACTGGCATTCGGCCACGTTCAACAACGACGGCACGTCGATCCTGTTCAGCGACGAGTGGGGCGGCGGCGGCGGGCCGAAGTGCCGCCACGACGACCCCTACGAGTGGGGAGCGAACGCTCTGTTCACGATCGTGAACGGGCAGATGAGCTTCCAGAGCTACTTCAAGATGCCGGCACCCCAGACGTCGGAGGAGAACTGCGTCGCGCATAACGGATCGCTGATTCCGATCCCGGGCCGCGACGTGATGGTGCAGTCGTGGTACCAGGGGGGCATCTCGGTGTTCGACTGGACGGACCCGGCGAATCCCGTCGAGATTGCCTACTTCGACCGCGGCCCGGTGGACGCGAGCCGGATGGTGATGGCCGGCACGTGGTCGGTCTACTGGTACAACGGCCTGATCGTGAGCTCGGAGATCGCGCGTGGCCTCGACATCCTCGAGCTCACCCCGAGCGAGTTCCTGTCGGAGAACGAGATCGAGGC
>JAUVTV010000208.1 GCA_030601305.1 Candidatus Eiseniibacteriota bacterium | reverse complement strand
ATCCCCCGTCGCGACACAGCAACCTCCGTCAACTGCCGGCCACGGACGTGCCAACCGATCTGCCACGCCCCGGCGGCGCCGGTTTCCGGGCATACCTCGCCCCACACCATCCACAAGGTGGGCTGAGCTCGTCTCCACGTGCGCGCCTCTGCGCGCCCGCTTATGGCCCGCACATCCACCAGCCCGGCGAGGCGGTGGGGCACCCGCACCTCTCGGGAACCCCCCTACGCGATCCCCTCCACCGGGCCGGTAGCTTCCCCAGGCGGCCCGCGCGGCTCGAACGGATCCCGCCCACCCGTGTGCACGATGTGCTTCAGAATCTTGTCGATGGTCTCGGGCTCGGTGATCACGCTGTCCAGCTTCATCTCGCTCCCGCATTTGGGACACAGAAGAGGGTCGATCTCGAACACCCGGCGGAGCAATTGAGCCCATTTCAGAGGTGCTTGGCGTCGCGGCGGGTGTGTTGTTGAGGGGGAGGCCGGCTCCTGGTGCGCCGGATGTGCCCCTTTCCCCTCTCCCTCCGAGGTGTCCGGTGCACGCGGCGAACTCAGCGCGGGCGGGTGGGCCGGCGGCGCGGGCAGGTGCTCTCTCCAGCGCGAAAGGTGACGGCCCCGGTTTGGCCAGCGCGGATGCTGAGGGCGCGATCTCGCCGGTCAATCCGATCGGGTGACCCTCCCGGGTCTGTGCTATCCTCATGGACACCCCTGTGAACGCCATGCACGTACGAGGAGGAATGTCATGCGCTGTGTCTCCATCTCGGCAGTCCTGATCTTCACCCTGGCGGGATCGGCTTTCGCCGCGACCTACATCGTCAACCCCGATGGCACGGGTGACTACCCGACGATTCAGCACGCGGTCCAGGCTGCCAATGATGGCGACACCATCGCCCTCACCGACGGGACGTTCACGGGGCACGGGAATCGCAACGTCAGCTATCTGGGCAAGGCGATCACGATTGAGTCCCTGAGCGGGAATCCGGCGACCTGCATCATGGACTGCGAGGGCTCCGCTGCCGACCCGGCCCGCGCGTTCGAGTTCTCTGCCGGCGAACCCGAAGGCGCCGCTCTCGTCGGGGTCACGATCGCGGGCGGGTGGATGACGGACTCACCGGCCGGGGGCGCGATCCTCTGCGTGGGTCCGTGTTCCCCGAGCATCACGAACTGCCGCTTCGTCGCGTGCCGCGACTGCGCCATCCTCTGCACGAACGGCAGCCGACCGCACATCTCCGAGTGCTTCTTCTATCAGAACGAGGGCCTCTACGGCGGAGGCATCGGCAGCGAGGAAGGGCATCCCACGATCACGGACTGCGAGTTCCTCGAGAACACCGCCTACATGGGCGGCGGCGTGCATGGCCACGCCGGCACCATCGAGGTCACAGATTGCACCTTTCTTGGCAACACCGCCACCTCATGGGGAGGCGGACTTGGACTGCTCTACAGCTGCGTCGGCACGATCACCGGGTGCTGGTTCGAGGGGAATGCCGCAGATGATGCCGCCGGTGCACTCAACATCCACTTTGCGGAAGGTGTGATCCACGGCTGTACCTTTGTCGCCAACACCGCGCCGGACGGCGGCGCGTTTGCGAGCGGCAAGGTTGCCTTCGCCGATCTGACCCACTGCACGTTCTGGGGGAACATCTCCTCCTCCGGCGCAGCCCTCTTCTGTGGTGAGTACCAGACCACGCTCGAGAACACGGTCATCGCCTTCAATGGTCCGGGCAGCGCCATCGCCAACGCGGGTGACGTGATCCTGACCTGCTGCGACATCTACGGCAATGCGGGCGGCGACTGGGTGTATGGTCTCGAGGAGCAACTCGGCATCGATGGCAACATCGCCGAGGATCCGCTCTTTTGTGACCCAGAGGACGGGGACTTCACGCTGCATGATGCGTCCCCGTGCGCGCCTTTCACGCCGCCCAATCCCGAGTGTGATCTGATTGGCGCGTGGCCCATCGGTTGCGATGGCACGCCCGTCGAGAGATTGACTTGGGGCGCGATCACGGGGCTCTTCCGACAGTAGAAGCTACCTACTGGGCATGCTGTGGGATCGCCGGCAACGCTTGCGGGCGCGGGTATCACGAGAGAGTGAGACCGCGCGGCCCGCGATCACGGACTGCTAGGGGTTCGCGCCGCCCAGTCGCTCCAGATTCCGCCGCGCCGCCTGGTGGTCGGGCACCAGCTCGAGGACCCGGCGCCACTGTGCTGCCGCCTCTTCCGTCTGCCCCGACTCCGCGAGCGCCACACCGAGATCGTGACGGAAACGCGGATTCAGCGGATTGATCTCCACGGCTCCGCGGTACGCCGCGATCGCGCCTTCCAAGTCTCCCATCGCACGCAGGCTGAGCCCCAGGGCGTAGTAGGTGAGCGCCGAGCGGGGCATGCGCGCGATCGCTCTGCGGTAGGCTTCCGCCGCCTCCGGATACTGGCCCATCCGATGGAGCGTCGTTCCCACGCCGTGCCACGCCTCGCCCGACTCCGGCGCGTGCCGCAGCGCCTCGCGGTACCAGCGCAGCGCTTCCTG
>JAUVTV010000027.1 GCA_030601305.1 Candidatus Eiseniibacteriota bacterium | reverse complement strand
CCGCGGCGCAAGCTGGCCAAGTGCGACACCGTGCTGCTGGCCAGCGATGGCCTCTTCGACAATCTTCCGGGCGAGGAGATCGTCGACCTGGTGCGGAAGGGATCGCTGTCATCGGCTGCGGACCGTCTGCGCCAGCGCGTCGACGAGAACATGGTGGGTGAGCGGCCGGATCAACCCTCCAAGCCGGATGACTTCACCTTCGTGCTCTATCGCCGGAAGCGGGTACCGAACGTGTCCACGATTCCGCCTCGTGCGATTCCCTGAACACGGAGGGCCCGGATTCCGTCATCATCAGGGGGTTGACACCGGATGGACGGGGTCACCATGGTGCCCTATCAGGGATGGGGTCCACAGATTGAGGAGAAAGGGAACCGACGTGATCACGAAATACCGCCCGCCGCGCGGCATGTGGATGGTTTGGTTCGCGGTACTGGTACTGCTTCTGTCGACTGCGGGGGGACGGGCATCTGCCGGGGAGGTGGCCGAGCGTGACGGCGTGCCCCACGTGCTCAACGAAGCCCAGCCGGCCGAAGGAACACAGAGCCTCCGTCTCGAGGAGCAATGGCGCGTCGGAGCCGACGAGGACGACATTCTCCTGGGTGTTGTGAGCGCGGTCGTCGCCGGTGAGGACGGAAGCCTGTATCTGCTCGATCGCCAGCTCTGTCAGGTGCATGTCTTCTCATCGGAGGGCGTCTACCAGCGGTCGCTCAGCCGGCGCGGCGAGGGCCCCGGGGAGCTGGGCGATCCGGTGGCGCTGTCGTTCATGCCCGACGGCAGTCTCGGGATCGCACAGGCGCGGCCCGGTAAGATCGTCAAGCTCGCCTTGGACGGGACCCCGCGTGGTTCGCTGCTGCCGGGGGGTGAGCAGGCTGGCACCATGGGATTCCATGGCATCGAGGGCGTGGCCTACCGAGGCGACGTGCTCGCCATCTGCGGCACCACTATGAGCCCGGGAGAGGATGGTTTCACGCGCACGAACTACCTGGGGGTCTATGCCGAGGACGGTACCGAGAAGGCGCGTGTTCTCGAGAAGTCGCGACAGGGCGCTTTCGGGGATCGGCGCTTCGTCGAGAAGGACAACTACTTCGTCGATCGGGGCCGGTGGGCGCTGTCGCCGGATGGACGCCTCTACACCGTGCCTGAGCGCGATTCCTACGCGATCCACGTCTACGCGCCCGACGGGAGGCTGGAGCGGGTGTTCGAGCGCCCGTACCAGCCCTGGAAGCGCAATCAGGAAGAGAAGGACGAGATCGGTGGGCGCGTGGTCATGATCATCAACGGTGAGCGGGTCAAGATCGAGAGCATCGTCGAGGACCACGATCCTTGCATCTCCGCGATCGAGATCATGGACAACGGAGAGGTTTGGGTGGCTCACAGCCGCAGCGCGCGCGAATTGCCGGCGGGAACCTTCGCGACCTACGATGTCTTCAGCCCCGAGGGCCACTTCCTGCGGCAGGTGGCGATCATGGGCGACTACAAGAGCGAGGGCGACCGGCTGTTCCTGCTGGGTGATGGGCACGCCGTGATGGTGACCGGGTTCCGGGATGCGTTCTCCTCGTTATTCGCACGCGGGGGGGACGAAGAGGAAGAGGGGGAGACGGAAGAGCCGGCGCCGCTGGAAGTGATCTTCTGCACGGTCACCGACTAGCAGCCCGGATGACTTCTGCCGCGGGCTGCGAACCCCGACTACAGCTCGACCCGCGAGATGCGCGTGAGATGCGCCAGGCGGACGCCGCGCAAGCCCCCGATCTCGAGGCTCAGGCGCTCGATTCCAGCGGCGCGCCCCCGGATGATGATCGCCTCCACGCACCGGTCGTGCTCGATGTGCACATGCGTCGTGCACAGGATGTTCACGTGGCGATCGTGCTGCAGATCGATCAACTTCTGTGCCAGCCCCCGCTGATGATGGTCGTAGGTGATCGTCAAGACCCCCAGCAGCTCCTCGTCGTCCTTTTGCCAGTGCTCTTCGGCCAGCTTCTCGCGGATCAGGTCGCGGATCAGTTCCGATCGCGAATCGTATCCGCGGCGCGTCATCCGGCGGTCCAGCTCGGAGAGAAGCCCCGCAGGCAGGGATACGCTGAAACGTGTCGTGTCGCTCGCGGGCATGGCTTAGCTCCAGTCGTGAGTGTGGTAGTGCCGATGCTCGAGTCCCTCGTGCCGGTGGCGATGGCGGTGCAGCAGGTTGGCTTCCAGAAGTCGTTCCCGGTCTCCCAAGAGGTGTGTCAGCGGACCGTCGTAGGTCAGCCGGTGATCCTCCGAGAGGAGGAGCGTGCGCTCGCCCAGCTCGGCGGCCAGGCTGAGATTGTGCGTCGCCACGACCGTCGTGAGCGTCAGGTCCTGCAATAGGTCCACGAGCCAGCCCGTGGTTCGCGGATCGAGATTGGCCGTCGGCTCATCGAGCAGGAGCACGTCGGGTTCCAGTGCCAGGAGCGAGGCCAGGCAGACCTTCTGCTTCTCGCCGCCGCTCAGGCTGAAGGGCTCGCGCCGGAGGAGGTCCGTGAGGCCGAACTCCTCGGACCAGTCCGCGACACGCTGCTCGACCCCGTCCATCCCCAGCTGTCGCGGTCCGAAGGCGATCTCGTCGTAGACGGTCGGGTTGAAGAGCATCGCGTCCGGCCGCTGGAAGAGCAACACGACGCTGCTGCGGAAGTCACGGTGAAGACCGCGGCCTTTGAGCGTGCGCTTCGTGATCCGGTGATCCCGGAACAGGTACTTGCCTGAACGTGGGAAGATGAGCCCGTTGAGGATCTTTAGCAGCGTGCTCTTGCCACAGCCATTGGCCCCCAGCAGGACGATCTTCTCACCCGCACGGATCTCGAACGAGACATCGCTCAGCGCGAGCTTCTCTTCCGGGTAGGCGAAGGTCAGACCCTCAATCCGCATCATCGACAGGTCCCCCCGGTTCACGCGAATCGCTGAAGAAGCCGCGTGAGGCCATCGCCTGGGTGATCTCGACGGAGTCGTGCAGCGCCTTGCCCAGGAGAAAGGTCGCCGTGGCGGCACCGTGCCGGTAGAGGTCGGCGATGCGCGGACGGCGCACGCTGCGGCTGCGCAGCGCCATGCGGAACTCGCCCAGCAGGCGGCGAAAGGTCATGGCCTGACTGTATGCCAGGGTGAGCACGTAGGCGAGCGTCTGCGAGAAGGCCAGCGCGCGAAACAGGTTGATACGCCGCTGCAGGAGGAAGGTGAGGAATGCGAGCAGGAAGACGCGCAGCGTGAGCAGCGCGAGGAAGGATGCGGAGAAGTTCCCCTGGAATAGGCCTAGGGCGGTGTAGGAGATGGCCACCACAGCGTGGAAGAAGAGCACGGCCTGCCCGGCACGCCGCGCGATGGCGAGGGTCTCGCGGCCGCCGACGATCGCAGCGACGAGAAGGAATGCGGCCAGGATGCGCAGGTCGTGAACCATCGTGGCCGAGATCACGGCGACCAGGTAGACCGCCAACCAGACGCGGTCTCTCATGGCGTTCTCCTGGGCAGCACGCGCTCGGAGAGCTGCACGATCAGAACCGTGAGCAATCCCTCACCCACGCCCACCACGAGATGCGGCAGGACGATGGCCGGCAACGTGATCTCGAGGCCGAAGGGGAAGAAGAGCGGGGTCCCGTCGGCACGGTGAGCCAGAAGCGGCTGCACGCCCAGCGCCACCGCGACGAGCACGGCGGCCGTGACGACCGACAACCATCCGGCCAGGAACAGCGCCACCGGCCGGCGCCAGGTGCGCAGCAGCCGATACGTGCTCCAGGCGACCAGGCTGCCGGCGAAGCCCATGGCCAGCGCGTTGACGGGGAACGTGGTGATGCCCCCCGCTCCGAAGAGCATCGCCTGGAGGAGAAGCACGAGGGCACAGGACGCAAACGCAATCCACGGTCCGAAGAGAACGGCGAGGACGGCGACGCCCGAAGCGTGCGCCGAGGTGCCGCCGGGCAACGGCACCGCCACCAACATGAGCACGAAGGCGAGTGCGGTCATCACCGCGAGGAGCGGGATGGTCTCCTCGCGCAACTCGCGGCGCAATCGGCGGAAGGCGATCGCCAGAAGCCCGATCGCCACCGCGTACGCGGGAACGTAGAGCTTCGGGGAGATGAAACCGTCCGGTATGTGCACGGCTGGGCTCCTAGAGCAGGGTCGAGAACGTGCAGACGAGACGCCAGCTCTCCTTGCCCTCGGCGCCCTGCTGCAGGTCCTCTTCGTTCAGCTCGGTCCACGCGGGCAACTTGACCCCCAGTGCGGCCGAGACGTTCTTGCAGTAGAGCCTGAAGCCGGGCAATGCGTAGAGGATCTTGCCGCCCGTCGCCTCCTCGCCGACACCCTCCAGCTCGTCGCGCCCCAGGGAGAGATAGTCGGCCTCGAGATTGAGATCCAGCCGCAGCAGCGGCTCTGTCAACGTGACGAGGCGCACGGGGAAGGCCGTGTTGATGCGCAGCGTCTCGATGGGCGCGCCGGGCCCCTCGATACCGGCCACGCCGAGCGAGGCCACCCCGTGGTGCGCGAGCGCCGCGGATGGAATCGCGAGCAGCACGAACAAGATTCGCAGAACACGTGACATCGCTACGTCCTTCCCTTGAAGATCAGGACCAGGACACCGAAGAGGCCGAATACGAGAGCCACACCCACGAGGATGCGCGTCAAGCGGCTCAGGGGTGCGCGCTGTGCATCCGGCAGCGCTTCCCAACCCTCCGTGGCGAAGGTGATGTCGATCCCGTGACCGTCGTGCGCGAAGGCGCGCACGCGGCAGGTGCGGGCACTGTCCGGCAGGAAGACGATGCGGCCCTGCGCATCGCTGCGCCCCACCTGGAAGGGGATCGAATCACTCTCGGCAAAGAGCTCGAAGCTCTCGAACGAGAAGGGCATCCCGTCGGGGAAAGTTACGGTGATCACGACCGCATCCCCGCGGCGGATCGTGTGCTGCAGATCATGGGCCCGGGCATCCGCGGAGAGGAGTGCGAGTGCGGCGAGTACCATGGCGCCCATGAGTCTCATCATTTCGGCTCCAGGTCGAAGGTCAGCACCGTGCTGTGCACGATCTCGTCGCACTGTGGAATCGTCGCGGGCAAGGTGAGGCTTGCCGCGATTCGTTGGCCACCGGCGTGGCGGATGCGAACCTCCGGGCGCGGGAGGTTCTCTGTTCCGTAGGGCACTCGGTCACTGCCGGCATGCTCGGAATGTCGGTGGCCATAGAGGAGGGTGCAGGTTCCCTCCTGCCGCTCGATCCACAGGTCATGTGCCTGGGCTGCGAGGGGGCAGAGGGCTATCAGGATTGCAATTGACGCTATTCTCATGAGTTAGGCCGTAATACGATTGATAATGACGTATTACCTATACACGTACACCTCGGGCACACCTCCGTCAACCCCCGGTTGCCGGGAGTTGCATCGGATGGGATGCGCACCCGGCGGCCGAACCCGGTATGCTCTCTGCCCGACCGGTCGCAGGAGTGGCGGTAAGGAGGACGTGATGATTCTGATCAAGGGTTGCGAGCTCTTCGCCCCGGAGCACCTCGGGACGAGGGATGTGCTGGTGGCCGGCGCGCACATCGAGGCGATTGCGGGCGAGATCGCCGCGCCGGCGGGGATCGCCACCGAGGTCTTGCAGGCTCGCGGCCGGCGTCTCATCCCGGGACTCATCGACGCCCATGTGCACATTGCGGGGGCCGGCGGCGAGGGCGGCCCGGCCACACGCACACCCGAGCTCAGCCGGGACCAGATCCTCGCGGGGGGCACCACGACCGTCATCGGCTGCCTGGGCACCGACGGCATGACCCGTTCGATGCATGCGCTCCTCATGAAGGCCAAAGCGCTTCGCGCCCAGGGCCTCTCCTGCTGGATCTACACGGGGGCCTATCAGGTGCCGCCCCCGACGATCCTGGGAGACGTGGGTAAGGATGTCGCCCTCATCGAGGAGGTGATCGGCGTAGGCGAGATTGCCATTGCCGATCATCGATCTTCAGAGCCTTCGGCGGCGGAGCTTGCGCGCATCGCGAAGCACGCCCGCGTCGGCGGCATGCTGGGCGGCAAGGCGGGGATCGTGAACGTGCACGTGGGGGGTGGGGCGCGCCCCTTTGATCTCCTCCGCGAGGTCGTCCAGCAGAGCGAGCTCCCGTTCACGCAGTTCCTGCCCACGCACTGCAACCGTTCTCCGGAGACCCTCGCGGAGGCTGCGGACTACGGCAAGGACGGCTACGTCGACCTGACCGCGGGGGAAACCGGGCGCGGTGTGCGGGCGTCGCGCGCGGTGTCTGAGCTCATCGTCGCGGGCGTTCCCTGGAAGCACATCACGATCAGCTCCGATGGGGGCGGCTCGCTGCCGCAGTTCGACGCGCGCGGCAGGTTCGTTCGGATGACGGTGGCGCAGCCGAGCGCCCTGCTGGATGAGCTTCGCGCGATGGTGACGCGCGAGGAGATCCCGCTCGAGCAGGCGCTCCGGCCGGTGACCAGCTCGATCGCCGACATCCTCTGCCTGCCGGCCAAGGGGCGCATCGCCGCCGGCAACGACGCCGACCTCGTCCTCTTGGACGAGGACGGCCGCGCAACCGATGTCATGGCGCGCGGCCGATTCCTGATGCGTGACGGGCAGGTTCTCTAGCTGCCTGATGTCCGGGGCGACTCGTCCCTGTGCCCGTTGTCATAGTGCCCCACCAGCTTCACCGGGCGGCCCGTTCCGTCGACGACGACCTCGAGGCGGAAGTACTCGGCCTCCTCGAAACGGAAGAGCGTCTTGGTCATCGGTATCATGCGTAGCTTCGGCCGATCCTCACGCTGGTAGAAGAGAATGCCGCCTTCTTGCGTGATTGTCCGCGGACCGTATGTGCCGGCATAGGACGACAGCGTGCGCGCATCCACCGCGGTTGCTGCGACCTTGGCTTCCAACCCGGCGATGGCCCAGTCGAGGGCGAACCGTTTCGCCTCATCCACGTCTTCGGACTCGCGGAGCTTCTTGAGCGCTTCCAGGTACGCGGTGTCCAGGGCCTTGTCCGCAGGCACCGCGATATGCGGGTCGATCCCCGTGCCCTCCCAGTTCGTTTCCGTGATCGGGTTGACCGCCCGGCCGAACGGCAGCGACATCGCGACGTTGAGGCTGGGGAACGCGCGGCGCTCGATCGGGTGGGCCCCGCCACCGGTGGTCTCGCCGATGATCGTGGCCCGTTCCAAGTTCTTCATGTTGTACGTGAATTCCTCCGCGCCCGAGAATGTGCGGTTGCTGGTCAGAACATAGAGGTCGGTGTCCACCATGCGCGGCCCGGGGACGTACGCCTGCGTCCAGAACTGGTCCATCTTGTCTTCCTTGCGGACGTAGAAGCTGTTGAGGTGCGTGACCTCGTCGACGAAGTAGCTCGTGATAAGCTGAATGAGGCTCGGCGAGCCGCCGCCGTTGTAGCGGAGATCGATGATCACCGCGTCGCAGTAGCCCACGAGGTTGAGGGCCGCGATGGCCGTGGCGCCCGAGAAGTAGGCGTGCACGAAGCCGTCGAAGCGCAAGTAGCCGACATTGCCCGGGAGGATCTCGATCTTCTTGAATTGGAAGTTGTTCTGCTTGTACTCGGCCCACATGCGACGTCTGAACTCCTCGGGGTCGACATCCTCGTCAGCGGCCTGAGCCAGCTGCTGGTCATCCATGAAGCGCACCGAGAGGTGCCTGTCCTTACTGACCTCACGTAAGTCCTCTGTGAGGGTGCTCGTAAACGTGGCCATGTTGTCGGCCTCTTCGTAGTCACCGGCTGTCAGCTTCCGCCGGAGGAGCTTCTCCATCTCCTTGGCCACGTCCGGGAAGACATACACCTCGTTGAGGGCGGCGGTGACCGAATCGATGATGGCCGTCTGCTTGGCGGCGCCACACGGCACCGATCCGGGATCCACCTGCATCCTGATGCGCTGCTGGGCCCGGGGGGCGGGCGCCAAGAGCAATGCCGCACAGACGAGACCGATCGCGATGATCCTGAGTCCAAGTAGACCGTCATGAGTGAATCTCATTGCTCTCCTTCTCCTCTTGCTTGGTTCCTCATGCCGAAAGGTCCAGCTCCATGCGGACCGTCTTGCGCTTGTAGGGAAGCTTCTCGCCCGGGCGGGCCCGCACATCCGCGAAACCCAGGGAGCGGTAGAGCGCCCGCGCCGCCTCGAGCTTGGGGCTGGTGTGAAGCAGCACCAGGCGCGCGCCCTTCTTGCGCGCCTGCGCGATGGCCGCGATGACCATCTTGCGACCGATGCCCTGACCTCGGAGGGATCGGGTGACCGCCATCTTGGCGAGCTCGAAGGTGCGTGGTCCGCGTTTCATCATCGCCAGGGTGCCGACGATCGCGCCGTTTAGCCGGGCGAACAGGATCCAGCCACCCTTGCGGAGGATCTGTTCCTCGGGATCGGAGAGGACGCGTTCATCCGAGGGCTCGACATCGAAGCCGTCCGTCAGCCACGCGTAGTTCAGGAGCCTGAAGTGCTGCTTGAGCGCGGGCGTGTACCTGACAACCTCGGCAGCGCGCCCGCCCAGACTCAGCTGCTGTGCCACGCGATCGAACATCGAGCGCCGGTCGAGCCCGAGTTCGAGACAGTTGAGAGCGGTGAGCAGATCGCTTCCCGATTCCGCGAGCAGCCCTTCGGTCTGGCTCCGGATCGCGTTCCAGGCGGGTTTGAGTCTCGAGACCATGCGCCGACCCTTGGCGCTCAACGTGAGCAGCCTGCGCCGCTCGTCTTTGGGATCCCGGCGCGACAGCAGCAGGCCGCGACGCTGCATGGCGGTCGCGATCTGATGGACGGCCGGGTGGGTGAGCTTGAGTTGGGAAGCCACCTCGGTTACGGCCATGGGCGGACGTGCGGAGAGGAGAAAGAGCAGAGGGAACCAGCGCGGTTCAACGTCGACATCGAGTTGGTCATAGATTTGGGCGACATCTCGATAGAGCCGGTCACTGAGCCGCCTGAGGCGGCTGGCAAACGCCAGGGCGCCGAGTTCCTGAATGGTGTCCACCCCCAGGCCCTCCCTCGGTGGCTTCCCGCCGGATCCGGGTGAAAATACGTAAGCACTTACGGAAAAGTTGCGCGATATCAGAAAGCGCATGTACGGAAGTGTTGCGCAATATGAGAGAGCGCATCTGCCGAAAAGGGCCAGGGAGCGTAGGCCTCGGCCCTTCCAGGTTCTGAATTGTAATCGCTTGATCTAGTTGAGGATAACAGCCCGGGCGGCCTCAACGTCAACGGGTCCGTGCCCGGAGACCGCGCCCCGTTTGCGACCGCTACTGATTCAAGAAAGCCGCAAGTAGGGCGATGGCAGCCTTGATGTCCCCCGTATGGGCCGTCTCGTTGACCGAGTGCCCATACCGTGTGGGGATCGAGAGCGTGATCGCTCGAGCGCCGCCGCGGGCCCGCTGCATGCCGCCGGCATCCGTGCCGCCGCGCGGCAGAATCTCGAGCTGGTGGCGGATCTTCCGCCGCTCGGCGAGCGCGCGGAATTCCTTGACCAGCTTCACGTCCGAGATCGAGGCTGAGTCCATCACCTTGATCGCGACGCCGTCCCCGAGGCGTGTGACCCGCGTGTGATCCTTCGCATCGGGCGGTTCGAAGGCCAGGGTGATGTCCAGGGCGATCGCGATGTCGGGGTCCACCTGGTAGGCAGAGACGATCGCGCCCCGCAGCCCGACTTCCTCCTGAACGGTGCCGACCGCGTAGATGTCGTGCGTGTTCTTCTTCACCTTGCGCAGCGCCTCGAGCATGACGTAGATGCCGACGCGATCATCGAGGGCCTTGCCGCTCACGCAGTCGCCCATCTCGATCAGGTCGCGTTCCCAGATGACGCGGTCGCCGATGTCCACCTTCTGCTTGACCGCGGCGGCCTTCATTCCGAGATCCACGAAGAAGTCGGTCGTGCTCAGCTCTCGCCGTCGGTCCTCGGGCTTCTGCAGGTGGATGGGCTTGGCTTCACTGTTGAGCACGCCGGGGAGCTTGGTGCGACCCTTGCCGAGGACCGTGACCCGCTGCGACATCATGGTCCGCGGGTCGAAGCCGCCGGCCGGCTGGACGCGGAGATAGCCGCTCGCGTCGATGTGGCTCACCAGGAAGCCGATCTCGTCCATGTGTCCGGCGAGCATGATCTTCAGGCGCTGGCCCTTCCGACCCTTGCCCGCCTTGAAGCCGATCACGTTGCCGATGGTGTCCCGGCTGACCTCGCCGCACACGGTGCCCAGCTCGCGGGTGACGATCTTGGCGACCTCATCTTCGTACCCGGATCCGCCGAATGCCCCAGTCAGTTCCTTGAGAAGCTCCATCGCGCGCCTCCATCTGCTCGGGTTGTCAACCGCCGGTCCCCGAGAATCTAGCGCGTGGATCTGGGTAGGTCCACCCCTGGCAGCCCGTGGCCCCGTACCGAAACCATGACAGCCCGCGGCACATTGGGTAGGATAAGTGGTTGTGTCGCCCACTGGCCTGGGTCCCCGACAATCGGCACGGAGTTCGTTCATGAGCCTCACAAAGACCTGCCTGAGCACGCTTGCGCTAGTCATCTGCCTGCTCCCGGGCGCCGATCTCGCTCGAGGCATCCCCGCCACTGGGGCGCGGCACCCGGCACCCAGTCCCGATGGCAGCCAACTCGCCTTCGATTGGCGGGGCGACATCTGGGTCGTGCCGACCGAGGGAGGCACTGCCCGGCGGCTCACCGATCACGTCGCCCACGACGCGTACCCGCGCTGGTCACCGGACGGCACCGAGATCGCGTTCTCGAGCGACCGCCACGGGAACCACGACATCTTCGTCGTCGCGGTCGCGGGTGGGATTCCCGAGCGCCTCACCGTGCACAGTGATGGGGACCGGCTCTACGACTGGGGCCCGGACGGTCGCCGACTCTACTTCGGCAGCCAGCGCGAGTCGCGGCATGACCTCGTCTATGCGGTGTCTCGCGACGGTGACCGACCGGTGCGCGTCAGCGGCGACGCGGCCCTGAACGCGACGGTGAGCCCCGACGGGCGCTGGCTCGCCTATGTGCGCGGTTTCACGAACTGGTGGCGCAAACACTACCGCGGCCCGGCCAGCCGCGAGATCTGGGTCCGCGCGCTGGACGGCGGCGAGAGCCACCTGGTGGTCTCCTGGGAGGGGGACGACGACCGCCCGCAATGGAGTGCCGACAGCCGGGCGCTCTTCTTCCAAAGCGAGCGCGAGGACGGTGTGGCAAACCTCTACCGTCAGGATCTGCGCTTCGAGGGCGGGCGCGTGCACCCCGGCGGGCCGCCGGTGAAGCTCACCGAACTGACCGGAGATGGCGTCTCGTTTCTCAGCGTGAGCCGCGATGGCCTCACAGCCGCCTTCGAGCGGATGGGTGCGCTCTACGTCGTCGCGACGCGCGCGGGGCGACCTCGGCGCGTGCCCATCGACTGCCCCGGCGACGTCAAGGAGAATGCGCTCTCCCGGCGCACGTTGACCGATCGGGCGAGCGAGTTCGCCTTTGCTCCCGGGGAAAAGGAGGTCGCCTTCGTGGTCGAGGGCGAGCTCTATGCCGCCCGCGTGAAGGATGACGAGCTGCGCGATCCGGTGCGCCTCACCCGGACCGATGCGCGCGAGAAAAACCCCGCCTGGCTGGACGAACACACGCTTGTTTACGCCAGCGACCGGCACGGCGACGACGACCTCTTCCTGATGCGCAGCACCGATGACGAAGAGCCTCGACTGGGACGCAGCCGCTACCGCGAGGAGATCCGCCTGACCGACTCTCCCGAGACGGAGAACGGCCCGCAGATCAGCCCGGACGGCAAGCGGATCGCCTATCGCCGCGGCGCACGATTCGTCTGGACCCTGGAGTCCGACGGCGACAAGCAGGAGCTTCTTTTCGACGAGCCGCAGATCCTGCACTTCGATTGGTCGCCGGATTCGCGCTACGTGGCCTACAGCACGACCAATCTCGGGCACCGCGAGGACATCTTCGTCTACGACCTCAAGGAGAAGACCACCGTCAATGTCTCCAACCATCCCAACGACGACTTCCATCCGCTGTGGACCGGCGACGGCAAGCGGCTCAGCTGGGCCAGCCGCACCGATGACGGCTACTACACGATCCGCTACCTGTGGCTCACGCGCGAGGAGGCCGACAAGAGCCGCGCGGAGAGGAAGCGCGAGGAAGAGGAGGAAGAGGAGGCCGAAGAGGAGGAGGACGCGGACGACGACGAGGATCGCGACGACGAGGAGCCCGTTGAGGTGCGCATCGACTGGGAGAACGTCTCCGAGCGCATTCGCGACGTCGTCACCGTGCGCGGCTACTACTGGGACTACGATCAGAGTCCTGACGGCAAGCACTACGCGCTGCGCACCGACGTGCTCGAGGAGATGGAGCTGTGGACCGTTGACTGGGACGGCGATCACCTGCGGCGCATGACCCAGGGCGGCGCCAATCCGCGGCACATGCTGTGGAGTGAAGAGAGCGATCACGTGCGCTACCTGAGCGGCGGCCGGATCCAGGAGATCGCGAACGAGGAGGGCGCGACGCCGCGGGCGTTGGCCTTTTCAGTCGAACTCACCGTGGACATCGTGCAACGGCGCCTGCAGAAGCACAACGAAGCCTGGCGGCTGCTGCGGGACGGTTTCTACGATCAGCACCACCACGGCGTCGACTGGCCGGCCATGCGCGCCAAGTACGAACCGCTGGCGCTCGCGGCCGTTATGCGCGAGGATTTCAACGACGTTCTCCGCCGGATGATCGGGGAGCTGAATGCCAGCCATCTGGGGGTCTACGGACCGTGGCAGGAGGGCGGCGATCAGACCGGACTCCTGGGATTCACGCCGGACGACGCCTATGACGGCCCCGGGGTGCGCGTGGCGCACATCCTGCCGCACGGACCCCTGGATCGCGAGGGACGGCGCGTCTTCGCCGGCGAGGTGATCCTCGCGATCGATGGGCAGGATATCGGGCCGCGGGAGAACTACTACGCGCTTCTGGACCACAAGATCGACAAGGAACTCGATCTGATCGTGGCCGCGAACGCCGATGGCGACGACCGGCGCGAGGTTACCGCGGAACCGGCGGGATGGGGACGCATCTGGCAGCTCAGCTACAAGCAGTGGATGGACGAGAATCGGAAGCGGGTGGACGAGCTCTCCGCGGGACGTCTCGGCTACGTCCACATGAGCGCCATGGGCGACTACAACTGGGATCGCTTCATCGTCGGTATCTTCAGCAAGGCGCAGGGCAAGGAAGGGCTCATTCTGGACGTGCGCTTCAACAACGGCGGCAGCATTCACGACCGTGTCCTGACCTTCCTCAGCCGGCGACCCTACGTCTACTCGCGCGGTCGCGGGAAGCGGGAGATCACCTATGACGCGCAGTGGCGTTGGGACGGCCCCATCGTCCTCCTGACCAACGAGCGCAGCTACAGCGACGGCGAGATCTTCCCGCTGGGCTTCAAGCAGCTCCGGTTGGGAAGAATCGTGGGCATGCCGACCTTTGGCGCGGTGATCGGGACGAACGACGTCGAGTTGATCGACGGCACCGGCTTCCGCGTTCCCGGCACCGGCTGGTACCGGCTCGACGGGCGCAATCTGGAAAACGACCCGGTCACGCCGCACGTGCGTGTGCCGAGCGTCCCCGAGGAGAATCTGCGCGGGGCGGACATCCAGCTCGAGACCGGCGTGCGCGAGTGTCTTCAGATGCTCACCGAGCAATAGAGGCGCGCGTCTCCCGGGGGCTGGAGACGCACGGGATGATGTGATGGGGGGTAGCATGTTGCTGTCGTCAGGAGGGTTGCAGGCCGTGGGGGCCGGGAGTGTGCCGACGCGCGAGCTCATGTGGAACATGGGGACGGCGACTCACGTGGTCATGTACGCCCTCATGGTCGTCGCGTTCGTCATCTTCGGAATTGGCCTCCGCAGGCGCATCCAGTTCTGGAAGCGCGGCAAGCCGGACACCGAGCGTGCAGGGGATTGGGGCAAGCGGCTCTGGATCCTGTGTCGCGAGACCTTCCTGCAAAGCCAGGCGCGCAATCGTTTCCTGCCGGGCCTGTTCCACTCGCTGATCTTCTACAGCTTCCTGGTGCTCTTCATCACGACGTTGATCGTGATGCTGGACATGGATTTCGGGACCCACATTTTCCACGGGACGATCTACCTGGTCGTCTCGCTGCTCGCCGATCTCGCCGGCGCGTGCCTGCTGATCGGCCTCGCCATCGCCGCCGTGCGGCGCTATCTCGCCAAGCCCGATTTCCTGCCCCAGACGAAGCCGGTGGATGCGCTGGTGCTCGCCATCCTGGCCTTTCTGGTGCTGACCGGCTTCATCGCCGAGGGTGCGCGCATCAGCTTCCACCCGGCGGGCGATCCCTGGAAGGCGTGGACCCCGGTCGGGGCCTTCTTCGCGGCGCTGCTCGGCGGGCTGAGCGCCGAGGCGGGCCGCGTCGTGCACTTCACCGTCTGGTGGTTGCACGCGCTCGGCACCTTCACCATGATCAGCCTGATCCCGTTCACCAAGTTCGTGCACATGCTCGCGATTCCCACCAATCAGCTGCTCTCGAAGCTCGAGCCGCGCGGATCGCTGCGGCGGGTGGACATCGAGGAGCTGTTCGCTTCGGACGATGTCGATGAGGATTTCGTGATCGGGGTCGCCGACGGCCAGCACCTCACCTGGAAGCAGCGCTTCGACCTCACGGCCTGCATCGAGTGCGGCCGCTGCGACAGTGTCTGCCCGGCGAAGATCGTGGAGCAACCGCTCAGCCCCCGCAGTCTGATCGAGGACCTCCGCGTGATGCTCGAGCGTGCCGAGGCAAGAAGCGAGCACGCCGAGGCGCAAGGGGGCGGCAACGATGGCGGTGCGCCTGCGGTTCCGATCATAGGGGCCGAGGAGACCGTCTTCGCGGATACGAACTTCATATGGCACTGCCGCACCTGCTACGCGTGCCAGCGGATATGCCCCGCGGCGATCGAGCACGTCGACCTCTTCGTCGAGCTGCGTCGCGCCGAGGTCATGATGGAGGGGCGTTTGCCGAGCGACGCCGGCAAGGCGCTCAAGACGATGGAGGCGCAGGGGAATCCGTTCGGCAGCCAGGCGGAGCGCATGGATCTGGTGGAGAAGCTGGAGATCCCGGTCCTCGAAGCGGGGGGAGAGACAGAGGTTCTCTTCTGGATCGGCTGCGGGGCGACCTTCGATCCGGAGAAGCATGGGATCGTCGAGGATCTCGTCGCGATCCTGCGGCACGCAGGCGTGGACTTCGCCCACCTGGGGCGGGACGAGGGCTGCTGCGGGGACCCTGCCCGCGTGCTGGGGGACGAGAACCTCTTCCAGACGACGGCCAAGCGGACCATCGAGGCGCTCAAGGCACGGAAGTTCAAGGACCTGCTGGTGATCTGTCCGCACGGCTACAACGTCTTCAAGAACGAGTACCCGCAGTTCGGCGGCGACTTCCCCGTGGTTCACCACAGCGAGCTCCTGTCGCGGTGGATCCGAGAGGGACGGCTGAAGCTCACCCAGCCGGTTGCCGAGAACGTGACCTTCCACGATCCTTGTTATCTGGGGCGGTACCAGTCGATCTACGCGCCGCCGCGCGAGGTTCTGGGCGCGGTGCCGGGTCTCTCCCTGCGCGAGATGAAGAGCCACCACGAGGAGAGCTACTGCTGCGGCGCCGGGGGTGGTCACTACTGGATGGATCTCGACGTCGGCGAGAAGCGCCCCTACACGCACCGCGTGGACGAGGCCGCACGTGCCGGCGCCGGCACGATCGCCGTCGCGTGTGTCTTCTGCTATCAGATGCTCGTCGACGGAGTCAAGGCGCGGGACCTGGACGAGCGCATCAAGGTGCGCGATATCGCGTCCCTCGTCAGGGAAAGCTTGGGGATCTGAGGCGGGCGGTCGCAACGCATCTCGCAAGATACGGGCGGGAAACCAGCTGGCTCCCCGCCCGTTCGCATTGCAGCTGCTGACTACCGGCTCAGGATGACCTTGCCGGTCGCCTGCGAGTTCCCCGCCTGCAGGCGCGTGAGATAGACGCCCGAGGGAAGCCGCCTCGCACCGTCGTCGAGTCCGTCCCAATCGACCAGGTGGAGGCCCGGTTCCTGACGCCCCGCCACCAGCGTGCGCACCAGACGACCGCCGAGGTCGAAGACCTGCAGCGACACATCGGCGCTCGCGCCGATCTGATAGCGCAACGTCGTGCGCGAGACGAACGGATTGGGATCCGCACCCTGGAGCAGGAAGAGGCGTGCGCTCTCCTCCGCCGGTATCGCGGCCATATCGACGAAGAATCCGTCCACGACGACATCATCGACGTACCAGCCCTCGGCCGTGTCCGCACCGTCGGTGCCGAAGCGGAAGCGGATCTGTGCCGATCCGGCGTAGGCCCCGAGGTTGCAGTGCACCTCGTGCCAGTCAAGTTGGCCCGCGAAGATCTCGGTCTCCGCCGGGAACGGTCCCGGCGTCGATCCCTCCCGCACCCGGTGAGTGTATCCACCGTCGGGGAAGATCTGCATGAACGGCCCGCCGCCCACGCTGATCTCGAGGAGGCCGCCATCGTAGGCGTAATCGGGATAGCTGCCGCTCGTCTCCGAGTCGATCCACTGCCAGTAGTGCAGGTAGGAGTCGATGCCCAGATCGAGCGGCGGGGTTACCAGACCGGCGTCCAGCAGACTGCCGTAGTCGCCAGTACCCGTGTCTCCGCACTTCCAGCTCGTCGTGCCTCCCGGCGTGTAGTTGCGCTGCGTGGAGAGGTGCCACTGGTCGCCAAAGCCGCCGGTCACCGCGTCATGCGTCCAGCCGGGAGCACCCGACTCCATGTCGTCCGCCAGAAGCTCGACGATGGGAGCGACGTAGAAGTTGTAGAGTTCTGCCGGCGCACCCGGCGGATCGGTGGCCGCGTTGTCCAGCGCGTCGGCCACGTCGATGTAGTACTCGACATACGTCGTGTACGGCTGACCGGGGATGTCGGCCGTGTACGTATCGCCGCCCGCGTAGCTCAGGCCGATAGCCTGGAACGGGCCGCCATTCGTGCGGTACTTCAACAGGGCCCAGCTGAACGGAAGTGAGAAGTCGAAGATGTCGGTCGCAATGGTGTAGGGCCCGGCCGTGTCGTCGGTCGAGCGGTGCGCGGTTGTGTTGGTGATCACGGGCGCGGCGATGTCGTCCAGGGCGAAGTCCTGCGTCGTGACCAGATCCTCGTACACCGCGACGCCGTAGGCGGTCGCCGGTGCGAAGCTCGGGTGACTGACCGACACCGTGTAGCTGTCCTCCGGCAGGAGGATCGTGTAGGTGCCGTCCGCCCGCGACGTTGTCTGGCGATCGAGTTCCATGATGTCGATGACGGCGCCGGGGATGGGGCTGCCGTCGAACGAATTGGTGATCGTTCCCGTCAGGGTGCCATAGCCTCCGATCACCGCGAGAACGGCCTCGTACGCATCCACCACGCCCCAGCCGTAGTCGTTGTCCTCACCGCTCGCGCCGTGATCGACCGCCGTCGCCATGATGATCGTCTTGATCAGGTCGACGTCGAGATCCGGATTGGCCTCGCGCATGAGGGCCACGATGCCCGCGACGTGCGGACCGGCCATCGAGGTTCCGTTCCACCCACTCTGCTGGTAGCCGCCGCCGGGAACGCTCGAGTAGACCTCGACGCCCGGAGCCGAAACCTCGGGCTTGATCTTGCGGTCTGCGGGAACGTCGCACAGCGTAGGACCGCGGCTGGAGAATCCGGCGATCGGGTAGGGGAAGCTGTAGTTCGTGGCGTCCACGGCGCCGATCGAGAAGCAGTTCGTGAGCGTCGTGGCCCGGTCGGGCGGTGAACCGATCGTGCCGGGATCATCGCCCTCGTTGCCGGCCGACCAGGTCGTGACCACGCCTGCGGCCTCGCAGTGGTCGATGACGGCCCACCAGGTGTCGTCGCAGTTGGGGTAGCCGAAGACCTCGTAGACGCGCCAGGAGTTTTGGACCACGTCGGGGACGTCATCCACCGTCTCGGGGTCGCCGTCGGGATCTGCGAACCACTGGAACGCCTCCGTGACGTCGTTCTCGAACTCTTCGCTGACGCCCTGGTCGATGGCGTTGCAGGCGATCCACATGGCGCCCCAGGCGACACCGATCGAGTCCTCCGTGGCGGCGCCCAAGCCCGTCATGGTTCCCAGCACGTGCGTGCCGTGGCCGTACCCGTCATAGGGGAAGTCAGGGTGGCCGCCGAGCACGTCGAGCCAGCACTCGCTGGCCGGATGGCCGTTGGCGCCGCGCCAGCGGCTGGCAAGCGCCGGGTGGTTGCCGTCAACGCCGGTGTCGAGGTTCGCCACCAGCCTTCCGGCACCCGTGATGCCCAGCTCGTACCAGACGCGGTCGGCGTTGATCGCGCGCAGGCCGGGGGTGACGCCAATGCCGCGACTCGGCTCGCCGGGGAGCATGTCACCGACCGGTGTGATCAGTTCCACCTTGAGGTTCGGTTCGATGACCGCGACGTCGACCCGCGCAGCGAGTTCGTATACGAAGTCGCGCGTGACCTGGGCGACGACCATGTTCGCAATCCAGTAGCTCGTGTAGCCGAAGACCTCCCCGCTGCTCTCGTGATCCGCGAGATAGCCGAGCAGATCGGCCTGCGACCGCGAGGCTTCCTGCAGCGCGACCACGACGCGTCGGTGACGCTCCTTGCGAGTTGCCCGCTCCTGCTTGAGCGTGGCATCCAGGCTCGCAATCGGAGCCGGATCGCGCATGAAGAGGACGACGGAGACCGGGTCATCGGGAGCCAAGGTTTCGAGATCGAGCGCCAGGCCCGGATGGATCTCGGCTGCCGCTGCGCGACCGGGGAGCACCAGTGGGGAAGCCGACAGAACCAGGAGAAGGGTAGCCAACGACCAAACGAGACG
>JAUVTV010000199.1 GCA_030601305.1 Candidatus Eiseniibacteriota bacterium | reverse complement strand
CGACATCGATCGGGGGGTGGCCCAGTCGGATGGCCAGCTGGGCGCCGGCGACCAGGGCATCATGTTCGGCTATGCCACCGATACGACGCCCGAGCTCATGCCGCTGCCCATCCTGCTCGCCCACCGGATGATGATCCGTCTCGAGGAAGTGCGTGTCGCCGGCATCCTCGACTTCCTGCGCCCCGACGGCAAGGGGCAGGTCGCCGTCCGCTACGAGGACGACCGCCCGGTACGGGTGGAAGGGGTGGTTCTCTCGGCGCACCACAAGGACATCGGCATCGAGAAGGTGCGCGCGGGCCTGCTGGAGGAGGTGATCCTCAAGACCCTGCCGCGCGAGTACTTCGACTACGATCGCTGCCGCAAGACGACCCACATCAACCCGACGGGAGCTTTCGTGGAAGGGGGACCCAAAGCGGACACCGGTCTGACCGGTCGCAAGATCATCGTCGATACCTACGGCGGCATGGCCCCCCACGGGGGCGGCTCCTTCTCGGGCAAGGACCCCACCAAGGTGGACCGTTCGGCAACCTACGCCACGCGCTGGGTGGCGAAGAACGTGGTCGCGGCGGGACTCGCCAAGCGCTGCCTCGTGCAGCTGGGCTATGCGATCGGGGTCGCGGAGCCGCTGAGCATTGCCGTCGACAGCTACGGGACGGGCACGATTCCAGATCCGCAGATCGAAATGCGCATCCGGAAGGTCTTCGATCTGACGCCGAAGGGCATCATCGAGGCACTGGATCTCAAGCGGCCGATCTACCTGAAGACGGCCTACTTCGGCCACTTCGGTCGGGATGAGGAAACCTTCACCTGGGAACGAACCGATCGGGTGGAGGCCCTGCAGAACGCTTGAACGGAGGCGAGAGAAGGGAGCGCGAGATGGGATACGACATCCGAGACATCACGTTGGCCGACGCCGGAGTAGCGCGAATCGAGTGGGCCGAGAAGCGCATGCCCGTGGTGCGCAGCATTCGCGAGCGCTTCGAGAAGGAGAAGCCGTTGGCGGGCATCACCATCGGCGCCTGCCTGCACGTGACCACGGAGACCGCCGTCCTCGCGCGCACGCTCAAGGCGGGCGGCGCGCGCGTGCTGCTGTGCGCTTCGAACCCGCTCAGCACCCAGGACGACGTCGCCGCCAGTCTGGTGAAGCACTTTGGTTGTGAGGTCTACTGCATCCGGGGCGAGGACCGCGACGTCTACTACCAGCACATCCACGCCCTTCTCGACCTCGATCCCAAGATCACCATGGACGACGGGTGTGACCTCGTCTCGACGCTGCATGCCGACCGTCGCGATAAGCTCGGCGTCGTCCTGGGTGGCACCGAGGAGACGACCACCGGCGTCATGCGCCTGCGCAGCATGGAGGCCGAAGGCGCGCTAGAGTACCCGATCATCGCGGTGAATGACGCCGACACGAAGCACCTCTTCGACAACCGCTACGGCACGGGCCAGTCGACCATCGACGGCATCCTGCGTCTGACCAACATGCTGCTCGCCGGCTCGACCGCCGTCGTCGCCGGCTACGGTTGGTGCGGCCGCGGGTTGGCGACGCGCCTGCGCGGCATGGGGGCCAACGTGATCGTCACCGAGATCGCGCCCTTGCCCGCGCTGGAGGCGGCGATGGACGGCTTCCGCGTCATGCCCATGGAGTCCGCCGCGCCGCTCGGCGACCTCTTCATCACGCTGACCGGCAACACCGAGGTGCTGCGCGCGGAGCATTTCGAGCGCATGCACGACGGCGCGATCATCTGCAACTCGGGCCACTTCAACGTGGAGATCAACATCCCGGCGCTCGAGGAGATGGCAGCCGAGGTAACGCAAGCGCGCCCCATGGTCAAGGAGTACCGGCTCGCCGACGGGCGGCGCCTCAACGTCCTGGCGGACGGACGGCTGGTCAACTTGAGCGGCGCCGAGGGGCACCCGTCGGTCGTCATGGACATGAGCTTTGCCAACCAGTCGCTCTCGGTGGAGTACATGGTCCAGCAGGGCGATCGGCTGGCCAAGGCGGTCCACCCGGTTCCCGGGGAGATCGACGCATCCGTCGCCACGCTCAAGCTCGAGGCGATGGGGATCGGCCACGACGAGCTGACCCCCGAGCAGGTACGCTATCTCGAATCCTGGCGCGAGGGGACTTGATCGGTCCCCTCGGGCGGGGCAACCTCTCTGCTTGTCCCGCTGCCGCACCTTGCCTACCATGTCTCCGGTCCACCCGAGGGGGCCGGGGAGCAACACAGGACACAGGACGTGGCGCCGCCGGGCGCGGGAACTCGAGGGTCAGCCGTACGGCTGGGACCGCCCCGCAACCCCTGCGGCCTCCGGAGGGTGGTATGGCGCGCAACCCACGCAAGCCTCCCAGGCGCTTGATCCTCGGCATTCTGTTCCTGGCCGTCAGCGCCCTCACGGCGCTCAGTCTTCCGGGACCCCAATGGGGTCAGATGACCGGCACCTTCGGTCAGACCTGGGTGCGTTTCTGGGCCCAGGCGTTCGGCATCCCGTGGGTCTGGCTGATCGTTTCCCTCGGCATGCTGTGGGGGATTGCGCTTCTCGCGCGCTGGCCGCGGGCGTTTCTCTGGGTTCTGAGCGGTCTGATCTGGCCGCTCATCATCGCGTGGGACGCCTTCGTGATTACCGTCGCTCCGCTCGGGTCGGATCCACTGCTCCACGGAGATCTCGGCTGGAACTTCCAACAGGCCACGGCGACCTTCTTCGGTCCCGATGCCGTGGCGCATCACCTCGTGGCCCTGAGTGCCCTGGCAGTGAGCCTGACCATCCTGGTGCTGCGCTACGGACTCCCCGAACCCATCAGCTGCTGGATGGGCCTGTCGATCGCTTTCGTCGGCCGGTCCCTGGTGCGCGG
>JAUVTV010000090.1 GCA_030601305.1 Candidatus Eiseniibacteriota bacterium | reverse complement strand
AGCTCCACCCAGTCCCCCGGAGCGAAGTCGTCAGCTGAGTCGCAGTTGACCTCGGTGATCACGAGCGCGTCGGCGGGAACCGGACTGGGCACGAACATGGCGGTCACCGCGTAGTCGCCCTCGGGGAGGATCTCGACCGTGGCGTTCGCCGGCAAGGTTGGATCCGACCACTCCTCGAACAGGTACCCGGGCGCCGGCAGCGCGGTGAGCGTGATGGGCACGTCCTCGAAGTAGATGCCCGACCAGGCGGAATCGACCTCGATGGCCGTGAGAGCAATGCTTCCGGCGCCTTGCGGCGAGATATCCAGCGACAGCGTGAGCTCACTCGGGAGCCAGAAGTACTGGCGAATGTGTGCGCGCGCGTAGGCCGGTCGTTCTTCCAGGAACTCCTCGATGATGTCGACCTGCTGTCCCCAGATCTCGACCGCGTGCTCCCAGAACGTCATATGGCGCGGGATCTCGGCGGCGATCAGTGCAGCGACCTCCTGGGTCATCGCCGTCGTCGGATCGGGCCGGAAGCTGGTGTTGAGATGGTCGGCGTAGCGGTTGATGAATTCGTGCTTGAACGGTTCGTTTTCCAGCAGACTGCGCATGAGGAACGTGGACCACGGCGGGTTCGGCCAGTCGGGCCCGTCCGGTCGCAGCGCGAACCACAGGGTGTTGTGCTCGTAGGTCGCCTCGAGCCCCAGCCCCCAGTCCAGGTCCTGCAGGATCCACTGCCAGCGGCCGCCGGGTTCGCGCGGCCGCCAGTAGCGCGTGTTGCCGCCGGGCCAGTCCGTGTTGGCGAAGTAGATGCGGAAGAGGTAGTAGGTGGCGTAGTTCTCCGTATCCATCAGGGTCTCGACATGCGCGAAGTTGGCGCTGTCGGAGAGATCGTGCGTCTCCATGAAGTCGAGCATCGCCATGTAGTGCTCGGCGTCGCCTTCCATCACGGTGTAGTGGCTCTTGAGGAGATCCACATTGTCCGGATCCGCATCGAAGTTGGATTCGAGGAAGTACTTGTCGATGCGCTCGCGGATGTTGTGGATGCCCCAGTAGTCACCGTTCAGGTAGAGCCGCGATGGACGGTGGGCCTGCCGGCCGAGACCGGTGTGCGCCGCCAACCGGTGTTGCAATGCGTCGCGCAGGTGGGCGAGACACCAATCGTTGCCGGCGTTGCGCAGAATGAGGCGGTGGAATTCGTCGATCTCCTTCTCGTCGAAGACGCGGTAGTCAACCGATCCCGTCCCGTACCCGGAGCGCGCGACCAGGCGCAGCGACTTCTGCGGATAGGCGCGCGTGTAGCCGCCGTGGATCTTGACGCCTGCGTCGAGGCGGAAGGCGACCGATCCGTCGGGCTCGTACATCTCGAAGTGCATCGGCTTTTCCCAGTCCTCCCAGAAGTTCGCGCCGTAGTATGGGAATTCCGGGTCGTAGTCGGTGCCGAACACGTAGATGCCGTTTTCCTCGTCCCACAGGTTGGGGGGATCCGTGACGGCGCACACGACCGGCAGGGTCGACGGATCGCCGATGACGTAGGTGTGCGTAACGATCTCACTGGGAAGATGACCGTCTTCGTAGCCCCGCGCGCGAATCACCTCTGTCGCGCTGAGGAAGATCGATCCGGCGTAGGGGATCGAGGCCTCCGTGGGCTCGCCGCCTCCGAGCGTGAAGTAGATCGCCGCTTCGGGCGAGGGCACGGAGAGTGCGACCAGTACACTGCTCGCATGCAGACCGCCGGCGGGTGAGAATGCGGGTGCCTCCGTGAACGCGGCGTAGCCGCCGGTACCGTTGGCCGTCTCGGGCGTCGGCTCCGTGAAGAAGTGCCAGTCCGGCGCGCCGTCCGGTGAGCGCCCGCGCGAGAGATCCATGTACATCTGGCCGGTGCTCACGGAGTCGGTGAGCCCGCCGGGGGGCGTGCTCAGGATGAGCGTCTCGCCCTCTGCATCGAGACGGAAGTTCGTGTGCAGGTGGGGAAGCACGAAGCGGATGAGCTCGGCCGGCCCGTTTCCACCCGGAGGGACGGCGTCCATTCCCAAGGTGAGAAACGGGATCAGCGTCAGGTCCGGGTTGGTGGGTGAGCTGTTGTGCACCTCGACGGCGATGACGTTCGTGCCCGGCACCAGATAGGTGGCGGGATCGGTCACCAGGAAAGTCTCCGGAAGCCCGCCTTGGTAGATCCTGGCTTCGTGCGGAAGATCGGCCGTCGCGTCCCAATCGGGGGGACCCGTGCCGGTGATGTTGTCTCGCGCGATCTCGGCGCCGTTCACGTAGGCGACGAAGCCGTCATCGTAGTCGACGTGCAGACAGATGTAGCGGATCGCCGCCGGATCCGCGATCTCGAAGGCCTTGCGCACGTAGACGGAGACGCAGGTCGGGACGGTCGTGGAATCGTCGCCGTCACCGAATCCAAAGCCGCTCGGTCCTTCGTTCCACGTCGTATCGTCGAAACCGGGATCGCGCCAGTCCGCTGGCGGCTCGGTGGTGTTGGCGCGATACTTCCAGATGCCGCCCCAGTCGATCACCGTCTCCCAGTGGCCCGCGCCCACGCTGCGGTCCTTGCCCGACGCGAAGAGCAGCAGATGGTTTCCGGCCGGCAGGACCAGTTCGGGGAAGGTCCACTTGAACGGCTCGTCGGGGTCGTCCGTGAGACGGTAGCCGGTCAAGTCCGCGTCGAGAGGTCCGGGGTTGAAGATCTCGAACCAGTCCTCCAGGTCCCCATCCTCGTCGGCCAGGCCGGTCTGATTCGCGCTGAGGTACTCGTTGAGGACGGCTTGAGATCGGGCCGGCGGGGCGCCCAGCAACGCGGCCGCCAAGCCGAGGGTCAGGCACAGAACACGGCATAGGTGTCGATCTGGCATGCTGCTATCTCCGTGTACGGGATGAGCCGGATGTCCCTTCCGGGGAACGGGCACCCAGTACCAAGTATACCAAATGAGCGTGAGAGGCGGGCGCTCAACCTGATCGTTGGGGGCTAGATTCGCAGGAAGACGTACCGGGCCAGGAAGACCACCGCGAGGATGTAGATCATCACCGGCACCTCCCGCCCGCGGCCACTGAGCAGCTTGATCACCGGATAGGCCACCAGCCCCAGGGCGAGGCCGTCGGCGATGCTGTAGGTGAGCGGGCTCCCGAGGAAGATGAGAAGTGCCGGCAGGGCCTCGCTCATGTCGTCCCAGGGAATCTTGCGGACGCTGCCCATCATGAGGCAACCGACGGCGATCAGCGCCGGCGCGGTGATCGGATGGAAGAAGCCGCCCTCCCAGACGTACGCCTCGCCGATCATCTTGGCCAGCGGGTGCAGGAAGAGGGCGCCCAGGAAGAGCAGGCCGGTGGCGACGTTGGCGAGGCCTGTACGCGCCCCGGCGGCGACGCCCGCGGCGCTCTCGATGTACGCGGTCACGGTCGAGGTCCCCAGCGCGGCGCCGACGCACGTGCCGGTGGCATCCGCACAGAGCGCGCGCGTCGCCCGCGGGAGCTTCCCCTCGCGCAGGAAGCCGCCCGCCTGGCCGACACCGATGAACGTGCCGATCGAATCGAAGACGTCCATGAAGAGAAAGACGATGACGATCACGATGCCGTTCGCGGTGAGCAGGCCGCCGAAGGAGAGCTTCAGAAAGGTGGGTGAGAGCGAGGGCGGACGATCCACGATACCGTGATAGTGCGTGACGCCGATCAGTCCGGCGAAGACCGTCGTCGCCAGGAGGGCCCACAGAATCGCGCCGCGCACCTTGCGCGCCATCAGCGCGCCGACGAGAAACAGACCTACCAGCGTGACCCACACCGCGGGATTGTACGGGTCGCCCAGGGCCACCGGTATCGGCCCGGCCGGCTTGACCACCAGCCCGCCGCCGGTGAGTCCCAGGAAGGCGATGAACGCGCCGATGCCCACGGCAATGGCGTGTTTGAGTGCCGGCGGGATGCTGTCGATGACCATCTCGCGAACCCGCATGAAGGTCAGCAAGAAGAAGATGAGCCCCGAAATGAGCACGGCCGCGAGCCCCTGCTGCCAGGTGATGAGGCCGGCGGCAACGAAGCCCGCAAAGACCGCGTTCTCGCCCATGGCCGGCGCGAGGGCGATCGGGTAGTTGGCGATGAGGCCCATGAAGATCGACGCCGCGGCGGCCGCGATGCAGGTTGCCGTCATGACCGCACCGAAGTCCATGAACTCCTGACCCGTGTCGCCGAAACTCGCGCCACTCAGGATGACCGGATTGACGAAGATGATGTAGGCCATCGTGACGAAGGTGGTGGCGCCGGCGAGGATTTCCGTGCGGGGGTTCGCGCCCAGCTCCTTGAGGTGGAAGATCCGCTCCATCGGATACCTCCTGTGCTCGGTTCCGGGTGGACGCGTCTATTCGAGAAGGCGGATGCTGGCACCCTCCTTTTCGTCGACGACGATCTTGCGCGCCCGGGGAAGGATGCGCTCCAACGCTTCGAGATACAAGCGCGTCTCGGTGATCTCGCGGGCCTTGCGCGCCTCGGCGAGCAGCTGGGTGTACTGCGACGCGTTACCGTGCGCGCGCTGTACCGTCTCGGCGTGATAACTCTCGGCGTTTCGGACCATGCGCGTGGCCATCGCCCGCGCGCGCGGGATCAGGTCCTTCCGATAGCCGTCGGCTTGATTGAGCATCTTCGCCTTCTCGAGCTTGGCGGTGGAGACGTCGTTGAACGCCTCGATCACCGTCGACGGCGGCTCCACTGTGCTGATGTTGACGGTCACGATCCGCAGACCCACGCCGAGCGCATCGAGCATCTCCTGCGTCTTGAGGCGCGTGTCCTCTTGGACGCGGATCTTGCCGCTCGTCAGGAGCTCGTCGACGGGCATCGTCGCGATCAGCTTGGTGAGGCTCGCCTCGGCGACGCGGCGCACGAGGAAGTCGGCATCCACCGGTCCGACGCGGAAGAGATAGGCGGCGGGATCCGAGACCGAGTACTTCAGTGTCAGCATCAGGTCGATGATGTTCGTATCGCCGCTGACCCACTCGACTTCCTTGGACTTGGGCGGCACGCCGCGAACCTGGTCGACCAGCTTGTAGCCCACCGGCATGGTGCGCACCTCGGTGGTCTTGACCGGGATCGTCCGGTCGATGGGCCAGGGGAACGTGAAGAGAATGCCGGGAGGGACAACCCGCGTGACGGCGCTGAAGCGCAAGACCACACCCCGTTCGTCCTCGCGGATGATACGGATGCCGGTGAGCGCCCAGTCGGCGAGGATCAGCACGACCAGCAGGAGAGCCACGTTCTTGGCCGAGACCTTGGCTTTCAGCCAGGAACGACTCGCCTCCGCCGCGCGGCGCAGCGCGGCCCCCATGTGTCGGTCACGGCTCATTTGGGTTCCTTCAAGAGGCGCAGCAGGTGCGAATCCGACGGGAGCACGATGGTCGCATCCTCGTCGATGAAGCTCTCGTAGGCCTCCAGCGTCTTCAGAAACTCGTAGAACTCGGGATCCTGGCTGTACGCCTCGGCATAGATGCGCGCCGCTTCGGCGTCGGCCTCGCCGCGGATTTCCTTGCTGCGCCGCTCGGCCCGCGCCAGGATCTGGGCCTGCTCGAGATCGGCCTGCGCGCGCACCTTCTCGGCCTCTTCCTCGCCCTCGGAGCGGTACTGGCGCGCGATGCGCTCGCGCTCGGCCTCCATGCGCCGGAAGACGGCCTGCCGGTTCTCCTCGGGGAAGTTGAGGCGCTTGATCCGAATCGCGCGCACATGGATCCCGTACCCTTCGCGGGCCTGAACGGCGGCGCGCTCCGTGATCGTGTCCATGATCTCGTCGACGCGGACGACGTTCTCATCGATCGAAAGCAGGTCGGACAGCTCGCGCGAGCCGAGGGCGGCGCCGACCTCGGCGCGCATGATGTCCCCGAGCTGCGCCTCGGCGGTGTTGCGATCGGCGACGGTGACGAGGAACTTCAGCGGATCGTCGACTTCCCAGGCGGCGAAGGCGTCCGCGAGCACGTTCTTCTTGTCGAGCGTCGGATACTCGGCTTCGGCGGCGTCGAGACTGCGCCGTCGCCGGTCGCTTCGCCCGACCGTCTCGAAAGGCGGCGGCAGCTTCCAGGCGAGCCCGGGCTCCAGGATGATGCGGCTCGGGTCGCCGAAGAAGAGCACGATGGCGTACTCGGTCTCCTGAACCTCGAAAGCGCAGGTCAGCAGAAGAACGACCAGGACCACCAGGATTGCCAGTATCGTGAGCCCGCGTTTCATCGGTCTCTCTCCTGAAGGCGGTTCATCTTCTCGCGCCAGGTTTCAGTGGCGCGCGTGCCGGTATCTTGCGAGGGCGCCGTCGGGGCGCTGCGATCGAACACGCTTGTGCCCCGCGTGCCGCCGAACGGTTCGGGCCAGCTGCGCATACCGCCGCGACTGATCCACAGATCCAGCGGCAGATCGGTGAGCGGCAGGATCAGGCGCGCGCGCGGCAGGACCTCCGTGGCCGCGTCGAGATAGAGTCGCACGCGGGTGATCGGCATGGCTTGCCGGCAGGCCTGTTCGAGCGCGGTGAAGCCGAAGGCCCGGCCGGTTGCCGTGGCCACGCGCAGGAGCTTGTCGCCCTCGGCCCGCGTGGTGGTCGTCACCGCCTGCCCCCGCGCCGCGGCAACCACGCGGTTGCGATAGCTTTCCGACTGCCGGATGAAGCGGTGATTGTCTTCCATCGCGCTGGCCACGTCGCGGAAGGCGAAGTGCACCTCGGCTGGCGCGTGGAGATCGACCAGATCGACGCGCAGCACCTCGATGCCCGCACCCACCGCGTCCAGTTCGGTGCGCAGACGCGCCGCGATACGCTGCTGAAGCTCGAGGCGATGGTCTACCAGGATGCTGTCGGTTTCCTCCTCGCACAGCACGCGCCGCAGCGCGTACTCCGCGAAGCCGGCCATCAGCGTGTCGGGGTTGGCCATCGCGAAGTGATAGGCGTACGGGTCGGCGACCGTGTACTGCACGCTGTAGCTCACGGCGAGGAGATTCTCGTCGCCGGTCGCCACCTCGGCTTCCTTGGTCAGCTCGCGCACCGCGGGACCGACACTCGGGCGGTCGAACGTCACGGAACTGACCTGGCCCGCGCGGTATCCGCGGTCGATGGAGCGCACCCGCAGCGGCTGCTCCTTCTCAAGACGCGCGAACGGGTAGGGCAGGTGGACGACCAGACCGGAGCGCGTGACCGTGCGCGTGACCTTGCCGAAGGTCAGCACCCAGCCGGTTTCGCCGGGCCCGACGGTGGACCACCCGGTCAGCAGGTACAGCACCAGCGCGAGCAGGATGTAGACGGTGCGTGCCGCGCGGCTTCCCAAGTCCAGGCCCACCGGCTTGCCCAAGCGCTGCAGGCCCTTGCGCCAGCCGCGCAGAAGATGGACCTGCTGCGCGCTGCGCAGCATCAAGGCCAGGAGGCAGAGCGCCGCCAACGCTCGAAGCCAGGCGGGGAGGATCTCGCTGCCCGCGCCGGCAACCGCCCGGGGCGAGATGCCGCTGGAGCTGTAGATGGCGTTGACCAGCGCGCCGGCGACGAGACTGAAGATGGCGATCGACAGCAGGTAGATGGCGACGACCCGCTTCCCGAGCGTCTTGGTCAGCACGGTCAGGGCCGTTGCGTTGGTTGCCGGGCCGGCCAGCAGGAAGACGAGCGCCGCTCCGGGATTGAGTCCTTTCAATATGAGCATGGCGGCGATCGGCGTCGACCCGGTGGCACACACGTAGAGCGGGATTCCGATCACCAGCATGATCAGCATCGACGAGAATCCGCTCAGGCCGGCGCCTTCCAGCACGCCGTCGGGCAGCAACGCACCGATCAGGCCGGTGAGACAGAGGCCCACGATGAACCAGGAGAGCATGCCACCCAGCAGCTCTCCATAGGCGTAGGAGAAGATCGCTCGCGTCCTGGCGCCGGCGCCCTCCGGCCGTCTCCCCAACGGTTCCGCACTGCTTCTCCCGCCGGAGGCGTCGCATGAACCCGGTGCGATCTCCCCGCTCCTCTCGCCGGCCGGCGGCACGTCTTGCGGTTCCAACGCATTCACCGCGACGCCGGCGATCATCGCCGTGCCGAACGCGGCCAGGGGGCGCGCGACCGTCATCACCGGATCCAGCAGCGCGTACGTGATGCTGATCGAATCGACACCGGTCTCGGGAGTCGAGATGAGGAACGAGACGGTGGCGCCCTGGCTGGCTCCGCTCTGCCGCAGCGCAACGGCCGTCGGCAGGACCGAGCAGGAGCAGAGGGGGAGCGGCACGCCGGTCAACGAAGCCAAGAAGACCGAGCGGAAGTCGCTCTTCCCGAATCCGGATCGGAGCCAGCGGCGTGGGATCAGGACGTGGAGGACTCCGGCGAGGAAGAACCCGAAGAGGAGGAATGGAGCCGTGATGAGGAAGACGTTGACGGTCTCCCGTATGAAATCCACCAGAAAGTACACGGTGGAAGCTCCTCGTTCGCGGCCTCGATCAGTCGTCCGGACGGCAGCGGTTCCGCGGCCCGCCACCCTTCAACACCGCCGATGCCCGGCGGATCCACCGGTCCCACGCGAAGTTTGCGCGTTCCCCCCCCGCAAACCACTCGTGACCGCGGCCGAACGACAAAACGTACTCCTCAGCAGGGACGACTGCAAACAATTCCGCACTAGCGCAATACGATCACCCGACAGCTCGCCGCCTCGGTCCGTGTCGTCAGTCTGAGGAGATAAGCGCCGGGGCCGACGTCGATCTCGACCCACACCCCGGGAAACGGATCTCCCTCGGAGGTTCTGACGGTGATTGCGAGCTCACCGACCGACGAGGATGCGGGCGGCCCACCGGGGTTGACGAAGGCCTGAACATACGTATCCCACGGCTCAACGACGCACTGCTCCGGATCGGGATGACGCACTGTGGTTCAAAGGCGCTGGCGCCGGTTGCCCGAACCGCCATCGCGATTCCGAGGGCGATGGACACCGCCGGCATCTTACATTCCTTACGTTCGTTCGAGCGGGGGGCGGACGCCCCGCGATCAGGGGTCGATCACGCACACGGGGTCGCCTCAAGTTGCCCCGGATCCCCCCCGCG
>JAUVTV010000046.1 GCA_030601305.1 Candidatus Eiseniibacteriota bacterium | reverse complement strand
CAAGGAGGAGGAGCCGTGACGAAACCGCACCTCAACCGGACACTTGCTCAACTGCGGCTGCTGGTCGTGGTCGCCATGGTCACATCCTTTGCTTTCCTCCCCGCTGGCGCAGAGGAACTCGATCCGCGCCTGCGCTACCTTCTCCACGCGTGCACCGCACTGGATCGCGGGCCTCCCGGGGATTTGCTGCGGGCACACGCCGCCCCCACGCTCGGTGAGGCGGCCGCACAGCGCAGCGTCGCCGGGCATCGCGCGACCGCCCACGCCTTGCGGCTTCTGGCCGAGGACCGCGTACCCGGGTCGATTCGCTTCGCACAGCCGCCCGACGCAGCCACGCTCCAAGCGCTGCGCGATCTCGGCGTGCGCTTCTCCGACTTCGGCGCAGGGCCCGCTGGCAGCCGCACGGTCTATCCGGTGCGCATTCCGTGGGAAGCGTTGCGTGCGGTTGCCGACCACGCCTCCGTCAAGCATATCGCGTGCGCCTGGCGCATCGCCGCCCGCGCTCCGCTGGCGGTCAGCCGCCCGCAGGTCGAGGCGGACGCGATGTGGGAACTGGATGATCTGCAGGGCAGGCCCCTCACGGGAACCGGGACGCTGATCGCGGACTTCGACACCGGGGTCGACTACTTCCACCCCTCCCTCTTCTTCGCCGACGGCGATACGACGGTGTGGATCGACGTCGATGAGAGCGGGGATCTCACGATGGGCGACGCGGTCGACGTGAACGCCAACGGTGAGCCGGACCCCGGCGAGAGCCTGTGCTACTACGAGGGCACCGGCGCGGACCACTACGGCAACGATTCGGGCGTCTACGACACCGGGTTCGACTGGCTGTACAACGACGCCAATGACAGCGCGACGCGCGAGTACGGCGCGTCCTTCGGCGAGAGCCAACCGGGGTACGGCGAGCTGCTCTTCGTCACGCTCGATGCGGACGGCGACGGCCGGCTGGATCCTGGCGAGCTGCTGGTCACGCTGAAGACGTCCAAGATCCGCGCCATTCGCGGGCGGGATGGGGTGGTCTACGAGCGCGGCGACGATCTCCTGCCGGCCGCGCTGGACTGGGCCGGTCACGGCACGTCGGTCTCGGGCATCGCCTGCGGCGGCTGGGCGGGCATCAACCACATGAGCGGCGTGGCGCCCGGCGCCGAGATGATTCACGCCGTCAACGACTACATCGGCGAGCCGCCCTTCCTCGTGCCCATGGAAGAGCACCTCGCCTGGGCGGCAACGTTCGACCCGGATGTCTTCCTGATCGAGGACGGCGAGTGGGTCTGGGAGTTCATGGACGGCTCCTCGAACGTGGAGACGATGCTGAACGAGTTCGCCGCGGATCAGGACATCCTCCAGGTCATCCCCGCGGGAAACCTCGCCGCGGGGAACATGCACGCCTTCTTCGCGGCAGAAGATGGCATCACGCTGAGGATCACCGACCATGCGGCGGTCTGCTGGCTGGACTTTCTGTGGATCGACGAGAGCTCGCTTGCGGTGACCCTCACCGTGCCCGGCGAGGTTGAGGACGTGCTAGCCCTGGACGGATCGACCCAGGTGATCGGAGGCTACGAGATCTACTCGCTCGTGTCGGTGTCGCCGCGGGGCACGAGGCGCATCGATCTGCGCATCGAGCACGAGATCCCTGGCACATCCCTGGACGGCAACTACGCGTTCGCGTTCGATGCGGGTCGCGCCGCGCGGCAGACGAACATCCACGGTTTCTTCTCCAACGACAGGTCCGGGTGGTTTTCCGCCAGCCACTGGAGCGAGGTCGACGCGCGCTTCACGGTCACCTGGCCCGCCACGGCCGACTCGGCGATGAGTGTCGCGGCCTACGACCCCGAGGGCGACAGCCACATCAACTACTATAGTGGGACGGGACCGCGCATCGACGGGCGCCCGGACGTGGACATCGCCGCTCCCGGGTCCACCGTCTACAGCATCTGCGCGTTCAATCCCGGCGCCTACACCCCGTTTGGGGGCACGTCAGCCGCCGGCCCCCACGTCGCCGGCGCCGCGGCCCTCCTGCGTCAGCTCATTCCCGAGATGGATTCCGGGCGTTTCCGCGACATGATCCACGGCGGCGCTCAGACGGACGAGTACACCGGCGATTTCCATCGCTCGGGCGCCGGCAAGCTGCGCATCCTGCGATCGCTGGAGTACGTGGCGGGGGTCGTCGAGAGTCCGCCGTTCGCGCGGCCGCTCCTCTCGCTGGATGCAGTCCCCAACCCGGCGACGTCCGGGACCACGTTGCGCTTCTACACGCCGCAAGGGGGAAGCGCGCGTCTTTCGGTTGTCGATGTCACCGGCCGCATCGTCTTCGATCGCGTGGCTGAAGCTCTGCCCGGACATCAGACGTTCGTATGGGACGGTCGTGATCTTCCCGCGGGGGTGTATTGGGCGCGTGTCTCGCAGGGGACGTTGCGGGCGACCACGCGGGTCTTGCTGATTCGATAGTTCGAGTGCGCTTGGCGGCCCATGGCAGCCGACATCCGTGACCGAGGTGCTCATGCCGGCGAGGGCCGGGCACCCCCAAGCCCCGCCGCGTGTTTGAGCAGCTCCCTTGCGTCCTCGAGCACCGCCCCGACGGTTTCCGAGGGCACCGGCTGTGTCGCTTCGCTGTACGCCCGAGCCAAACCTTCCGCACGCGAGACGAGCGCCGCTTGCTCGAGGCCCAGCAGACCTTGGGGAACCAATCTCTCGTACAGGAGCCGGGCCGAGGGGAGATCCTCGGTGTCGGCAGCGTCTGGCGTCATCGCCCGCAGGGTCGCGGTCATGCAGGCATGCCCCTGCGCAATCGCTTCGGCACCGAGGCCAGCCGTTGCGAGCGTCTGCGCTGCTTCGAGCTTGCGAGTCGCCACGGCCATCCGGTGACGCCGCCGCTCGGCCTGTACATCCGGTCGGCCCGCAGGCCGGTCCAGCAGCACGCGCGCCGAGGCAAAGGGAGACTCCTCGCCAAGCGAGGCCAGGCTCTCTTCGGCCTGGGCTTCGAGGACCACGATCCCGAGGCCGGCGGCCGCCTCGCGGGTTGCATGGTCCACACGATCCACGAGCGCCACGGTGCGCCCCGAAGAGAGAGCCACCACCCGCCGCAGTCGAGGCCCGAGGAGGTCGGCGATCTTGCGCACCGGGTCTGTTCCCTCCATCGGCGCAGACGTCGGTGCGGACGCCGGCACGTCCGTCGGCGCAACGCCTTCGGCGGCGTCGACCATGATCGGTTCTTCACCCGGCACTTGGTCGGACTCGAGCGCGAACAGCGCGGCCCGAACGGCCGCGAGACAGCTCGAAGGCGCCTCCACGGTGCTCTCCCGCGCGTTCCGATCGAGAACCGCGTTGAAGAGAGCACGCTTCGACCGGAGGGTGACTTCCAGCGCGCTCTCGAAGGAATCCTCGGCAACCAGCAACAGTACATTGACCGGCTGGGTCTGGCCATGCCGGTGGATCCGCCCGATGCGCTGATCCAAGATAGCGGGGTTCCAGGGAAGATCGAGATTGATCATCGTACTCGCGAACTGGAGGTTGAGTCCCAGGCCGCCCGCATCGGTGGAGAAGAAGATCTTGCACTTCGGATCGTCCCGGAAGCGCTCGATCAAGACCCCACGCTTCGCTGAAGGCACGCCGCCGTGGAACCGGACGAAGGGGATTCCCAGTCGTTCGGCGCGTTGGGCCGCCAGACGACAGAACTTCACCCACTCGCTGAACACAATGACCTTGCGCCCGCGATCGATACATAGGTCGCGGACGAGCTGCTCGAACTCGTCGAGCTTGGGCGATCCGACCGTCTCCTTGTCGACCAATCCGGCTGCGTTGCAGGCCATCCGTGCGTTCTGCATCGCCATGAAGAGCCGCTTTTCCTCCTCCGGCGACAGCGGCCGTTTCTCCGCCAGGGCCGCGTAGCGGGCCGCGGTCGCGACCGCCTCCTCCATGAGGTTCCTCTGTCTGGCTGTCAGCTCCACGCCGAGCCGCGAGTCGATCCGCTCCGGAAGCTGGAGCCTGACCTCTTCCTTGATTCGCCGCAGGACGGTCGGCGCGATCCGGCGCCGCAGTTCGTCGAGGTTCTTGTAGCCCAGGATCCGACTCCTCCCCTCCTCCCGGACGACGAAGTTCTCGTTATACGCCCACAAGGGCCCCAGGATCCTGGGGTCGATGACCTGCATCACGCTGTAGAGGTCATCGAGCCGGTTTTGGAGAGGGGTCCCTGACAACACGAATGCGCGGGGAGTCTCGATGCTCTTGATGGCCTCGGCGGTCTTCGTGCGCCAGTTGCGGATCCGTTGGGCCTCGTCGAGGATGAGCAGATCCGGCGCCAGGTCGCGAATGCCCCTCCGATCCCTCAAGACCAGCTCGTAGTTGGCGATCGTGAACGGCGCCTGCCGCCGGTATTGGGTGAGCCGCTGCGCGACTCCGCCGCTGACGACCTGGCTATCGATTCCCGTGAAACGCTTGATCTCTGAGGCCCACTGCGCCTTGAGCGACGCCGGGCAGACCACCAGCGCCCGGCGGATCTCACCGCGGTGCCAGAGCACTCGTGCGCCGGCGATCGCCTGTACGGTCTTGCCCAGTCCCATGTCGTCGCCCAGAAGGGCGCGACCGTTGGCAACGAGAAAGGTGGTGCCCTCCATTTGGAACGGGTAGAGATCGACCTTCATGCCGGGTATGGCCCCCCCGGCGGCCAGCAACTGACGACTGACTTCCTCTTTCCGGCGCGCTGCCCTGCGCTCTGCCGCCACGCGGCCAGAGAACTCCACGACGTCGCCGTAGATGACCGCTTTCCGCAAGCGTCGCGCTCTGGTCAGCAGCTCCGGTAGGTCCTGGACCGGATCACCGCGGAAGTACCCCTCCGCGTCGAAGTGCTCGCGCGCCAGCTCGGCCAGGGCCGGCGTCGGGCGCGGGGGCAGTCTCAGCCGGATGCGAGGGACATCCCTTTGGTCGACGAGGATCTGTCCAACCGAGGGCGGCTGCGCGGCGGCCTTCGCGAACTTCCGCTTGCTCCGTTTCCGGAGTACGGTCAGGACGGCTTCGATATGCTTGCAGGTCCCGAGGGTGCAAGTGGCGAAGTCGAGGCATGTACACCGGTTCACCGGGGCGGAAAGCGATCGGATCTCGACCTCGTAGGCCTTCTCGGATGGAGAGCGGACCTCGAAGGTCCCGTAGAATCCGTGAGCGTCGCGTCGGATGACTTTGAAACCTTCCTTGGCACCGCGCTTCCGCCGAACCTCGACCTCCTTCTGCTCCACGGATGCCAGGCGGCCCTTCCGTTCCGCAGTGGCGCCCGTCCGGTCTGCGGCGAAGTCGAACCGCTCCGCACGCGAGCCCGGCGGCCCTGCAGCCGGGTCGACCCACCCCAAGTGTACAGCCAGGGTGGCAATGGCGTGCTTGCAGAAGGGCTCCCAGTCGAACGGGCACGTGCAGGAGGGGAGGATCTCGTCGCCGTCGTACTCCAGATTGACCAGGTACGGTTCGCTGCGGGTTCCCTCGACGCGCGCCTCGAGCCGGCCGTCTGTCTCGACGAGATCGGTCACGCGGCCTGCGCGAGCATAGATCAGCCCGCGGCGGACGACCCGGTCGCTGGCCAGGTCTAAGAGATCGTGCTCGTCGAAGTGAGCCCCATCCTGGATGAACTGTGGGGTAGCGGTTGCCATGGTGCCTCCGATTGCGATTCGTTGATTGTGACGGTTCAGCGTAGCCGATGCCGCCGGCGTGAACCAGTCATGCCTGCCCGGTCGACGTCGGGATCAGCGTCCGGCCGTGTGCGAGACGATCTCGCGTAAGGCGCTGCAGGCATTTCAGTTGAGGTGGATCTCACCGACCAGGTCGTCTGCCGATCGGACCACCGGGAGGCGATGCCAGCCGACACCCTGCCCGCGGATCTCCGCGGTTGTTTCGTCATTGAAAATTGAAACGATCTGTTTCATATTTCCAGGCATGAGAATGATCCCGCGAACCGATCACCTCCGGCAGCTCGAGCGGCGTCTCCGCACCTCGCCCGTCGTCGCGCTCCTCGGGCCGCGGCAGGTCGGCAAGACGACGCTCGCCCGGGAAGTCACCCGGCGACGCAAGGGACAGACATCCTTCCTGGATCTCGAGGACCCGCGGGACCTGGCTCAGCTCGATGAGCCGATGTTGGCACTTGAGGGGCGCCGCGGACTGGTCGTCCTCGACGAGATCCAGCGTCGCCCGGAGCTCTTCCCGGTCCTGCGCGTGCTGGCGGATCGGCCCCGAACCCCCGCCCGCTTCCTGGTGCTCGGCAGCGCCTCGCCGGATCTCCTCCGCCAGGGCTCGGAGTCACTGGCGGGTCGGATTGCCTTCTACGACCTGCCGGGTTTGGACATCCAAGAGGTGGGCATCCGACAGATCCAGCAGCTCTGGTTTCGGGGAGGTCTTCCCAAGGCCTATCTTGCGGCCACTCACCGAGCGAGTGACGAGTGGCGACACGATTTCGTGCGAACGTTTCTCGAACGTGACATCCCACGCTTGGGCATCGCCATTCCCCCTGGGACCCTGGAGCGCTTCTGGGCCATGCTGGCCCACTACCATGGACAGGTGTGGAACGCCTCGGAGTTCGGGAAGTCGTTCGGCATTTCCCATCCGACGGTGCGGAGGTATCTCGACATCCTCACGAACGCCTACGTGATCACGCAGCTTCGTCCCTGGGCAGAGAATGTCGGCAAGCGCATCGTCAAGTCTCCGAAGGTGTTCGTAACCGACAGTGGCATCCTGCACGCGCTGCTGGGCATCAAGAGCCCCACCGAGCTAGAGCGACAACCGAAGCTGGGAGCGAGCTGGGAAGGCTTCATGATGGGGCAAGTCGTGAGGGTCCTGCGCGCGCGGCGAGAGGAGTGCTACTTCTGGGCAACTCACGCGGGAGCGGAACTCGATCTCTTGGTGGTCCGCGGACGGCAGCGCCTCGGCTTCGAGTTCAAGCGCACGGATGCGCCGAGGCCCACCGCATCCATGCGCAGCGCGCTCGAGACGCTGGGCCTGAGACGGCTGGTTGTGGTGCATGCCGGCCAGAGCACCTTCCCGCTCACGAGCCAGATCAGAGCGGTAGCGGCAGTGGAGCTGGTCAATGAGATCAAGCCGCTCCATTGAGTTTCGTCGTGCGGTGAATGCACCCTCATCCACCGTCCCTCAGCATCAGAGCCTTCTGCGTGCCGCGTGGCATGGGGAAATCGGCGATGCGATCGGGCGCCACCCACCGCGCGGCCACGGGACCGTGCAGCTTCTTCAGGCGTTCACCCGTCTCCGCCTCGAACAGGTGTAGCGTCACCTTGAAGTGCGTGTAGGCGTGGCGCACCTGTCCGATGGAACGCAAGTGCCTCAAGTGGCAAATCCCCAGCTCCTCGCGAAGCTCCCGCCGAATGGCGGCCTCCAGCGTTTCCTCGCCTTCGACCTTGCCGCCCGGAAGCTCCCACATGCCGCCGAGAAAACCCTCCTCGGCGCGCTGGGTGAGCAGCACCTTGCCGCCTGGATCGCGCAGGTAGGCGATGACCACCGCGTAGTGCGGGATGGGCTTCTTCGGCCTGCGCGGCGGCCGCCCATCGATCGTGCCCGCGCGCCGCGACCGGCAGCTTCGTGCGAGGGGACACTTCGGACAATTCGGGTTGCGCGGGTGGCAAACCAGCGCCCCGAGCTCCATCAGGGCCTGCACCATTGATGCGACCTTGCGGGGCGTGAGATCCGCAAGGAGCGGTTCGCCGACCTCCCGATAGGTGCGCTCGCGCAGCGTGTCGAGATTGAAGATGCGCGAAAGAACGCGGCGGATGTTGCCGTCGATCGGCAGGCGCGGCTCCCCGAACGCGATCGCACGCACCGCGGCGGCGGTGTACTTCCCCACGCCGGGGAGCGCCAGGAGGGCATCGTGGTCGGGTGGAAAACCGCCGTGCCGGACCAGGGCCTCGCGCGCCGCACGGTGGAGGTTTCGCGCGCGGCGGTAGTAGCCCATCCCCTCCCACGCCTTGAGGACGGCGGGCAGATCGGCCGCCGCAAGGTGTTCCAGCGAGGGAAAGGTGTCCAGGAACGCCGTGTGGTACGCAAGGACCGTCTCGACCCGGGTCTGCTGGAGCATGACCTCCGAGACCCAGATGGCATACGGGTCCCGGGTCCGCCGCCAGGGAAGCGGGCGGGAGTGTCTCGCATACCAGGCCAGGAGTCGTGCCTCCATGCCCGCAAGCATAGGCGCCGGCCGCCGGCCGCTCAATCGCGGGCGGTCCGAATCCCGGGCGGCCCGAATCGTGCGCGCGTCCCGCTCCCCGCGCAGCCCCCGGGGCCCCTTGACCATTCCGGTTCCTCTGCTCTAAGGTCATCTGCCTGAGGTCGGTACACTCCAGCACCACACCGGTCCGGGATCGCCCGCCTGCGGGCGTGAGGATCGCAATCAGGCCTACTTGCCGGGTGCATAAGGAGAATCGACCCCCGGAGCTCCCCGCCGAGCGTTAGACTTGGTCGGTTAGGCTCCAGGTTTGCAAGATGGATGCATGGGAGGTACGTCATGGCCAAGCGACGTGTGATCACCATCGATGGGAACGAAGCCACCGCTTCGGTCGCCCACCGCACCAACGAGGTGATTGCCATCTATCCGATCACACCCTCGTCTTCGATGGGTGAGCTCGCCGACGAGTGGTCCGCCCACCTGCGCAAGAACATCTGGGGCACCGTACCGCAGGTCACCGAGATGCAGTCCGAGGGCGGTGCCGCAGCCGCCGTACACGGCGCCCTGCAGGCCGGCGCGCTCACGACGACCTTCACGGCGTCGCAGGGACTGCTCCTCATGATCCCCAGCATGTACAAGATCGCAGGCGAGCTGACGTCCTACTGCATGCACGTCTCGGCGCGCACCTTGGCGACGCACGCGCTCTCGATCTTCGGGGATCATTCGGACGTGATGGCCTGCCGGCAGACCGGCTTCGCGCTGCTCGCGTCCTGCTCCGTGCAGGAAGCCCACGACATGGCGTGCATCGGGCAGGCCGCGACCCTCAAGAGCCGCGTGCCGCTCCTCCACTTCTTCGAGGGTTTCCGCATCACGCACGAGGTCGCGAAGATCGAGGAGCTGACCGACGATGACCTGCGCCACATGATGGACGATGCGCTGATCGCGGCGCACCGCCAGCGGGCGCTCACGCCCGACCGGCCCGTGATTCGCGGCACGGCGCAGAACCCCAACGAGTTCTTCCAGGCCCGCGAGGCCTGCTCGCCCTTCTTCGACGCCTGTTCCGGAATCGTGAAGGACGTGATGGACCGCTTTGGCAAGCTGACCGGGCGCCACTACCACCTCTTCGACTACGAGGGGCATCCGCAAGCCGAGCGCGTTATCATGCTCATGGGCTCAGGCGCCGAGGCGGCCGCGGAAGCCATCACCTACCTCACCGCGCGCGATGAGCGCGTCGGCATGGTACGCGTCCGCCTCTACCGGCCGTTCGACGTGCGCGCCTTCGTCGACAGCCTGCCGAAGACGACGCGCAAGATCGCCGTCCTCGACCGCACGAAGGAAGGCGGCGCCGTCGGGGATCCGCTCTACGTGGATGTCGTCACCGCGCTGCGTGAAGCGCACGACCAGGGCTGGACGCAGTGGGACCGCGAGAGCTGCCCGGACGTGGTCGGCGGCCGCTACGGACTCTCCTCGAAGGAATTCAACCCCGCCATGGTCAAGGCGATCTTCGACGAGCTGGCGAAAGACAAGCCGAAGAACCACTTCACGGTGGGCATCGAGGACGACGTCACGCACAGCTCGCTGCCCGTCGATCCGGACTTCAGCACGGAAGCCGACGACGTCGTGCGCGCCGTTTTCTTCGGCCTCGGCGCCGACGGCACCGTGGGCGCCAACAAGAACTCGATCAAGATCATCGGTGAGGAAACGGACAACTACGCGCAAGGCTACTTCGTCTACGATTCGAAGAAGGCCGGCGCGATCACGATCTCCCACCTGCGCTTCGGTCCGCGCCCGATCCAGTCGACGTATCTCATCGACCGCGCGAACTTCGTCGCCTGTCACCAGTTCCTCTTCCTGGAGAAATACGACGTGCTGGAATACGCGGTGCCTGGGGCCGTCTTCCTGCTTAACGCGCCGTTTGGGCCGGATGAGATCTGGGATCACCTGCCCCGCGAGGTGCAGGAGCAGATCGTCGCGAAGGAGCTCAAGTTCTACGTCATCGACGGGTACAAGGTCGCGCGCGAGGCGCACATGGGCTCGCGCATCAACACGATCATGCAGACCTGCTTCTTCGCCATCTCGGGGGTGCTGCCGCGCGACGAGGCCATCGCCAAGATCAAGCAGGCGATCGAGAAGACCTACGGCAAGAAGGGCGCGGAGGTCGTCCAGCGCAACTTCGCCGCCGTCGACACGACCCTCGAGCATCTCCACAAGGTGAAGGTCCCCGGTGGAGTCACCGCAACCAAGGGCAGGCCGCCCACCGTGGCCCCCGAGGCACCCGACTTCGTCAAGAACGTGACCGCGGTGATCTTGCAGAACAAGGGGCACAGTCTGCCGGTGAGCGCCTTCTCCGTGGACGGGACCTGGCCCCTCGGCACGACCAAGTGGGAGAAGCGCAACATCGCGCAGGAGATCCCCGTCTGGGAGCCGGATATCTGCATCCAGTGCAACAAGTGTTCGCTCATCTGCCCGCACGCGGCGATACGCCCCAAGGTCTACGATCCCACGCTGCTGAAGGATGCGCCGCCCACGTTCAAGTCCGCCGACTACAAGGCGGCCGACTTCAAGGGCATGAAGTTCACCCTCCAGGTGGCTCCCGAGGACTGCACCGGCTGCGCCCTCTGCGCTGAGATCTGTCCGGCCAAGGACAAGGCGAATCCGAAGCGGCGCGCCTTGATGCTGAAGCCGCAGATGCCGCTGCGCGAGACCGAGCGCGAGAACTACGACTTCTTCCTCGGCATCCCGGATATCGACCGCACGAAGGTGAAGCGCGAGACGGTCAAGGGCTCGCAGTTCCTCCAGCCGCTCTTCGAGTACTCGGGCGCCTGCGCCGGCTGCGGCGAGACACCGTACGTGAAGCTCCTCAGCCAGCTCTTCGGCGATCGGGCGCTGATCGCCAACGCGACCGGTTGCTCGTCGATCTACGGCGGCAACCTCCCGACGACGCCCTACACGACGAACCGCGAGGGGCGCGGGCCCACCTGGAACAACTCGCTCTTCGAGGACACCGCCGAGTTCGGCTGCGGCTTTCGCCTGGCGATCGACAAGCACATCGAGCAGGCCCACGAGCTACTGCAGGGCCTGGGCGGCAAGGTGGGCGACGAGCTGGTGCGCGAGATCCTCGCCGCCGATCAGACCGACGAGGTCGGGATCGCGGCGCAGCGTGAGCGGGTGGCGGCACTCAAGGAGAAGCTGGCCGGCAACGGCTCGGCAGAGGCCGCCCGCCTGCTCCTCTTGGCCGACTACCTCGTCAAGAAGAGCGTCTGGATCCTCGGCGGCGACGGCTGGGCCTACGACATCGGCTACGGCGGTCTCGATCACGTCATCGCCATGGGGCGCGACGTGAACCTGCTCGTGCTCGACACCGAGGTCTACTCGAACACGGGCGGTCAGGCGTCCAAGGCGACGCCGCTCGGCGCCTCCGCCAAGTTCGCGTCGGCCGGCAAGGCATCGCCCAAGAAGGACCTCGGCATGATGGCGATGAACTACGGCACCGTGTACGTCGCGCGCGTCGCCATGGGCGCCAAGGACGCCCAGACGGTGCGCGCGTTCGTGGAGGCCGAGTCCTACCCCGGGCCGTCGCTCATCATCGCCTACTCGCACTGCATCGCGCACGGCTACGATCTGATCAACGGACCCCGGCAGCAGAAGCTGGCCGTCGACTGCGGCCTGTGGACGCTCTGTCGCTACGATCCGCGGCGGGCCGCCAAGGGTAAGCCGCCGCTCGTGCTCGATTCCGGCGAGCCCACCATCCCGGTCGCCGAGTACATGCGCAACGAGACCCGCTTCCGGATGGTGGAGAAGGTGGATCCCAAGCGCTTCCAGCAGCTGCTCCTGAAGGCGCAGCAGGTGGAGCGCGAGCGCTACGCCCTCTATCAGCATCTGGCCGGCTTGACATTGCCGCAAGCCGAAGAGAACTAGAGCCGTCTCGCAAGGAGGTTCGCGACATGGATCTTTCGACCACCTACCTGGGGTTCAAACTGCCGCACCCTCTCATGCCGGGTGCCTCGCCGCTCACCGGTGACCTGGACACGGTGAAACGCCTGGAAGATGCCGGCGCCGCCGCCCTGGTGATGAACTCGCTGTTCGAAGAGCAGATCGTGCTCGAAGAGCTGGCGGCACGCGATGCGATGGAGACGCCGGCGGACTCCTTCGCCGAGGCGCTCTCCTACTTCCCCAAGCTCGAGGAATACCGGCTCGGCCCGGACGAGTACCTGCGGCAGATCCGCAAGGTCAAGGAGATCGTCTCGTGTCCGGTGATCGCCTCGCTCAACGGCGTCACCACGGGCGGCTGGTTGCAGTACGCGCGCCAGATCACCGAGGCCGGCGCCGACGCGCTCGAGCTCAACGTCTACTACCTCGCCACCAGTCCGACCGAGACGGCCCAGGCGCTCGAGGATCGCACGATCGAGATGGTCAAGAGCGTCAAGCAGGTGACCCACATCCCGGTGGCCGTGAAACTCTCGCCATTCTACTCGTCGCTTCCCAGTCTTGCCGCGCGTCTTGCGGAGGCGGGTGTTCAGGGCTTGGTACTGTTCAACCGCTTCTACCAGCCGGACATCGACGTCAACGAGCTGGAGGTGACGCGCACGCTGGAGCTGTCCGATTCGCGCGACCTGCTCCTGCGTCTTCGCTGGCTCGCGATTCTCTCGGGCAAGATCGACGTGTCGCTGGCCGTGAGCGGCGGTGTGCATACCGCGGTCGATGCGGTCAAGGCGGTGATGACCGGTGCGCATGGCGTGCAGGTGGTCTCGGCGCTCCTGGACAACGGGCCCGAGACCCTCAAGACGCTCCGTGAGGGGATGGCGCGCTGGCTCGAGGAGCACAAGTACGCGTCGCTCGAGCAGATGCGGGGCAGCATGAACCTGTCGCGCAGCCCGGACCCGAGCGCCTACGAGCGGGCCAACTACGCGCACATTCTGCAGGGGTGGGGGCGGTAGGGCGACCCTCCACACGGAGAGTTCAACCTGCGCCATGTAGACACCGCCGGCCAGACCGTTCGCGTCCCACTCGCAGACGAGTGCCCGCCACCAACTCGCCGTCCAACATGGAGATACACCGCATCCCGAGCACACCGTTGAGTCCTCCAGCGACGCCGCCGGCCACCCGGCATCAGAAACCCGAGACCTGGCTGTGAATGCAACATCCATGCATTATTGACTTCCCTTTCGGTTCGCGCTCCGGCACAATCATGAGTATGGATGGGTGCTGTTGACCTTGATCCATGTTCTGCCCCGCGGCCGCGAAGACAACCGGGCTCAACTTCAGAGGCCCCTAGGAGGAAAGAGATGTTCACCAGGAAAGCCGTTCTCAGGGTTCTTTTGCCCTTGATCCTCTGCGTTGCCTCCCCGCACGCACAAGTGATTGCGGACAGCGCTCTGCCCGCCGGCGGAGTCACCGCTGCCGGTGAGCGAGAGGTCGCCTACGCAGTGGTGATGAGACAGTCAACCTACGATGATGCAGCCTGGCAGCCCGTCGCAGATGCCCTGCTGACAAGATACGGGGGCGAGCTCTTCCTATGGAGCGCTTACCTCGGTGAGGTCCAACCCGACGTGGCGTCCTTCGAACCCACTCACATCGGGTTCGTCTGTGAGATGGCCACAGCCTCGGCGAGCTTTGTACAGAGCCATGTCTGGCCCTTCACGAGAGCGCTCGACGGCGATACGTACTGCGATGCGATCTGGGGGATCATAACCGGCTACACCGCCGAGGATGCACTGAACTTGGTCACGGAGCCGTACGGCTTCGACGTGAAGACGGTCCTGGCCGGGACCTCATCGTGCGACTTGGCCTACTACACCCAGGGCATCTGTACCAATGAGGCGACCTATGGCCGGTACTACGTGAAGCATTCCGATTCCGAGGAGACGACGACCTTCGATGACGGCCCCACCGACCGAACGGAATGGCTCGTCACCATGCTGAATGAAGGCATTGACATCTTTGACTACGCCCCCGTGGACATCTTCTACACCAGCGGACACGGCAACCACAATATGTGGCAAATGCACTATCCCGATGCTGGTTTGGAAGGATACTTCCGCTCCTACAACGGCCAGGTCTACGGGGATCCCCATAGTGGAGCCAATATCGACATCAACGCACCGCCGCCGCGGATCTACTTCGGTCTCGGGAACTGTTACATTGGAAAGATCCTCGGCGGAAGCAGCATGGCTCCCTCGTGGATTCACACCGGTGGGGCATACCAGTACACAGGATACGTCATAGCCGAAGGATCGAGCTCCCATCAGCATGGTGGCACGAAGTCCTACTTCTACCGGGTCGCCAGATGCTACACGTGGGCAGAAGCCTACTACCTCGCGAATCAAGCCCTGCGCTTCGACATACTCAACCACACGCCTGGAGCCAATCCACCTGACCTCAATGGCTCGGCGCTCTACGGCGACCCCGGCTTCCAAGCCCGGATGTCCCACGAGGGCATTTTCCGCGAGCCGCTGTTCGAGACGTCGCTCACGGTGGATCACGGTGCCGCGGCGGATACCGTGACCTTCAGGATCACCATGAATCGGGAAGGACGCCCGGGATTCACGAGCAAGTGGGGCGAGCGCCACCCCGCCGTGATCCTGCCGTTCCGCGCACATGACGCCGAACTTCTCCATACCGATGCCATGGAGACGGTGATCGCGGATGACTTCGCGCTCATGTACATATGGCACCAGGGCCAGCCCGACCTGCCGGAAGGCGCAACCCGGGAGATGGTCTTCACGTGCGCGCCACCCGCAGCCTCGGTTGACGGAGACCCCCTGCCCGAGCGGGATGGTGCCCGTCTCACGCTCTACTGTAATCAGCCCAATCCGGCCAACTCGGCAACCCGCATCTCTTATGCCCTGCCGGAAGCGGGAAGCGTCCGCCTGTGTGTGTACGATGTCGCCGGTCAGCTGGTCGACACCGTTGTTGACGAGTCGCAACCGGCTGGCTCCTATTCCGTCTCGTGGAACACCACGGAACTGAGCCCGGGCATCTATTTCGGTCGCATCACGGTTGGGGATCTGTGCGCCACGAGGAAGATTGTGGTCATGAAATAGCCTCCTTGGCGCACGCTACACCTGCAAGGGGGTGATGATGACGAAGAGTCTACGCAACCACCCAAGAGTTGTCGTCGCGTGCTGTGCCGTAGGCTGCGTTCTTCTGGGAACCAGTCTCGAAGCACAGTGGGAACTGATCGATTCCGCTACGTTCGTTGAGCTGATTCCAGCCGGCGAGACCTGCTGTCTTGCGGTCCAATCAAGCACGGATTCCATCGACATACACTTCGCGTCACAGGACCTGACCCCCGCTGCGCAGAATGCGCTCAGCGTGGCTCCCGCATGGCTGCGCATGGAACTGTGGGACAATCTGCGCAGGCTCAGTGAGACCCACCAGGACCTCTATGCGGGGATGATCAATGATGCCACTCATCCGTCCGTGGACGAACTCTGCTTCCAAGTAGCTCATATCGCTCCGCAGACGCTCACTGGCCCGATGGCTCCCGACGTG
>JAUVTV010000133.1 GCA_030601305.1 Candidatus Eiseniibacteriota bacterium | reverse complement strand
GCGGCCCGCGGGCCGACACCGCCCACCGGCCCCCGGAGACCGGGAGTGCGGAAGCACCATTCCTCGAGGCCTGCGAACTGACCAAGAACTTCGGACCGGTTCGCGCCGTCGATCGGCTCAATTTTGCGGTGCGCCGCGGCGAGATCGTCGGGCTGCTGGGACCCAATGGCGCCGGGAAGACGACCGTCATGCGGATGCTGGTGGGCTACCTGGTACCCACCGCAGGCACCGTGCGCCTCGCCGGGGGAGACATTTTCCGCGACGGCCCGAGGCTCAAGGAGCATCTCGGGTACCTGCCCGAAAACATGCCTCTTTACGCGGAGATGACCGTGCACCAGTACTTGGGCATGGCCGCGCGGCTGAAGGGCCTGGTAGGCGCGATCGGCCGCCGCGCACTCAGCGATGCGGCCGGCATGATGGGTCTCGAGCCGATGTGGCGCCGTCCGACCGGGCAGCTGTCGCGCGGATTCCGGCAGCGTGTGGGGCTCGCGCAGAGCCTCCTCGGCGATCCGCAGATCCTGATCCTCGATGAGCCGACCACGGGACTCGATCCAAACCAGATCTCCGAGCTGCGGCGCAGGCTCCGCAGCTGGCGCAAGAAGAAGGCGATCCTGCTCTCGACACACATCCTGGCCGAGGCGCTGATGCTCTGCGACCGCGTGCTCATTCTCAGCCGCGGCCGCCTGGTCGCGGCGGGGTCACCCCAATCACTCGCGGGTACCGGGGGAGGTCCGGCGGCGGCGCAGATCACGGTCCGCGGCGGAGAGGGGCAGCCCACAGACGGACTCGCGCAGGGGGCGGCGATTCGCAGCACGCGCGATGAGGATTCCATCTGGCGCCTGGAAGCGCGCCTCGATCGCGAGGCGAGTCTCAACCTGATGGCCCACTTGGCCCGCGGCGGATGGGAAGTGCTCGAGTGGAGCTCGGGGCTCAGCGCACTCGAACAGACCTTCCGCAAGCTGACGCTCGAGGAGGGGAGCGAGCGCGAGGACTGAGGCGGGGTGCGGCGCGACGCGAGCCCCAGGGCTGAGACGCACGAGGGTACCGAGAGACGCGAGCCCCAGGGCTGAGACGCACGAGGGGGAGGACGGGTGCAGAAGGCATTCACCGTTGCCAGCCGCGAGTTTCACGGCTTCCTGCGCATGCCGCTGGGTTACGCGCTGCTGGCCGTCTACGCTCTCGTTTCCGGCATGGTGCTCATCACGCTGCTCTACCTCTTTCGCGATCAGGTCCTGTGGGTCGCGCAGCAGGCGCACATTGCACGCCCCTCGCAGTTGGTCGTCGACGTGCAGACCTCCGTCATCACACCGTACCTGCTCAATGTCGCCACGCTACTCCTGGTCATCGTGCCGTTCCTCACCATGCGCAGCTTCGCCGAGGAGAAGCGGTCCCGCAGTCTCGAGGTCCTCTTCTCGTACCCGCTGAGCGCATGGGAGATCGTGTTCGGCAAGTTCCTCGGCACGACGGGTTTCCTGCTGCTCCTTCTTGCGATCAGTGCCCTGCACTTGCTCATCCTGTCCCTGGTGAGCAACCCGGATCCCTTGCCGATGCTGGGGGGCCTGCTGGGACTCGTACTGATGGGCATGGCGCTGGTTGCCATGGGTCTCTTCGTCTCGTCGCTCACCGCGGGGCAGGTTGAAGCGGCGGTGCTCACCCTGGGGCTGTTTCTCATCCTGGCGATGGCGAGCGAGGTGGGGAAGCCGGGCGGCTCGGGCCTGCGCCCCTTCCTGGTTCACCTATCGCCGCTCTATCGATATCAGGACTTCGCGCGCGGCGTACTGGCGCCCGCGGGTGTGCTTTCGTATCCGGCCGCGACGCTCCTCTTCGTTGCGTTGACCCTGCGCGGTTTGGATCTGCTCAAGTGGAGGGGCTAGCGGGATGGCGCGTGCATCACGACCGCTGCCGCTTTTCCTGGCAGCCCTCGGTCTGCTCCTCTTGGGGGCCACCTGGAGTTCGGTCGAGACGAGCAGCTACCTGCCGCGCCTGGCCATCGCCGCTGGGGCACTGCTGCTAGTCATCTTCTTCATCCAGCACGCACGAGAGATCGGCTACTTCCTGGCTCATGCGCGCAGCCACGCGGAGCCGGGCCCCACGACGACGCTCCTCCTGATGGCTGTCGTGTTGGGACTCGCGAGCGTGGTTGCGGCGAACCGTCTGCCGTATGCCGATCTGACCGGCGACCGACTCAACTCGCTCTCGCGCCCGACGCGGAACACGCTCGCCGCCCTTGAGGGCACCCTGCGCCTGGACGGATTCTTCATTGAGGGCTCTCCCCAATGGGAGCTGGCCCGCCGCTATCTGGAGATCTACGAGCGCAGTTCCACGAAGGTAGAGACATCCTTGGTGGATCCCGACCGCAACCCGGCGCGCGCGCGTGAGGCCGAGGTGGCGCAGGCCGGCGTGGTCGCGATCTCGTACGGGCAGGGGCGCACGAAGGTACTCGATCTCACCGAGGAGGCGATCACCCAGGGCATCCTCCGCGTGATCGAGGGCCGCCCGCGGCGCGTGGCGCTGATCCAAGGCCATGGCGAGCCGAGATTGGCCGGCGGCGGCGAGGACGGCATCACCGCCTGGATGCAGTCGCTCGCGGGCGACAACATCGAGGTCGTGGAACTCAACCTCCTCGCGTCCGGCGCGGTGCCCCCGGGGGTGAGCGCGATGTTGCTCGTGCATCCCCGGCGGCCCTTGCACGCGAGCGAGGTCTCCCTGCTGCGCGAGTTCCTCTGGTCGGGCGGGGGGTGGGGGGTGTGGACCGAGCCCTATGACTCGCTGGGGCTCGAACCGCTCCTCCGGTTCAGCTCGCTGCGGCTCCTCCCCGGCACGATCCGCGACGATGGTCCCCTCACCGCCCGGCTGGGGCTGGGTCCCTGGTCGCCGGCGCTGGCGACCAATCCGCGTCACGAGATCGGGGTCGGACTCGCGGGAGCCTTCATCGTCGCGCCCGCAGTTCGGCCCGTCATGATCGTCACGCCGCATCCGGCCGATTTGCTCGCGGAACCACTGCTCAGGTCGGCTCCCACGGCGACCGTCCACCCGGGACCCGGCCGGGGCGACGACCTGCTCGCCGACGGCGTCCAAACCGCGGGAGTAGCTCTCGAGTGGGAGACCGCCACAGGGACGGACTGGCGACCGACACCCGACTCCCTGGGCCTGCCGCCGGTCAAGCCCAAGGCACGCCTCGTCGTCATGGGAGACGCGTCGATGGTCACCAATCGCTACCTGGGAGTCGGCGGCAACCAGGCGCTGGCGCGCAACGCGGTCCACTGGCTCACCTGGCAGGAGCGCTTCCTGGGCATCGGACGGCAGCCGCGACGCAGCAGCGAGCTGAAGGTGGGCCCGGGCGGGCTGCGCAGCCTGCTCTATGTGATCCAGATCGGGCTGCCCCTGGCACTGGTGCTTCTGGGCGCCGCGGTCTGGCTACGGCGGCGGGCGCAGTCATGAAAACGCCGCGCATCGTCGGTGCCCGCGCGTTCCAGTGGTTCCTCATCCTTGTAGCTCTTGTGCTCCTGATGCTGCTCATCCGCTCCCGCCGCAACAGCAGAGAGGCAGAGCCGGTCGTTTCGCCGCCTCTGCCGAAGGGGGCGTCCGCGCGCGTCGTCGCGATCGACCGGGAGAGCGGCGCCGGTCAGTTCTCGCTGGAGCGCGAGGAGGGAACCTGGTATCTGCGGGCTCCGATCGAGGACCTGGCGAGCAAGCGTCTGGTGCGCGAGCTGCTGCGTGCGCTCGAGGAGTTGCCCGTACGTCGCGTGCTGGTGACAGACGAAGTCGCTGACTACGGTCTCGATCCGCCGCGCAGCACGATGGTATTGCGCATGCTCGGCGGGGTAGAACTCGAGGTGCAAATGGGCGCGGAGGCACCGGCGTCGGGTGAGATCTACGCACGCTGGAGCGGCTTGCGCGGCGTGGCCCTCGTTCCGCCCCACGTTCCCGAGCGCTTTTTCAACAGCGAACTCCACGTGTGGCGCGAGCGCGAGATCCTCCCGCCGGCGCGAAGCGCGATCGACAGCGTGCACGTTCTCTGCCGGGGCGAATCCGCACGTTTGAAGCGCATCGGCCGCGAGAAGTGGGAGTTCCTCGATCCGGCCGATCGTGAGGCCGACGGTCTCTCCGTCGAGCGCACCTTGGCGGCCTTCTGGCGCTTCACATTCCTCAAGTTCTACGATCGACCCGGAGACCAGCCCGACCAGGGCACGGGCTCGCTCGATCAAGGAGCTGGCCGACGTGACCTCGGCCGCGATCCATCCGACCTCGTACGCGATCCATCCGACCTCGGCCTCGCCCCGCCCGCGGCGGTGTGGACCGTCTTTCGCGGAGACCGGGTCGACACGCTCCGCATGGGTGCACGGCTGGATCAGGCGACAATGGTCATGCAACTGGCCGGTCGGGTCCCCGGGCGTGTCCGCGACGACCTGTACGACTACCTCACCGGTGGCATCCGAGTACTCGAGGTGCGCCGCTTCGTACGCGGCAGATCGCGGGATCAGCAGGTCGCCGCACTGAGCAGCCCGCTCGGAAGCTGCGGCTTCCTCCGGCGGGGCTCTGGATGGTGGGTGCGCCGGCTGGGGGCCTCCGAAGCCCGTGACCTCAGGTCGGGCCTCCAGCCCGACACCACGGGCGCCGAGTGGACACCCGCTGGCGATCCCGCGGTGAGCGGGGATCTGGCGAATCTCTTCGATCTCGAGGGAGAGCGATGGATGCACCCCCACGAGACGGCGCCGGTGGCCGATGAGTATGCGCTGCGAGTTCACCTCTGGGATGTAGACGGCAGCTACCAGTGGGTCTTCTTCCAGCCCGACGGGGGAGGGCCGGCCTCGGAAGGCTCCACCGGGAGAGGCTCCGGATCGGCGGAGAGCTTCACCGGCACCGGGATCGGCTCCCGTTTCCCGCAGCGGCCCCTACGCGTCGACTCGCCCATTGTCCGGCAGTGGCAGGCGCGCCTCGCGGGGGTCCTCGAGCGCCACTGACCCGGTCGGCCCCCCGCCGGTCGCACCCCCTGCAGCGACCTCCCGCTGCTCTCCCGCACGTTCCGACCTCGCCCAGATGGCCCATTCGAAGAATGGGCTCAAGTTACGGACACGAATACCGATGGGAAATTGTGAACCTTAACCTTCAATAGGGGGGACGAATCCGATGAGAGGCAAGAAGATCACGATGGTCAATCCGGAGCAGATCACTGCCCGTGGTTGGAAGGGGTTCAAGACCAAGAGGGCGGTCGAGAATTTCGCGACCAAGTTCAGCGTCAACCGGGTTTGGTGGCGTGCGCCGGGCAGCAAGAAGATCCTGCTGGTCGACTACAATCACTTCCGGGAGATTTGGCAGGAGTGGAAGAAGTCGACGCCCACGCACTCCAGCACGAAGCGCAGCTACGCCAAGAAGAGCACCAGCAAGCGCATTTATGCCAAGCGCACCACGTCGCAGCGCACTTACAGCCGCAAGCCGACGGCCCGCAAGCGAACGACCCCGTCGCGCACACGACGAATCACGACGCGGCGCTACACGCGCTACTAGTTCCAGCACCACCCGCAGCGCGCCCCTCACCCCGCACATGAGGAGCGCGCACCCAGCCTGGGGGGCGTCCAAGGAAAGGATGCCCCCTTCGCTACGCCTGTCGCCCCCTGTGCCCCGCCTATCGCGCCGGCTTCCCCATTGACCCCGCAGCGACGCCGACCTAGCATGGTTGGTCACCCGAGGGTGAGCGGCCTGCCCACGGACCCGAATCGTCCGAAACCCGCGGTCGCGCGGCAGGCACCGCCGGCAGAAAGAGGAGTGAGGAGCGAGCAGTGGAACGGCGCAGTGGCATCATCACATTGACCTCCGACTTCGGAACGCGAGACGCCTATGTCGGCGCGATGAAGGGTGCGATCTGCAGCATCTTGCCCAGCGCCCGCATCGTCGACATCACGCACGAGATCCGGCCCCAGAAGGTGCTCGAGGCGGCGCTGCTGCTGGAAGCGGCCTACCCCTGGTACCCGCCGGGCACCGTGCACCTGGTCGTCGTGGACCCACGGGTTGGCACCGAACGACGCGCCCTGGCGATCGAATCCGGGGGGCAGCTCTTCGTGGGGCCCGACAACGGCGTGCTCAGCGCTCCGCTCGGGGCGCACCGCGTGCGCGTTCACGAGGTCTCCGAGGTCAGCTGCGAGGTGCCCGCGCGCAGCGGCACGGTCCACGGCCG
>JAUVTV010000012.1 GCA_030601305.1 Candidatus Eiseniibacteriota bacterium | reverse complement strand
GAGGCAGGGACCTCGGACGGTTCGGGTGTCACGTCACCGGCACTCGGCTCTGGCTCGGCCGCCGGCTGCGGCCAGGTGACCGGATGGGCCACCTCCGCCGGGGGTGCGGTCGACTTGGGCCGCCCCGCGGGCGAAACCGTCGCGCGGCTCGCCGCGGTCGTTCCCCCAGCGTGCCCCACGATGGCCGCCCCGATCTCCTTGGAGAGCTTGGCGAGCAGAAGCTTCGAGACCGCCTTGAACGTCTCGAAGATGCCCGCGCCGGTCGTTGCCACGGCTTCGAAGGTGGGCACGCCGTCGGTATTGAGCACGCGATCCATTTCGTCCACCGAGTAGAGGTCGGGCAGATCGCGCTTGTTGTACTGCAGCACGTAGGGGATCTCGTCGAGAGAGAGCCCGTTCTCCTTCAGGTTCTCCTTCAGATTTCGGAAGCTCTCGATGTTCTCGTCCATCTTGCCGCGCTGCGAATCGGCGACGAAGACGACGGCGTCGACACCCTTGAGGACCAGCTTCCGCGTGGCGTTGTAGTAGACCTGTCCTGGAACCGTGTACAGGAGGAACCGCGTCTTGAACCCGGCCAGCTCACCCAGATTGAGCGGGAGGAAATCGAAGAAGAGCGTTCGCTCGGTCTTGGTCTTCATCGAGACCATCTTGCCACGATGGTTCGAGGGGATGCTGCCGTAGATGTACTCGAGATTCGAGGTCTTGCCGCTCAAGCCAGGTCCGTAGAAGACGATCTTGGCGTTGATCTCTTTGCCCGAGTAGCTGACCAGAACCATGATGCCTCCTTCAAGCAGGCAGCCCCTCTCGGCAGGGTGCCACCCTTCCCCGCTGCTCCGGCAACGGGCAGGGATTGACCGCGACATACGCGGCCAGGCCGTGCACGACCGTTGATATACACATCGGCGCGGGGTGGCTGCTCCTTGACTGGTAAGAGCCGGATCCGTCGCTGATCGGGCACGGACAAGGAGGCAGCCAGAGCCGCAGTACAGCTCTAACTGATTTGACCACAGGCAGTTGGAATCACGCCCCCGGCAATCCCAAGAGCAGGCGCCGGGAAGGTCGCGTCGCCGGGAGGATATGCAGCCCGCCGAAGCGGGCATCACGGGGAAAGTGCGGCGAGACGACGCCGGTGTAGCGCTGGTGTCGGAGGAGCACCGGCAGGCGCCGATCCCACTGCCGCGGCCCCACCCACACATAGCGGCACCGGCGGCCGGTGTGCGCCTCGAGGGTCGCGGCCGATTCCCGGAGCCGATCAGCCATCCGCCAGCTCGATCCGGGGGGCAGGGAGGAGAGATCCAGTTCGACGTGCACGTGGCGATGGTAGCGCAGTGCCGCGATCTGCCCGAGCGAGAGGTGGCCGGGCTTGCCGATGGTCTCGTATGGCACGAAGAAGTGGCCCGCGAGGCCGAGCGCCTCGAGGAGCGGCGCGACGAAGCGCGCATGCGAGGCGTGTCCGCCCAGGAACGCGAGGGCAACGTGCGGCCGCATCTCACCCACCGTCGCTGCGGGAAGGAGTTCGCACAGCGATGCGACGCGAGCGCGATCGGCGACGCGCTGGAGAAGATCGCGCAGGGCCGTCAAGCCCATGCAGTGGCCGGGAAAGCGCAAACCTCTCCCGGCCCCGGGAATCACGTGCTCGAGGGCGAGCACGGAACAGGTTGGCTTCATTCGCCCCGGGTCCCCTGATGATTCTCGAGTGCCTCGATGAGCTGATCACGAAAGATCTCAGTAGCATTATCGTTCGGGAAGGAGGCCTTCCACATGCCGAAGAGGTGCGCCAGTTCCTCCCCGTGCTCACGGAAGATGTGGTTCAGGGAGAGGGGCGCGGAGGCGGTCCGCTGGATCTCCAGGAGCCAGAGTTCGAGGACGCGGCGCGCCTCGGCGCGGGTCACCGCGGGATCCGCGGAAGCGCTCGCCAGGCGCGCCCTCGCCGCGTCTGAGACCGCCGGAACGTCTGCGCAGACCCGCTCGCTCGTGACCGGTTCGGGAGACGGCGCGGCCGGGACCAGCGGCTGCAAGCTGTCACAGTCCGGACAGCGCACGCGCGCACCGTAGCGCGGGATCTGATCGCGCGCCACGCTGACCTCCCAGCCGCACTGCCGGCAGCGGAGGTGGACCCCATTCGGCTCGGCTCCCGCACGCATGTCTGCTCGCCCCCGAACTCATCCCACGGCGTACAACTTCATTCTGTCACCAAACCGCATCTCGAGTCTACGCCACAGCGGGCCTGCGGCGAGCGCGGCGAGCCCTTCGGCGGCGACCAGATCGAACGCATCCCGGCGCGCGGTCTCGAGGAGGCCCGGATCGCCGATCGGGTCGGCCACCTTGAGCGGCGGCAGGCCACTCTGGCGAACTCCGAAGAAGTCACCGGGCCCGCGCTGACGCAAGTCTTCCTCGGCGATCTTGAACCCGTCGCTCTCCCCCACCATCACCGCGAGCCTTCGGGCGGCGTCCGGGCCGATCCCCTTGCGGCGGACGAGGAAAACGTGGGCCGGCTGCCGTCCGCGCCCCACGCGCCCCCGCAGCTGGTGCAGCTGGCTGAGACCGAATCGTTCCGGGTGCTCGATCACCATCAGGCTCGCATTGGGAACGTCAACGCCCACCTCGATGACGGTGGTGGAGACCAGGTACCGGAACTCCCCCGCGGCAAAGGCACGCATCACCCGGTCCTTCTCTTCGGACTTCATCCGTCCGTGGAGCAGTCCCCCGCGGTGCCCGGCGAGGCGCTCCTCGTGCTGCAGGCGCTCGTGGAGCTCGGTCGCCGCTCTGAGATCCAGTTCCTCGGATGCCTCGACCAGTGGACAGACAAAGTAGGCCTGCGCGCCGCGATCCAGTTCGCCCGCGATGTACTCGAGCATCGCCGCGTAGCGCCCCTCGGGCAGGAGGTGCGTCTTGGGCGCTACGCGGCCGGGTGGCTTCTCGTCGATGACGGTCAAATCCAAATCGCCGAAAAGGGTCAGCGCCAGCGTTCGTGGAATGGGCGTCGCCGACATCACCAGCGCGTGCGGTGTGCGCCCCTTGCCCAAGAGGTGTGCGCGCTGTAGAACCCCGAAGCGATGCTGCTCGTCGACGATCACCAGGCCCAGCGAGTGGAACGTAACGCCCTCTTGGATGAGTGCGTGCGTCCCCAGGGCGATCTGGATCCCTCCCGCCGCCAGGGCGCTCCGCAGCGCACGCATCTCTCGCGCCGGCTGACCGCCGAGAAAGGTCTCGGTGACGACCCCCAGAGGGGCACACCAGCGGGCCAACGTGCGTGCATGCTGTCCTGCCAGGATTTCCGTGGGCGCCATGAACGCCACCTGCGCGCCAGCTTCGACAGCCAGCAACGCGGCGACGATCGCCACCAGCGTCTTGCCGCTGCCGACATCGCCCTCGAGGAGCCGGTGCATCGGTCGGTCGCGGGCGAGATCCTGGCGCACGACGTCGATCGCGCGCGTTTGTGCGGCGGTCAAGGCGAAGGGAAGACCGGCGAGCAGCCGGCCGGCGAGTCGACCTTCCGGCACGAGCCGCCAAGCGGTCCGCGGCCGCTGGTGAACGCGACGACTGATCGCCAGGAGAAGCTGCAGGTCGAAGAGCTCCTGATACGCGATGCGCCTTCGGGCCTCCTCGGCCCGCGCGAGGCTCGTCGGCCGGTGGATCTCACGGTGGGCTGCATCCCAGGCGATGAATCCGTGGCGGGCGACGAGTTCGGCAGGCATGAACTCGGGCAGTGCACCCAGCTCGCCCAACGCCTGGCCCACGAGGCGACGCATCACCTTCTGGGAAACGCCCGCCGTGAGCGGGTAGACGGACACGATGCCGCCGGAATCCGCGTCGCGGTCGTCATCCTCGCCTTCGGTCTCAGGGAGCAGTTCGTACTCGGGATTCTTGAACTGCAGCCGCCGGTAGAGCTCCACCTGCCCGGAGACCAGCAGCCGGCTGCCGCGGCCCATCACGCGCTGCAGGTAGGGCTGATTGAACCAGACGCACTCGGCGACGCCGGTCGGATCCTCGAGGATCACGTGCACGTTGCGCATGCCCCGGCGCGTTCGCCGCAGGGAGAAGGAGCGCACGCAGCCCACGGACGTCACGTGAGCCCCGGGCTGCAGCTCGCCGAGCGGCGTGATGTGACTCCTGTCGAGATAGGCCCGCGGGTAGTGCTCGAGCAGGTCGCCCAGGGTCTCGAGCCCCAGGTTGGCGAGTCTCGCCACGCGAGCCGGCCCGGTTCCTTGCAGGAACCGCAGCGGTGTCCGAAGATTCGTCATGCCGCCCGAAGATCCGTCCTGCTGCCCGAAGAGTTTGTCCCTGCTGCCCGAAGAGTTTGTCCCTGCTGCCCCCAGAGGCGTCACTGCCACCGCGCAGGCCAGTCTAGGCGGGGGCAATCACCGAAACCAGTGCATTTTGCGGCTCCCGGTCTCAAGCTGGACATGGCCGCGGCCGCTGCCGATGGATGACGGAAGCACCTTGACAGACCCACCGCCCAGCCAATACACTACGAGTTCTTGTGTAGGGTACCCGAAGTGGAGGATCGAGCCATGTCACGCATCTGCGCGGTTTGCAGCAAAGGCCTGCTGCGCGGTCACCGCGTAAGTCACGCGCACAATCTCTCGAAGCGCACCTGGCAGCCCAACCTGCAGCGGGTTCGGGCCATCGTCGACGGAAGGCCGCAGCGCATCCGCGTCTGCACACGCTGTCTGAAGAAAGGGCTCGTCACGAAGAACGTGCGTCGCAAGGTGCGCCCCGAGACCGCCGCACCTCCCTCCAGCTAGCCTGCATTCACGGCCTGCCATTCGCGTGCCAGCTGCCGCTCTCGTTCCCCGGAAAGCAGATGGCCCCACGGGAGCGGCGAGCCGACCTCGATCGCGCCACAGAGCGTGTCGGCGCGCAACCGTTCTGCCCGCAACACCGCCGCGTAGCCGATCCCCTCGGAAGCCATGCGCACGAGCCGCGGCCCCCAGGTCACATCCCCTCGCGCGATGAGCGCCTGGTGACGCGCCTCGCGAAAGCTCTTCACGCGCAGCCGAACCGTTCGCGGCACCGCGCTGCGCAGGATGTGCGCGCGTTCCTTCAGGTCGCGCACGGTTGCCATGGGCGCCCATTGGAAGGGCGTCTGTGGCTTGGGGACGAAAGCGTTGACCGTCGCGCTCAGTGTGCACCGCGCGGGCAGCTGCCGGCGCAGCGCGCCCAGCAGCTCGCCAATACCGCGCAGATCTTCCTCTCTCTCTTGGGGCAGGCCGATGATGAAATAGGTACGCAGCCCGCGCAGACCCGCGCGGCCGAGCAGCGCCGCACTGCGCAGGATGGCGTCGTTCCCCACGGGTTTGCCGATCAGGTGGCGCAGGCGGTCGGATCCGGTCTCCGGAGCGATGGTGAGCGTGCGCGCGCCCCCTTGCACGAGCCGCTCGGCGACCGATTGCAGCCCAAAGGCCGGGGGCAGGCTCGAGATCGTCATCCGGACACCGAGTTCCCCCAAGCAGGAGACGAGTTTCGCCAGCTGCGGGTAGTCGCCGGCGGAGAGGCCCAGGAGCCCGACCTTCTCGCCCGGCCCGGCTGCGCCTTCCACGGCCGACATGATGACGTCGGCCGCGCACTCGCGTAGCGGCGCGTAGATCCGCGTGGCGGCGCAGAAACGGCACCGGCGCGGACAGCCGCGCGCCAGCTCGACGAGGGTTGCGTCACCGAGATCGCTCTCCGGCCCCATGCGCGCCCAGCTCGCCGAGGCGCCGAAGTCGGACCACGGAATGCGCTCGACGGGCGCGGCGGCGGATGGGGTCAGCGCCTGTTCCGGCTCCTCCCCCGGGCCACCGGGAAGGCCAACCTCAGCGGTGACCCGCAGCGGGGACGCATCGCGCGACCAGACGCGGTGTGTCCGCCGCATCGGCGCCACAGCACCCCGCAGCGTGCCCAGTTCCTGCAGGACGTCTTCGCGCCGCCCCCCGCGGACGCGCGCCCAGGTGGTGAGGAACTCCGTGAGGAACGCCTCGGCCTCACCGAGGAGGAAGAGGTCGAAGAGGGCCGCGAGCGGCTCGGGGTTGATCATCGCCAAGGCGCCGCCGCCCACGACCAGCGGATGTCCCGGACGGCGTTGCCGAGCGAATTCCGGAAGGCCGCCCGCCGCGAGGAGTGCCGGTACGTGAGGCGCGTCGCCCTCATAGGCCAGGCTGAAGAGCACGAGGTCGGTGGAGGCGAGCTTGAGATCGGGCGGATCGATGCACGTCGCGGCACGCGCCCGGCCGCGATTCGAAGCGAGAAAGAACGGCTGCACGCGGATCCCCGGAATCGCTCGCAGAAGGCGCGCGACAATGCGGAAACCCAGGTTGCCCGCCGCCAATTCGCGCGCGTTGGGGTAGCCGAGCGCGACGCGCACTTCCCGTGACCCCGCTGTGAACACCTCGCCCGCGCTCGCTGGCAGGGTTTCTCGATTCACCGACCGCTCTTCCCGAGGCGCTGGCGCTACCGCCGATGTGCCCGGACTCCTCACCACGCCCCTACTGCGGCGGCGTATCTGCCGGCGCTGCCTCGCGACGAGCCGTGGCCAGAAGTCCGGGCTCTAGTCGACCTGGCGGCGTCGCAGGAACGACGGCACGTCCAGGCGATCCCGGCGGAGCACGCGCTGCCAGGGGCTGGAGAGACGCGGCTTCCATCCATGCCGAGTGGGCCGCCTCTCTTCCCACTTCAGCGGCGCGACCGTCTCAGGGATGTGGGCCGCGTCCGCCGCGCTGCCCGAGGAAACCTGCACGGGTGCGCTTGGGGGCCCGACCACCCGACTCTGGGGTGTCGGAGCCGCACCTTGCGGTAGGCCCGCGACACCCTGGGGCGTCGCGGCGATACCATGTGGCGGCCCCACCAAGCCGGCCGTCACGCGGGAGACCGACTGAGCTTCCGAGAGCGGCCGGGCGCCGGATGTGCTGCGCATGGGCTTCGCGCGCCCCACGATCCCGTCGTTGGAGAGCAGACTCGGGCTGCCGGCGGCAGCGCGATCCGCGAAATGTGACGGTGTCTCGGCGGGTGCCGCAGCCGCTGCGGCGGTAGCCTGGGCCGCCTGTTGACCCATGCCCATGCCACCGATGCCGATCCCCTCCACCGCCGGCTGCGGCGCATCGGCGATCGGCTGGCGATCCCCCAGCGGCGCCTGCGCCTGCTCGGCAGACTCCCGGCGCCGTTTCTCTTCCATCAGCGAGATCGGCTGCGGCGCATGCAGCTCGGCGGCCATGAGCTGCTCGGCCCCCTTCGCGGCCGGGACCTCGGACGGAACCTCCGTGCAGACGGCGCCGAACCCGGTGGCGATCAGCGTCACACGGATCTCGTCCTTGATGTTGGGATCCACGACGGCGCCGAAGATCACGTTGGCGTCCTCACCGGAGGCCTGCAGGATGTGGTGCGAGGCCTCGTCGACCTCGGCCAGGGTCATATCCTCACCGCCCATGAAGTTCACCAACAGGGCGCGGGCCCCATCGATCGAGATGTCTTCGAGCAACGGACTCGAGATCGCCATCTGTGCCGCTTCGCGGGCGCGATCGGGCCCCTGGGCGAAACCCATCCCCATCAGCGCGTTCCCCATGCCGCGCATCACGCTGCGGACATCGGCGAAGTCCACGTTGATCAGCCCCGGCACAGTGATGATCTCCGAGATGCCCTTCGTCGCGTGCGTCAGGACGTCGTCGGCCACGCGCAACGCAGCGTTCAGCGGCGTGTTGCGGTCGACCACGTGGAGCAGGCGCTGGTTGGGAATCACGATGAGCGTGTCGACGCACTCGCGCAGCTGTGCGAGGCCCTCTTCCGCCTGTCGCATGCGCTTGCGGCCCTCGAAGGTGAAGGGCTTCGTGACGATGCCGACGGTGAGGGCACCGAGCTCACGGGCGATCTCGGCGACGACCGAGCTCGCGCCGGTGCCGGTTCCACCACCCATCCCGGCGGTGATGAAGACCATGTCAGCGCCTTCGAGGTGCGCGCGAATCGTCTCGCGATCCTCTTCCGCCGCCTTGCGACCAAGCTGGGGATCCCCCCCCGATCCGAGCCCGCCGGTGACCGACGAACCGATCTGGATCGGGACCTCGCACTTGCTGACGTTGAGCGCCTGGATGTCGGTGTTCGCCACCAGGAGCTGCACGCCGCGGATGTCGCATTCGAGCATTCGATTGACGGCATTGCCGCCACCGCCGCCGAGACCGATGACCTTCAGCTCCGCCGGTGAGTGTCCTCTTTCGCCGACTTCAACGAGCATCCCTGCTCCCTCCCAGACGGGTGGACCCGCCTATGCTCACGCCTCAACCCATGAAGGGCACGTGTGCCCTGAGCCACTCGCGCAGCCCGCTTTCTTTGCGCCAGGAAACCGCGTTCCCGGTGCCCTGCCCGCGGGTCACGCCGAAACGCACCAGACCGACGCACGTGGCGAACCGCGGATCGACCGCCAGATCGCCCATCGCCCCAACGCCCAGCGGGACGCCGATGCGCGCCGGCATCTCGAACACTTGCTCGGCCATCTCGGCCACGCCGCGCAGCGCGGCCGTGCCTCCGGTGACCACGATCCCGGCCGCGAGGATCTCCGTACCCGGCAGCTGCTCGAGCTCCGCGCGCGCCATCGAGAGGATCTCCTCGACGCGCGGTTCAATGATCGCCGCCAGAACGTGCCGGCTGACGGTGCGCGTTGCACGCCCGCCCACGCCCGGGATCTCGATCGTCTCGTCCTGCTCCACCAGGCTCGCCATGGCACAGCCCAGCTGAAGCTTGATCTGCTCCGCGGCATCCAGCGGTGTGCGCAGTCCCACCGCAATGTCGTTGGTGATCTGTCCACCGCCCATGGTGAGCACGGCGGTATGATGGACGCTGTTGTCGAAGTAGACGACCACGTCTGTCGTGCCCGCGCCGATGTCCAGGAGCACGACGCCGAGGCGCCTTTCATCCTCCTCGAGGACCGACCAGGCGCTGGCCATCGGCTCGGCCACCAGGCCGATCACCTTGTATCCGGCCCGGCCGATGGCCTTCGCCACGTTGCGCACCGCCGTGGCCGAGGCGGTAATGATGTGGACCTCGGCTTCGAGACGCACACCCGACATGCCGACCGGATCACGGATCCCCGTCTGATCGTCGACGACGAACTCCTGCGGAATCACGTGCAGGACGTCGCGGGTCGACGGAATCGCGACGGTGCGCGCGGCGTCGACCACGCGCTGCACGTCGTCGCAGCTCACCTCGCTCTCGCGACCCGAAATGGCGATGACCCCGCGGCTGTTGATCGAGCGAATGTGATCACCGGCCACGCCGGCAAAGACGCCGCGCGCGTGGACGCCCGCCATCTGCTCCACCTGGCTGACGGCCGTGCGGATGGCCTCGACGGTCGCCTCGAGATCCACGAGACTACCGCCGCGCAAGCCATAAGACGGGCTCTCGCCCACGCCGAGGATCGAGAGGTCCCCGTTCTCGAGGCCTTCGGCGATGACCGCGGCGACCTTCGTGGTCCCCACGTCCAATCCTGTGACGATCTGGCTGGCTGACATGCTGTGTACCTCTCAGCTCATCTCAGGTGTCGCGTCAGGAGGTTTCTGCGGCAAGCGGACGACGACCTGCTCGGGAAAGCGCAGGTCGATCACCGCATCGCACTCCCCGCGACGCTCGAGGTCCAGGATGATTCGCGCCCACGCATCGAGCCGCGTCGGCGAGAGTCGGCCGCGGGCCCACACGACGATCGGGCTGTTGCTCCAGTAGAGCTCGCACGAGCCGCCCGCGCGAAGATGCGCCTCCGAGATCCCCTCCCACAATGCGGGCCACTCCGCCTGGGTCGCCGCGAGCAGGTCGAGGAGGCCGGCAGCGCCGTTCACCCGCAGGGTATCCCCGCAGGAGAGCGGTTCGGTGGCGGCCTCCCAGCTGAAGAGCGGCAGGTCGGCAAGCGCGAGACCGCGCGGGGCCATGAGGATCCCCTCGCGTGAGATTTCGAGCGGCGATTCTCCGGACGCGATCACGAGGGCCAGCGCGCGGCGCTCGGTGACCGTGACGCGCAGGCGATGGAACCAGCGATACGAGAGCTCGGCGCTCGCGACACGCGGGATCGCGCCGAGACGCGCCCGTACGGCATCCCGATCCAGGTTGAGGAAGCTCGCACCCGCGGGGAGCGCCATGGCGCCGGACAGCTCCGCCTCGCACAGCGACGGGCAGTCGACGAGGACGAACTCCACGGCGCGGACGCCGCAGAGCGCATCGAGGGGAAGAAGGCCTAGAAGCGCGAGAAGTACGAGCCCGGAGGCGAGACAACCCGCACAGGCGGCGAAGCCCACCGCCCGCCGCTTGCGGCGGCGTGGCCACCGGCCCGGGCTGTGGGCCGGACGTGCCGTGCGGTTCGCGATCATGGCTTCCCTGCCTCCTGCGTGCCCCCTGGGGCTGCCCTGCGTACCCCCCGGGCCTACCCCGCGCGGCGCTCCGTGCCGCGTGTCTCCGGTCTTTCCGCGGTTCCAACGTCACCCACGGCCGTACCCTGACGGGGCCGCTCGCGCGCCGCCAGGCGCGCCATCACCGCATCGCCCCACTTCCAGACCGGGCCGGCCCCCAGTGTGAGCAGCACGTCTCCCGGCTGCAGCCGGCCCGCGGCGGCGTCGACGGCCTGCTCCTCGGTGGGAGCGTAGACGACTTCGATCTGGCTCCCCTGCGTGATCGGTCCGCGTAGGACCTCGCCGTTCACGCCCTCGATCGGCATCTCCCCGGCGGCGTAGATATCGCTCAAGACGAGCAGGTCCGCGTGGGTGAACGCGCCGCCGAAGTCGTCGAACAGGGCCGCCGTGCGCGAGTAGCGGTGGGGTTGGAAGAGAACCACCAGCCGCCGCGTGCCGTACACCTCGCGGGCGGCCTGCAGCACCGCGCGGATCTCGGTCGGATGGTGCGCGTAGTCGTCGACGTGCACCACCTCATCGGAGGCCGTGCGCACCTCGAAGCGCCGGCTGACGCCGTCGAAGCTCGCAAGCGCCTCGCGGATCCGCTGCGGGGGAACCTTGAGGCTCAGACCCACGGCGACAGCCGCCAGCGCGTTCTGGACGTTGTGTTGTCCGGGAAGCGGGAGGCAGAACTCCCCGTGGTCAGCATCTCCCTCCCGCACATGGAAACGCGACAGCCCCCCCGCGCTGCGCGCCTTCTCGGCCCGCACGTGGCAGTCGGCTGCGAATCCGTAGAGCAATGTCGGACGGTTGACCCGTGGCAGCAGCTCGCGCAGGTGTGCATCGTCACCGCAGAGAATGGCGCTGCCATAGAACGGCACGCTGGTGATGAATCTTTCGAAGGCGGCCTTGATGGCATCCAGGTTCCGGTAGTGATCGAGATGCTCGCGATCGATGTTCGTGACCACGGCGATCGTCGGCAGGATCTCGAGGAACGAACCGTCGCTCTCGTCGGCCTCGGCGACGATGAGCTTGCCCTGGCCCATGCGCGCATTCGAATGGTAAGCGCGCAGGCGGCCGCCGACGATGACGGTGGGATCCAGGCCAGCGTGCGAGAGAAGGTGACCGATGAGCGAGGTCGTCGTCGTCTTGCCGTGGGCCCCGGCGACGGCGATTCCGGAGCCGAGACGCATGATCTCGGCGAGCATCTGGCCACGTTTGAGAATCGGGATTCCCTGCCGGCGGGCTTCTTCGATCTCCGGGTTGCGCTCGCCGATCGCCGACGAGACCACCAGCAGCTGGGCACCGGCGATGTGCTCCGGGGCGTGTCCCTTGAACACCCGGGCCCCCAGGGACACCAACCGCTCGACCGCCTCACTCTCGGTCGTGAGATCGGAGCCGCTCACCCGGTAGTCCTGACCCAGGAGGATCTCCGCCAGCCCGCACATCCCCGTGCCGCCGATGCCGACGAAATGCACCCTGCGTATCGAGCCCCGCATCATTTGCTTCTCCGTACCTCCCTCCCTCGCGCCGGACGTCGGCGTCGTGGCCGCGAGTCGTTCGGCCGTCCCCGCCGATCGCTCGCCGGCCGCCGCATCCGGGTACGCGCCTCCCTCTGCTCCGCGGCGGGCTCGCCACCGTTCTCCGCCGCGTAGTGCAGGAGCGCGCGCGCGATCCGATCGGCTGCATCGGGGCGCGCCAACAGCAGCGCGTTATGGGACATTTCGCGCAGTTTCTGAGGTGTGTCAATAGACTTCGCGATCAGCATCGCCAGACGGTCCCCGCGCAGCTGGCGGTCTTCGATCATCTCGGCTGCGCCCACGTCCGAAAGGGCGCGCGCGTTCTTCTCCTGGTGGTTGTGTGTCGCGTGCGGGAAGGGAATCAGGATCGACGCCTTGCCGCAGGCGCAGATCTCGGCGAGCGTCATCGCCCCGGCACGCGCCACGACGAGGTCGGCCAGTTGATAGGCATCGCCCATCTGCTCGATGAAGGGCCGCACGCAGACAACCCGCCGCCGGCCGCGCAACCGGCGCTGCACCCAGCCAAAGCCGCGCCGCCCGGTCTGCAGCACGAACTGCACGTCTTCGCGGCCCGACATCGAGCGGATGGCCGAGACGGCCGCTCGGTTGATCGAGCGGGCGCCCTGGCTGCCTCCCAGAATGAGCACGGTGCGTCGCCCGGCACTCAAGCCGAACTCGCGCCGGGCGCGGTCGGCGTCCCCTTCGAGGATGCCCTGCCGGATCGGGCTGCCGCTCAGCTTCAGGTGCCGGCGCCGCGGGAAGTGCCGGCGGGCCACGGGTAGGTTGAGGTGCACCTCCTGAGCGACGCGCGAGAGCAGCCGATTGGTCAGGCCGGGCACGCTGTTCTGCTCATGGAGGATCAGCGGCTTGCGCAGCAGGCGACCGGCCAGCGCCACGGCGCCCGAAACATAGCCCCCCGTGGCGAAGACCACGTCGGGGTCGAACTCGTTCATTACGCGGTAGGCCGCGAGGCACCCGCGCAGGGTGGTCCACATCACCAGCGGCACGGCCAGGAGTCGTTTCCCCAGCAGGCCGCGCGCGGGGACCGGTGCGAAGGCGTAGCCCGCCTGGGGAACCGCTCGGGCCTCGAACCCCCCGGAAGAGCCGATGAAGAGAATCTCCACGGCGCTGGATGCGCGGCAGAGCGCTTGTGCCACGGCGATGCCCGGGAAGACGTGTCCTCCCGTTCCGCCCCCGGTGATCACGACCTTCATCTGGCGTTCACCACCTTCATCGTCTGCCCCTCCCCAAGGCTGGCTCGTGGAGCAGCAGAGGCTGCCGGCCGCGGCGGTGGAATCGCACGCGTGCCTGCCGGCGCCGGGTGATCGAGAGTACGAGCCCCAGGCTCACGAAATTGGCTACCAACGCGCTGCCTCCAAACGAGACGAGCGGCAACGGAATCCCGGTCGTCGGCGCGACGCCGAGGCACACCGCGGCATGGATGAGCAGCGACAAGAGGATCTGGAAACCCACGCCGTAGCAGAGCAGCTCACCGAAGCGCGAGCTGCACCCCGCGCCCAGTGCAAAGATACGCTGGACGATGAAGCCGAGGAGCAGGAAGAGCCCCACCATGCCCACGAAGCCGAGTTCCTCGCCGACGATGCTGAGGATGAAATCGGTGTGCGCATCCGGCAGGAAGAAATACTTCTGCATGCCGCTTCCCAGACCACGACCCAGCACGCCCCCGGATCCGATCGCCAGGATCGACTGCTGCACCTGGTAGCTCGGATCGCTACCGCCGACGCTGCAGACAAAGCTCCCCACGCGGTCGAAGTGGTAGCCACCGCCCCTCCAGTAGGCCGCCGCGGCGGCCACGGCAAGCCCCAGTGTGCCGACCACCGCGAGCCGCCAGAGGCACGCACCGGCGAGGAAGATGATCACGAAGCCGCCGGCGGCGGTGAGCAGCGCGAGGCTCATGTGCGGTTGGAGAGCGATCAAGCCGGCCGTCACGACGACCACCGCCAGCGGTGGCAGCAGGCCGCGCCACGTCTTCAGCGCCGCCGGATCCCGCGCGAGGAGACCGGCCAGCAGCACGATCGTCATCAGACGAGCGAACTCCGACGGCTGAAAGACCTGTCCGAAAATGCACATCCACCGCCGCGCGCCACGCAGCTCGACGGCCGGCCCGGTGGGCAGCAGAAGCAGGAGCAGCAGCAGCAAGGGCCCGGCCCAGAGGATCCACCCGGTCTTTCCCCCCAGGAGGCGGGCATCGAGACGGGTCAAGGCAAACAGCATGCCGATTCCGAGAAGGCAGCGGATGAGCTGGCTCTGAAGGTAGAAGAGGTCGTTGCCGTCCTTCCAGGCAACGCCCATGACGCTGCTGCAGGAGTAGACGATGACGAGTCCCAGGGCGGCGACGGCGAGGATCGCACCTAGCAGCCAGCCGTCGATGCGTTGCAGACGATCGCCCGGCACGGCGTCGGTCGAGGGAACCACCCACCGCATGCCGCTCACTCCTTCCCCGGAACCGGCGACGCAGCCGCGCGCGAGGAGCCCGTCACGACGTTCCGGAAGTCATCGCCCCGTTCTTCGTAGTTGCGATACATGTCGAAGCTCGCGCATCCGGGGCTGAGAAGAACCGTCCCCTTCCCCGCAGCGGCCGCCAGCGCGCGCTGCACCGCATCGTTCATGTCAGCCGCAGTCTCCGACGACAGCTCGGGCCAGGCCGCGCGGATGGTTTCTGCGGCCTCCCCCAAGGCGACCAGGTGACGCACGCGGGCAGTCGCCAGATCGCGCAGCTCCTCGAACGGCGCCCCCTTGTCGCGCCCGCCGGCGATGAGCACGAGCGGCGGCGCGAAGCTCTGCAGCGCCACGCGCAGCGCGTCGATGTTGGTCGCCTTCGAGTCGTTGATCAGGCGCACTGCGCCGATGCGGCCGACCTCTTCGAGGCGATGCGGCAGGCCCGGGAAATCCTGCAGACCGCCAAGCAAGGCGGCGTAGTCCGGCACGAGGGGCGCGGCCAATGCGGCGGCCACCATCCCATTGAGCAGGTTGTGCGGCCCCGGCAGCGCGAGCGCGTCCAGGGAGAGCAGCCGCTCCTCGCGCTGCTCCGAGCGGTGACACAGCCATCCCTCGTGCGGAAAGAGGGCATCGGTGAGATCGGCAGTCCTCTCAGGTGCGCAGCGCACCACCTCCGCACGCACCACCTGTCCTCCCGAGGGCACGACGTCCGGGCCCAGAACCAGCCGGTCCCCGGTTCCTTGGTTGGCCGTGATGGCCCACTTGAGCGCCCGATAGACCGCGAGGCTTCCATGCCGGTCGAGATGGTCGGGCGTGATGTTGAGGATGGCCGCCGCCCGCGGGTGCAGCTCGGGGCTGTCCTCGAGCTGGAAGCTGGAGACCTCGGCCACGAAGACGGTGTCCTTGCCTTCCTCGAGGAGGGCTGCCGCCAAGGGACGTCCGATGTTTCCCGCAGTCACCGCGGGGATCCCCGCACTGCGCAACAGGTGCGCCGTCCAAGCGGTCGTCGTCGACTTTCCGTTCGTACCGGTGATCGCGACGAGGGGGGTCCGCACCTCGCTCGCCGCGAGACCCAACTCCGAGCGGATGGGGATGCCCTGCGCGCGCGCCGCTTCCAAGATCGGTACCTCCGCGGGCACGCCCGGACTGCGCACCAGCAGTCCACAGCCGGCGAGCGCGTCCGTAGGATGAGGTCCGGTGATCAGCTCCGCGCCCAATGCGGCCAGCGGCGCCCAGGCGTCCTGCATCTCGGCGGTCATTGCGAGCTCCAGACCGCGGATCTTGAGCCCGCGGCGCAGCAGGAACTCGGCTGCCGCGAGACCCGAGCGGCCGAGGCCCACGACGCAGACGATCGCTCCGCGCTCGCGCAGATCACTCAGGTTGTAGCCGGTCAGTGCCATCTTCTCCGTTCTCACCTGGCTGTCGGCTTCATTCCCCACACCTCGTCCTACTGCAGTTTCACCGTCGAGAGCGTGAGGAGGGCCAAGAGGATCGAGATGATCCAGAATCGGATGACCACCTTGGATTCCGCCACGTTGCCGAGTTCGTAATGGTGATGCAGCGGCGCCATGCGGAATACGCGCCGGCCCGAGGTGCGAAACACCAGGACCTGGATCACCACGGACAGCACCTCGGCGACGAAGAGCCCCCCCACGATGACGAGAAGGAGCTCGCGCTTGATGAGCACGGCCACGGCCCCCAACGCCCCGCCCAGGGCGAGGCTGCCGGTATCGCCCATGAACACCTCCGCGGGGTGCGCGTTGAACCAGAGGAATCCGAGCGCTGCGCCGACGAGCGCTGCGCAGAACACGGACAGCTCCGCCGAACCGTACAGGAACGGAATGTTGAGATACGCGCTGAACTCCCCGTGGCCGGACACGTAGGCGAGGATGCCGAACGCCGCGGCGGGGGGCACGACCATGCCGATGGCGAGGCCGTCGAGACCGTCTGCCAGATTCACCGCGTTGCTCGTCGCCGTGATCACCAGGGCCACGAAAGGAACGTAGACGATCCCGAGCGTGATGAACGTGTCCTTGAGGAAAGGCAACGTGGTTTGATCGGTCATCTCTCCGTACAGAGAGAGGCGCAGGATGGTGAGTCCCATGAGCAGCCCGGCGCCCACCTGCACGACGAGCTTGTAGCGCCCCAGAAGACCCTTGGGTTGCTTGCGCACCACGTGAAGGTAGTCGTCGAGCAGCCCCAAGGCTCCCAGCGCGCAGGTCACCGTGACCGCCAGCTGGATCTGAACGCTGGTCAGGTCCGCCCACAGGAGCGTGGGCACGATGATGGCCAACACCAGGAGGATGCCCCCCATGGTGGGAGTGCCCTCCTTGGCGTAGTGGCCTGGGGGTCCCTCGCGGCGCACCTGTTGTCCGACGTTCCAGTGGCGCAGCTTGCGAATCAGCCAGGGCCCGAGGATGAAACACAGCACAAGCGCGGTCACCGCCGCGTACGCCGCGCGGAAGGTGATGTAGCGGAAGACATTGAACCCGAAGAAGACATCGCTGTACGGGTAGAGCAGATGATAGAGCACCTCTAGAGCCCTTCCGTTTCGTAGGTGGCGCCGATGACGCCCATGGCCCGCGCGATCCTCTCCAGGCCCGACGAGCGCGCGCCCTTGAGCAGCACGGTGTCGCCAGCCTTGAGGTACTGGCGCAGAAAACGCACCGCATCGTCGGTCTGATCGCACCACAGCACCTGTTTGACGCCCGCCTTCTGCGCCTCGGGCGCCGCAATGCGCGCCTCCTCGCCCACGAAGGCTCCGGCATCGCAGAAGCCGGCGGCTTGCCCGACCTCACGATGTCGCTCCTCGGTAGCCTCACCCAGCTCGCGCATGCCGCCGAAGACGAAGACGCGCCGCCCCTCCGGGGTGACCTGTTGGAGGAAGGCGAGGCTCTGCAGGCACGATTCCGGAGAGGCGTTGTACATGTCGAGCAGCCAGTGGACGCGCTTCGACTCCACGTGGTGCAGCCTCCCGGGAATGGGCTCCACGTTCTCGAGTTCGCCGAACGGAACATCGGAGAGGTCCAGGGCGCGCGTCGCCGCGATCGCGGCGAGCGCCGAACGCAGCGCCCCCTCCCCAAGCATCTTCAAGGAGAGCGGATCGGGGTGGCCCGCCAGGCGAAAGCGCGTGCCTTCGCGCGAGTAGGTCACCTCTTCGGCCCGGACGTCGGCCGACTCCGCAAAGCCGAAGCGGATGACGCGTCCGCTCCAGCGTTCCCCGAGAGCCCGTTCGAGCGCGGGAGCGTCGTCGGGGATGACGAGCGTGCCGGAGGGCGAGAGTCCCTCGAGCAGCTCCAGCTTGGCGGACAGCACCCCTTCCGCGCCTCCGAGTTGACCTTCGTGCGCATGTCCGATGCAGGTGATCACGCCCACGTCAGGACGCGCGATGCGACTCAGCGCGGCGATCTCACCCGGGTGATTCGTGCCCATCTCCGCAACCACCCACCGCGTGTCGTCGCGCATGGAGAGGAGCGTCCACGGCAGACCGATCTGGTTGTTGCGATTGCCCACCGTTCCCACGGCCGATCCCATGGGCCGCAGCAGACCCAGCAGGATCTCCTTGGCGGTCGTCTTGCCGCTCGATCCGGTGATGCCGATCACGGTGGCGCTCAGGTGTCGGCGTAGGCCCGTGGCCCAGTCCTGCAGCCCGCGGAGTGGATCGTCGACCAGGAGGTGAATGCCCAGCGCCCGCGCGGCCTTTCGCCGGCTCCACCACGACCGGCGGGCAATCGCCGCCGACGCTCCGGCTTCAAAGGCCTCGGAGATGTACCGGTGCCCGTCCGTGCGTGCGCCGGCGAGGGCCACAAAGACCTCGCCCCCCCCCACCACGCGGCTGTCGAGGGCGATGCCGGATGCCACCAGCGAAGAAACCAGTCGCCAGTCCTCGGGCGAGATCCCGGCGACGGTGGCGCGGGCCATCCGCGCGATGCCGGCCACCGACCAGGGGTCCATTCCCTCCAAGTCGATCTCGTCTCCGGAGGTCTGTTCCGGTTCCGGCGACGCACCTTCCGGGCTTGCCTCGGTATCTTCCGGGCTTGTCTCGGTACCTTCCGGGCTTGTCTCGGTACCTTCCGGACTTGCCTCGGTCTCCTCCGGGCCTGCCTCGGTCTCCTCCGGGCCTCCCCGCTCCTTTCCGTTGCCCCCGGCCGCACTCTCGTTCGGGCGCCTCTCCAGTTCGCTCACCTCACACTCTCCTCGTCGTGCCCACCGTGGGGCTTGCCCGCCGGCGCCCGGCGCAAGTCCCTCGTCGCAGGCTCCTTCGACCCTGGGACCAGGCAGTTCGTGATTCCTCCGTCGCCCCCTTCGCGCGTGGGGGCGCCTGTCATCCGCTGCTCGCGAAGGAGCCCGCGCAGGACGTCCCGATCGTCGAACACGACCGTGCGGTGCTTGAACACCTGCGTCGGCTCACTGCCGCGACCGGCAGCAACGATCATGTCGCCCGCCCGGGCCAGCGCTATCGCGCAGGCGAATGCGCTCCGCCGGTCGGGGATCTGCTCCCACGTGGCGGTTCCTGCGCGCAGTCCCTCGGCGATCTGCGCGCCGATGGCGGCCGGATCCTCGGACCGCGGGTTGTCATCCGTCACGATGACGTGATCGGCGAGTTCGGCCGCCGCGCGGCCCATCGGCTCCCGTTTGCTCGTGTCGCGGTCGCCGCCGCAGCCAAACACGAGGATCAGCTTGCCCGAGGCGACGCTCCGGGCCGCCGACAGCAGGTTGCGCAGGCCGTCGGGTGTGTGCGCATAGTCGACGATGACGGCAAAGGACTGTCCTTCACGGATCGACTCGAAGCGGCCCGGGATGGTCTGGATCGTGGCCGCCGCGCGGGCAATGGTCTCCGGCGCAAGTCCCAGGGCGAAGGCGATCGCAGATGCCACCAGCAGGTTCTCGGTGTGAAACGCGCCCGAGAGAGGTGCCCGCACGGTCGCCGGCTCCCCCGCGAAGCACAGCTCGAGCTCGAGGCCGCCCGGTTCGGTGCGCGCGGCATCGAGGCGTACCTGGGATGCGCGATCACGCCCCACGGTGAGGCAGCGTCCCGGCCGTTCGGCGGCCAGCGCGCGGCCGAGGTCGTCGTCGAGGTTCAGGATCTCTTGGACCGGCTGCGTCTCCAGCGGCCCCCCGCGCGAGGCGGGGTCGAAGAGACGCGCCTTGGCGGCCAGGTAGTCGTCCCGCGTGCCGTGGAAGTCGAGATGGTCCGCGGCGACGTGGGTCAGCGCCACGGCGGCGAACTGCGTGCCGAAGATACGCTCCTGGGCGAGCGCGTGCGAGGAGATCTCGGCCACCACATCTTGCACCCCCGCCGCGTGCAGGCGGGCCAGCGTCTCCTGGAACACGGGGGACTCGGGCGTCGTGGGCTGCCAGTGACGATGGGCTTCGTCGCCCCGAGCCGTGCCTCCCGACCAGGGCATGAGATCCTCACGATCGCCCTTGATACCCAACGTGCCCACGGCCACCGCGCGCCGACCCGCGGCGGCCAGGATGTGGCGCACGAGCCACGTGGTGCTCGTCTTGCCATCCGTGCCCGTCACGCCGACCAGGCGCATGCTTCGGCTCGGCTCCCCGTGCAGCACGGCAGCCAGAAGTCCCATGACCTGGCGCGCCGAGTGTGCCCGCAGTACCGGACTGCTCGTGACGGACAGGTCGCCACGTTCCTCGACCAGGAACGCCGCCGCGCCGGCCGCCTGCGCATCGCCCAGATAGCGCGCTCCGTCGGTGCGCTGACCGGGGAGCGCGACGAAAAGATCTCCGGGACGCACGCCGCGGCTGTCGTGGCAGATGCCCCGAATGACGAGATCCGGCGCGACCTCGGGTGGCCGGGCCCAGAACTCGTTCGGGATGCGCCCGATCAGCTCAGCCAGTTTCCAGAGCAAGTTGGGTCACCCCCAGCGCATCGCGCCGCGCCCGTGAGACGTCTGGCGAACCCCAGACGGCACAGCTCGCGTCCGGTGACACTTCCGTTCCCGGGGCGGGATCCTGGCGGACGACCCACCCCGACCCGTTTACTTCCAACGCGAGGCCGGCATCGGCAAACAGGGAGATCGCGCGTCTCAGCGACAGACCACGCACCTCGGGGACTTGCACAGTAGCACGGCCCGCCACGCCGCCCAAGGTGAGATGTACAACCCGGCCGTGCCGCACCTGCCGATAGGCCTGCGGGCGCATGGCCTCCACCCGCGGACCGCGACCCTCGAGCACCGGAATGAGCCGCTCGCGCAGCAGCGCGCGCCGTGCGTCGAGCGGATCGAGCCCCCGCACGTCCGGTATCGACACCCGCGTCTCGACGCGTCTCTCGCCGGCGGCGACGGCGCGGCCCGGCTCTCCGAGAAGCGGCGCGACATCCTCGACGATCGAGGCGAAGATCGGAGCGGCGGCCTCCGAAGCGTGCAAGTCTCCCGTGCAGCGCACCGAAACGGTACAGACGATGCGCGGCGCATCGTACGGCGCGAAGCCGACGAAGCTGAGGACGTGCTCCTCCGCCGAATAGCCGCCGCGCTCGGGATCGAAGATCTGCGCCGTACCGGTCTTGCCGGCCGTCGGGAACCAGGCCACCTCCGCCGCGCCGCCGGTCCCCTCGGTCACCACCTGCCGCAGCAGTTCCCGAACCGTGTGCGCGGTTTCCGGGCTCATCGCCTGACGAACGACCTGCGGCTGCACGCGCCGCACCACGTCGCCGCTGGCGTCGAGGAAGGCCCTTACCAGGAGCGGCTTCATCAACACGCCGCCGTTGGCGATTGCCGCGTAGGCCAGGCCGAGCTGGAGACCGTTGCAGGCGACTTCCTGCCCGTATGCGATCGTGACCAGGGAGCGCTCCGACCAGCGGGGTCGTCGCGGATGCGGCAGGTACCCGTGGGCTTCGCCGGCCAGATCGATCCCACTGGCCATGCCGAAGCCGAGCGCCTGCGCGCTGCGAAAGACGCCTTCCCACCCCACGCGCTCGGCGATGCGTCCGGCTCCGATATTCGAGGAATGGCTGAACACCTCGGCCGCGGTGACGACGCCGAAGGGACGGTGATCGCGGATGCGGCAACGTTCCATGACACGCACCCCGGGACCGCAGTGGAGCGTGTCGTCGGGTGCGATCACTCCGGCCTCGAGAGCGGCGATAAAGGGCACGATCTTGAACGTGCTGCCGGGTTCGTACTGATCCATGTAGCTGTCGGCGTGAAGCGCCTCCGGCGCGAGAGTGCCGCTCTGCAGCGGGTCGAAGGTCGGCTCCTCGCACAGGGCGAGGATCTCCCCGGTCCAGGGATCGAGGAGAATCGCGTGTCCCGCGGTGGCCCCCAAGCGTCGGATGCCGGCGCGCAGGTGGTGTTGGGCGATTTCCTGCATGCACGCGTCGATCGAGAGCTGCAGCCCGCCGCCGGCGCGCGGCCTCTCGATGACCTTCTCGGGTGGCGCGTTCGTGTGCCAACCGCCGCCGGTCACGTAGCGCACCTTCCTTCCGGGATGCCCGGTGAGCCATGCGTCGTGGCGGATCTCCAACCCGGATCCCCCGGTGCCGTCCAGCTTGACGATGCCCACCAGCTCCGGCGCCAACGGTCCGCACGGGTAGTAGCGCTTCATCGTCGCCGACAGTTCGATCTCGTCCGGGGCATCGGCAGCGAGACGGGCAAGCACGACCGACGACAACCAGCCGCGACTGATCTGCACGCAGCCCGAGCGGTGATCGCGCATCAGCTCCCGCGCCCGGGAGGCACTGCAGACGCCCGCCGTTTCGAGGTAGCGGGCCAAGGCGGCGCGATCGCTCTGCGCGGTGAGGCGCACTGCCACCAAGGCGTTCTCACGCGTGCAAGCCAGCGTGCTGCCGTGACGGTCGAGGATTGGCCCCCGAGGAGCCGGTATCGGGCGGACACGCGTCTGCTGCCGCAAGGCCTCGCGCAGGAGATCGTCGTGGCAGGCGATGCTGATGTAGGCGCCGCGCGCGAGGATCGCGACCACCAGGAGTCCACTGAAGCCGAGAACGAGGGCCAGCCGGATGGAAGCCCCTCGCCTCATTCCCCGCCCCCTTGGGGCGACGCCCCGAGAGGGAGGTTCATGCGCTCGGCGCGGATCACGTGGCGGTAGGGTCCGCGGTGCCTCGGTCGCGGTGGCGCTTCGGCCAATGCCGAGGAGGGCAACAGGGCCCGCGCGACGGATGTCAGAAGCTGCTGCGGTGAGGGGTGCGCAGAGCCGCGCGCGGCTTGCGCGGCCGGGACGACCACCGCGACCTGCTCGCTGCGGGCGATGCCCAGCCCCGCACGCCTCGCGGAGGGCTCGATGCGGGCAAAGCCGGTGAGGGTCGCCAGAGAACGCTGTTTCTCGATGAGCTGACGGTCGAGCTCGGTGGCGCGCGCTTCGTGTGCTTCGATCGCCTTGCGCAGCTGCTGCACGCGCACGTTCTGCCAGACGATCAGGAAGAGGGTGCCGAAGAGCAGCGGGGCCAGGCAGACCCAGGCCAGCCTGCGGTGGCCGCTCTTGGCGGACCGGGCGGGGACCGGCCGTCTCAGGTAGTCGCCGCCTCGCGCCGGAACGCGCGCAACCGGGCGCTCAGTGCTCGCCGGTTGCGGAGGCCCTCCTCGCGGGTGGGGCGCAGGGGCTTGCGGCTCAGCGGCTGCATGCGATACCCCGCCCCACTGGACGGATCGATGAACGTGGCGTCGCGGAGCCGTTTCACCGGCCGATCTTCCTGTGACTGGTAGGCGAGCACGCACAGGATACCCCCCATCTTGAGTAGGCCTGGCAACGTCTCCAAGGCCGTGTCCAACGCCTCGAGCTCCCGATTGACCGCCATGCGCAGCGTGGCGAATACGCTGGAGAGCAGCTTGGGTGTCGCGGAGCGGCGGAGCGTCGCCCGCAAGCAGGCCACCAGATCCCCCGTCGTGGCCAGCTTCCGCTGCCCCCTCCAACGCACGATGCCCCGAGCGATGGTCCGCGGATTGGCGCGCGTCGTTCCATCGCTCAGCATCTGCACCAGCTCGGCTTCCTCGATGCGGGCCAGAAGATCCGCCGCGCTCTCACCGACCTCGGGGTTGAAGCGCATGTCGAGGGGTCCCGCGGCGCGATGCGCGAATCCACGTTCCGGATCATCCAGCGCGCCCGATCGCAGACCCAAATCCAGGAGGATCCCGCTGATCGCACCGGCCATCTCGGGCGGGATCAGCTGCGGCAGATCACAGAAGTTGCCGCAGATGAACTGCACCGCCCCCGGCCACCCGTCCAGGGCCTCACCTGCCAGCGCCAGCGCGGTGGGATCGCGATCGATCGCGATCAGCCGAGCGCCGCTCCCTGCCGCCCTGAGAATCGCCGCTGCGTGCCCCCCCCCGCCGACCGTGCCGTCCACATACACGCCGCCCGGCTCGGTCACCAGCGCGGCGACCACTTCCGAAGACATGACAGGTGCATGTACCACGTGCGCCGTGAGCCCCCGGGACGGCGGGGAAGCAGGGGAGTTCCCGAGGAGGACTCGAGGCAGGGAGCTCATCTCGCCTCTAGCCTGGACCCCCCGCTTCCGACCGCCATCCCGTAACCGGTGGTCAATTGAAACTCGGCACGACCCGCCGCGGTGCGGAGCGCGAAGTAGCTCCGCCCAGACGGGAGACGCGCTCCCCGCCGGCAGACACGCCCGCCGGCACCAATCCGTTGCACGCGTATTCCTCGAGGAACTCGCGCCCGCCAAGCGCGGCTCCCAGTTCCACGATGCGACGCAGGTAATCCGAAACGCCCGTGATCCGGAAGAGCCCCCGACGGCGTTCCACCCGCGCTGCGAGATTCATCAGCAGCGGTACGGCGCGGTAGTCGACGTGCCGCGCGCGCGCGAAGTCGAGGATGACCTGGCTTCCCGGAGGAAAGGCCACCTCCTGGAAGAGATTCAGCAGGTGGAGGCACTCCTTGCGCCCCCACTCCCCCGACATCCGGGCCCACACAAGCGTGCCGCCCTCGTGATCGAATACGAACAGGTCCATCATCGTGTCTGTCCCCCTGACTTCGGATGCTCGCCAACCTGTTCGGCCAGCCGGTCGTACTGTTCGGGGTCGGCCATGGGAGGGTTCTCCGTCTCGAAGCGGTGCTCGTCCCAGATCTCGATGCGCGTGAAGTTGCCGAAGACGACCCCCTTCTTGTCCAGCCGGGCCACCTGCATCTGTTCCTCGGTCAGTGTGATGCGTCCGCTGGCATCCAGGCGGCAGAGGCTCCCGTAGCGGGCCAGCGCGGCGCGCAGGGCGAGGGCGTCTCGATTCCCCTGAAAGGTGTCGCGGACGACGTCGGGCGCGAGTTCTTCCCACCGAGCATACGGAATGACCACCAGGCAACCCTGGTGGCCCACGGTCGTGATGAGGTGGGGGTTCTCCTCCATCGCGAGGATCTCACGGATCTTGGCGGGAAGAGTGAGACGACGTTTGCCGTCAATCGTGCACACCCATCTCCCGAGGAATGGGAGCCTCATGACTGGGATCCCCTCTGCGTCCCGGATCCGCCGGTGCCGGGCAGATGCCCCACGTCCGACTGGGCCTCTATTGAGGTCTGCGGCGCAGGCAAGGGTTCGGTTGGGCGATGCAGCGTTCCCCTTTCCGCCCTTTCAACCCCCTATGCCCCACTTTCCTCCACGCGGCATCCTAGCCCAGGGCGTGTGGCCATGCAAAGGAAAATCGCGGTGCGGAGAGAGAATCTTCTAATCGTATACCATATAATGAGATAGAGTTTCAGGCCCGGTCTCCCGGGGGCCGGCACGCTCTCCCTCTCAAGCTCGCTCTCGGAGACCCCAAC
>JAUVTV010000083.1 GCA_030601305.1 Candidatus Eiseniibacteriota bacterium | reverse complement strand
AGGGAGGGTCCATGAGCGCGGAGAAGGTGTTGGGCAGTCAGCCGGAGGTCTTGCAGCCTGCGGCCGCCGTCGCGGAGCTGGAGAGCGCGCGGGAACGCATTCTTGAGCAGATCCGCTCCGTGATCGTGGGGCAGGACCGGGTGATCGAGGAGTTGCTTCTGGCGCTCTTCGCCGACGGCCACTGTCTCCTGGTGGGCGTTCCCGGTCTCGCCAAGACGCTGCTCATCTCGACGCTCGCGCGCATCCTGGATCTCGAGTTCAACCGGATCCAGTTCACGCCCGATCTCATGCCATCGGACATCACCGGCACCGAGATCCTCGAGGAGAACCGCGCGACGGGTACGCGCGAGTTCAAGTTCGTGCGCGGACCGGTCTTCGCCAATCTGGTCCTCGCCGACGAGATCAACCGCACCCCGCCCAAGACCCAGGCCGCGCTCCTCCAGGCGATGCAGGAGAAGGAGGTCAGCGCCGCCGGGCAGACCTTCCCGCTCGACCTGCCGTTCTTCGTGCTGGCGACGCAGAACCCGATCGAGCTGGAGGGGACCTATCCGCTGCCCGAGGCCCAGCTCGACCGCTTCATGTTCAATATATACGTCGACTACCCGGACGAAGGAGAAGAGGTCGAGATCGTCAACACGACCACCGGGGTGGCCTCGCCCGAGGTCGAGCGCGTGTTGGGAGCCGCCGACATCGTGCGCCTGCAGAGGCTCGTCCGCAGCGTGCCGGTCTCCGACCACGTGGTGCGCTACGCGGTGCGCCTGGCACGCGCCACGCGGCCCGACGAGGGCGCGCCCGCCTTCGTGCGCGACTGGGTCGCTTGGGGTGCCGGCCCGCGCGCCTCGCAATACCTGATTCTCGGCTCGAAGGCCCGCGCCATCCTGCACGGCCGCGAGACCCCGGCGGCGGAGGACGTCCGCGCCGTGGCGCCGGCCGTCCTGCGGCACCGCATCGTCACCAACTTCAACGCCGAAGCCGAAGGCATCAAGCCCGACGACATCGTCCAGAAGCTCTTGGGTGCCGTTGCTGAGCCCGAGCGCGGCTAGCCGGAGGCCCTGAACCGTGCCTGCCAAAACCGATAGCCGCGCGCTTCTGGACCCCTACTTCGTCAGCAAGCTGCGCCGACTCGATCTGGTCGCCCGACTGGTCGTGGAGGGATTCATCACCGGACTCCACAAGAGTCCCTACCACGGGTTCAGTGTCGAGTTCGCCGAGCACCGCCCCTACATGCCGGGCGATCCGATTCACTCGATCGACTGGAAGGTGTACGCCAAGAGCGATCGTCTCTTCATCAAGGAGTTCGAGGAAGAGACCAACCTGCGCAGTTACCTGCTGGTCGACACGAGTTCGTCGATGGGCTATCGCTCCAACGATTCGCTGCTGACCAAGCTGGGCTACGGCGTCTATCTCGCCGCGGCGCTGGCGTACATGATGATCCAGCAGCAGGACGCGGTCGGGCTGCTGACCTTCGATGAAGAGGTGCGCCGTTTCATCCCGTCGCGCAGCGTGAGCACGCATCTGCGCGTCCTCCTGGGCGAGCTGGATCGTCTGGCGCGAAGCGCGCCGCAGCTCGAGACCGGGCGTCGCACGAGCATCGGCAAGAGCCTCCACCATCTTGCCGACCGGCTCACCCGGCGCGGGTTGGTGATCCTCATCTCGGATCTGATGGATCACCCCATGGAGGTGCTCGCGGGGCTCAAACACTTCCGGCATCGCCGGCACGAGGTCGTCGTCTTCCACCTGCTCGATCCGGCCGAGGTGGAGTTCCCCTTCCGGGAGGAGACCGTCTTCGTCGACATGGAGACCGACCAGCGGCTGAGCACGACGCCGTGGGAGTACGCCGGCGAGTATCGCGAGCAGGTGGAGCGCTGGCGCCGCACCTACCGTCGCACGTGCGCCGAACACGCCATCGACTACGCCGAGATCCGCACCGACACCCCGTATGACGTCGCGCTGTTGCGCTATCTCGAGAAGCGCCGGAGGCTGCACTGATGGGTCCCTTCATCTTCCTGAACGGGGCCTTCCTGGTGGGGCTGGCTGCCGCCGCGCTGCCCATCCTGATCCACCTCTTCAGCCGCCGCCGGGCCGTGGAGCGGCCCTTCTCGAATCTGCGCTTCCTCGACGAGATCACGCGTCGCCGCATTCGACGCATGCGCCTGCGGCAGTGGCTGCTGCTCGCGATGCGCACGCTGGCCGTCGCACTGATCGCCCTCGCGCTCAGTCGTCCGGTGTGGCACGGGCCCGGCGCGCAGAAGCAGCGCGGATCCGCGACGGTCGCCATCCTGATCGACGACAGCTACAGCATGGAGGCGCGGCTCGATCCGTCCAGCGTGCTCCCCGTGCAGGACGGCGATCCGGGTCAGCGGAGCCTGACGCGCTTCGAGCAGGCGCGCCAACGGGCGCTCGCGATCGTCGATCTCCTGGGCGAAGGCGATCGCGCGATCCTGGTCTTCACCGCCGCGCCGCTCAAGGTGCCCTACGAGAGCACGGTCCGCGATCCCGCGCTGCTGCGCGAGGAGATCGAGCGCGCGCAGCCGCGCGCCAGCCGCTCGGATCTCGTGGCGGCCTTGGAGCGCGTGCGTCCGGTGCTCGCGAGCGCGAAGACGCTGAACCGCGAGATCTTCGTCATCTCGGATCTCCAGGACAATCAGATGCAGGCGATCCTGCGCGATCTGAGCACGCGCGCTCAAGGTCGACGCGCTCCCCCCTCCGATGAGCGGGAGGAGGCGCCGCCGCCCGCGGACACGAGCCGCATTGTCCTCGCGGCCCGCGTGCCGGTCCCCGAAGAGACGCGCTTGTATCTGATCCCGGCCACGGGGCCCATCGGCCCGAATGTCGCCGTCGTCTGGGCGTTCTTCGAACGCGATCCATCCGGGAGCGGCGGGCGCATCAGCGTGCGTGTGCGGAACTCCGGGGACACGCCCATCCACGAGGGGCTGCTGCAGGTCTATGCCGGCGACGGACAGGCGCTTCTCGCCGAAGGGTTCGTGACCGTCGGCCCCGGAGAGCAGGTGCAGACCGTCCTGTCGGTACCCGAGGTGCCGCCCGACGAGCTGCTCGCCGTGCGCAGCGGGCCCGACATCCTCGCGCGCGACAACGTGCGCTACCTGAGCGCCTCGGCGACCAGCCGCTTCCGCGTGCTCATGGTGACCGGCGGCCCGCTCAGCGATCCGCGGGTCCGGGCCGAGGCCACGTTCCCGATCCTCGCGCTGGATCCGTGGGGCGGCAGCGTGCTCCTGGCGGATGACGAAGAGGCCGGGGCCCCGATCGCCGAGTGGATGGAGGAACGAGCCCGGGGGAATCGGCTCTTCGAGGTGGAGGTCGTCGCCGAGAGTGATCTGGGGCTCATGAGCGCGATCGAAGCCGACGCGGTGATCCTCCTCAACGTCGGGCGCCTGAGCGCGGCGGCCGCCGAGCTGCTCGAGCGCCACCGCGCGGGCGGGCGGGGGATCCTGATCGCGCTGGGGGATCGCGTCGATCCGCGCATCTACAACACGCAGATCCTGCCGCGCCTCGGTGAGGTGCGCCTCGAGAACATCGTGGGCGATCTGCGCAGCACGACCTACTTTTCTCTGCGGCATGCGGCGGCGGCGCACGAGATCTACACCGGCGTCCCCATCGCACCCGGCGAGGCGCTCTCGAGCGCACAGTTCCGGCGGCTGCTCGAGCTGCGCACGGGTGAAGGATCGCGCGTGCTGGCCGAGTTCTCCGGGAATCGCGCCGCGCTGGTCGAGGAGCCGGGTCTGCTCCTGTTCGCCTCGTCGCTCGACATGGGGTGGAGCGACTTCCCGACGAGCGCATCCTACCTGCCCTTCCTGCACCGCGCGCTGTTGCACCTCATCCTGCGCGGGCGGATCGGCCATCGCGAGCCGGTCGTGGGTGAGCCGCTCAGTCATCCGCTGCCCGCCGAGCTTGCCGGTCAGACGTTCCGCTGCGCGGGGCCGGCGGGCATCCGACTGCCCGTCGAGATCGCCCAGACCGAACGCGGTGCGCTGCTGCGCTCGGATCCGGTGGCCGAACCCGGCTTCTATCACCTGGGGGCGGAACTGCCCACCTTCGCGGTCAACGTGGATACGCGCGAATCGGAGCTCGCCACCCTGTCGCGCGAGGACGGCGAGCTCATCTTCGGCAGCGAGGCCATCTGGTTGGCTCCCGACGAGGAGATCAGCCGCCAGGTCCTGCAGGCGCGTTACGGCCGCGAGCTGTGGCGACTGTGCCTCATCTTGGCCTTCCTTCTCCTCTTGGGAGAGAGCCTGCTTGCGCGGGGACGCATTCGGCCCTGATCCCTGCGTGGACCTTCGCGCCCTCTCCCGCGGTTGAAGGCGGGGGGGGAAGGGGCGTAGACTGCTGGTGGGATAAGATCTGCCGTTCGCCGGCGAGGAGCGTGTCATGAGAAGTCTGTGGCTGCGTCGCTGCTGGACGCGGGGTCTGTTCGGCCTCGCAATCGCCGCGCTGGTCGCGGGTGTGTCCTGCAGTTCGGACTCGAATTCGGGCAATGGGGATTCGGTTCCGCAAAGACTCGCGGACTTCACCCTCCTCGACATCAATCCGGAATCGGAAACTCACCGGGACAGCATCACGGCCAGCGACTATGAGGGCCGCACGCTGCTCATCTTCTTCGTGTGGGGCTCGTGTCCCGTCTGCCGCGCCAATCTCAACGGGCTCGCGATGGTGATCGACAGCCTTCACGAGGAGGGGATGACCGATCTCGTCGGCATCGGCATCAACGACCACGCGACCGAGGACTTCATTCCCGAGATCGGGGAAATCGGGATCGTGCTTCCCGTGCTGCAGGACACGCTGATCACCGCCGGAGGCAGTCCGGCCGGCGCCGTGGTGAAGCTCTTGAACTGCACCAACACCGATGATTTCCTGATCATCGACCGCGAGCAGTACATCCGCAAGAAGACCCGCAGCGGCGAGGGCCACGGCACGGAGGTCGACATGAGCACAGCCGAGGGGCGCACGACGGTGATGCATTGGGTGCGTCAGATCGATTCGACCGCCGTCACCCCAAGCCTCGGGTTCGGCCTGTAGCCGGGGGAGAGTGTGCGCGGTGAGGTGGCTGCACGCGGACAGACCCGTCGGCACGGCCCTCATCGAGGCGCTGGCGACGGCTCCCGCTCTGCGCGCGGTGACCGCGCAGCTGCTCGAGAATCCTGACCCGCCCACTCCGCAGATCGGCCTGCTCGGGCTCCGGGGCTCGGCCTGTACGGTGGCCGCCGCCGGCCTCGCACATTCTGCCGCAGAACGCGGTGCCGGTCCCCTGCTCTATGTCACGGCCGATCACACCTCGCTCGTGGACGCGCGCGAGGACTTCACCTTCCTGTTGGGGAGCCATCGCGTGGTGCACTTCCCCGACATGGGCGTGCCGCCCTACAGCTTCCAGTTCCCCCGCGCGGCACTGCGCGCGGCCCGCATCGAGACGCTCGCCCGCCTGCTGGCATCGCGCGAGGGCGAGGAACCCTGGGTGGTGCTCACGACCCCCGAGGCGCTCTTCCAGCGCATTCCCCACCCTCGGCACTTCAGGCGTTTCGTGCGCCGCGTCGCCGTCGGGGACCGCCTCGAGATGGAGACCCTGCTCGAACTCCTCGCGCGCCTGGGGTATCAGGTCCAGACCCTGGTGGGAGAGTACGGCGACTTCAGCCATCGCGGCGGCATCGTCGACGCCTACAGCTTCGGGCGCGAGAACCCGGTGCGCATCGAGTTCGACGACGACGAGATCGTCTCACTCCGCGAATTCGACGTCTACACGCAGCGCTCGCTGGGCGTTCTCTCGGCGACCTCGATCCTGCCGCTGTGGGAGGCGGTCGTCGGCGAAGAGGACTGGACCGCGGCCGAGGCCTCCGGGTTCGTGCCCGCCGGCGGTCCGTTGCGCGAGCATCTCGACATGCTGCGCAGCGAGGGGAGCTTCGAGGGGCTCGAGTGGATGCTCGCCGGGCTCGAGGTGCCCCTGGGTACGCTGGTCGACTTCACCGGCCCGCGTGCGATCGCGGTGGCCGAGGATCCGGTGCTCTGTGATCAGCATCTCGAGGAGGTGCGCAAGGCGGTTCTCACCGCGGCGCCCGAGCGCAACCCGGAGGATTCCCGGGCGGATCCCGAGGACGACGCCGAGGCGCTCGCCACGCTCTTCTCGTCTCCCGGGGAACTGTACGTCATGCAGGGTGGGATCCAGGCGCTTCTCGCGGAGTGTCCGACCGTCTACGTGGGGGTGGGCGCGCGCGAGCATGTTCGTCACGAGGAAGGCGCCGTGGAACGCAGGCCGAAGGGTTCGGGCTGGACGGCGGACGATCAGCTGTGTATCCCCGACCCGCTCGACGTCGGCCCCCAGACCGCGAAGCAGTCGCCCGAGTGGCGGGCGATGCTCGCGCGCCGGATCCGCGAGGAGTCGAAGGGAAAGGGGTCCAAAGAAGCCGCGACGGACGAGGCCGAGGGAGGCACCCTCCCCACCGGCGAGGCCTGGGAGCCGACGGGCGGCGCGGTGCCGGCGGCGGTGGAAGCCGACCTCCTGGAGGCCGAGCTCTCCTGGAGCGACCAGCACGAGACCTCGGCGCTCCTCGCCTATACGTCGCACCACCTCACCCTGCACACGCGCCCGCAGGAGCATTTCGGCCGCAACCTCGATCTCGCGCGCGACTACATCCGCCGGCTCCGCCAGCGCGGCCTGTCGGTGACGATTCTGTGCGACACGTCGCCCCACCGCGAGCGACTCGAAGAGCTGATGGAGGGCTTGGGCGCGAGCTTCGTCGTCGGCAACTTGGCGGGCGGATTCGAGCTGCCGGCGTTGAACCTCGCCGTCCTCACCGATCACGAGATCTTCCAGCGCATCCGGCGCCGGCGCGCGGGGCGCCGTTTCAGCCGCGGCCTGTCGGTCAAGGAGCTGCTCGCCATGCGGCCGGGCGACTTCGTCGTGCACATCGATCACGGCATCGGCGTCTACCGCGGGATCGAGCGCCTGACGGTCAATGGGCACCTCACCGACTGCATGCGCATCGAGTACGCCGGCGGAGACAAGCTGTTCATTCCCGTCGATCAGCTCGACCTGGTGCAGAAGTACGCCGCCGAAGAGGGGCACCGGCCGAGGCTGAACAAGCTGGGCAGCAACCAGTGGGCCAAGACCAAGGCGCGCGTCAAGAAGTCGATTCGCGACATAGCCGACGAGCTGATCAAGTTGTACGCGCTGCGCAAGGCGCGCCCCGGGCACGCCTTCAGTCCCGACACCGTCTGGCAGTCGGAGATGGAAGCGCGCTTCCCGTACGACGAGACACCCGACCAGATTCGCGCCATCCAGGAGGTCAAGGGGGACATGGAACGCGGGGTCCCCATGGATCGCCTGATCTGCGGGGATGTCGGTTTCGGCAAGACCGAGGTCGCCATCCGCGCGGCGTTCAAGGCGGTCATGGAGGGCAAGCAGGTCGCCTTCCTGGTGCCCACGACGCTTCTCGCGCAGCAGCACTACGACACGGTGCGCGACCGGCTGCGCGGCTACCCGGTGCGTGTCGAGATGCTCAGCCGCTTCCGCACGCGCAAGGAAGTGCTCGCCGTCCTCAAGGATCTCGCCGCCGGCAAGGTGGACATCACCGTCGGGACGCACCGCCTGCTCTCGAAGGACGTGAAGTTCAAGCACCTCGGTCTCGTGATCGTCGACGAGGAGCAGCGCTTCGGCGTGGCGCACAAGGAGCGTTTGAAGCAGATGCGCACCCAGGTCGATGTGCTCACCCTCACCGCGACACCGATCCCGCGCACGATGAATCTCGCGCTCATGGGCGCGCGCGACATGACCACGATCCGCACGCCGCCCCGCGACCGGCGGCCCATCCAGACCGAGATCGTCGAGTTCGGCGAGGAGGTCATCACCTACGCGCTGATGCGCGAGGCCGATCGCGGGGGGCAGAGCTTCTTCGTGCACAACCGCGTCGAGTCGATCGACGCGATGGCGAACTACGTCCGCGCGCTCGTGCCGCACCTGCGCGTGGCGGTGGCCCACGGCCAGATGCGTGAGCGGCAGCTCGAAGACGTCATGCGCAAGTTCCTCGCGCGCGAGTACGACGTCCTGCTGTCGACGATGATCATCGAGTCGGGGCTCGATTTGCCCAACGTGAACACCATCGTGGTCAATCGCACGGACACCTTCGGCCTGGCGCAGCTCTACCAGCTGCGCGGTCGCGTCGGGCGCTCGGCGCGCAAGGCCTACGCCTACCTGCTGGTGCCGCCCGATCGCGTGATGACCGAGCATGCCATGAAGCGCCTCAAGGCGATCGAAGAGTTCGAGGACTTGGGCTCCGGTTTCCAGCTCGCCATGCGCGACCTCGAGATCCGCGGGGCGGGCAACGTCCTGGGATCCGAGCAGCACGGCTTCATCATCAACGTCGGCTTCGACCTCTACATGCGCCTCATCGAGGAGGCCATGCGCGAGGTGAAGGGGCTGCCGCTCGAGGAGAAGATCCAGACGCGCGTGGTGACCGATCTCAAGGCGTATTTGCCGCGCGAGTACATCCCGGACGATCCGGAGAAGATGAACATGTACAAGCGGCTGGCGGACGCAACGGATGTCGCGGCGATCGACGAGCTGGCCTCCGAGGTGAACGATCGCTTCGGCCGCCTGCCGGATGCGGCGGCGAACCTCTTCGAGCTGCGGCGGCTGCGCGTCCGCGCATCCAGAGCGGGCATCGAGACGATGCTCCTGCGCGAGGGCGGTGTGGTGTACGAGATGAGTCGCGATCTGACGCGCGAGGACGTCCAGCGCCTCATCCGCCAGATGCCCATTCCGGTGACGTTCAAGACGCACGGCAGTCATCGCGTGGAGGCTCTGCGTTCCGACGTGTGCGGGCAGCTGCTCTTGGTAGCGGGGCAGATCCTCGAGTGCCTCATGAAGGATTGACGTGGCGGATGTCGTTCTGAGAAGTGGGCTCACCTACGATCGCGGCCGCATCCAGGCCGCGCTGGGTGAGATGATCGGCGCCGCGGGTGGCTGGCCACGCGTCTTCCGCGCCGGCGCACGGGTCCTTCTCAAGATCAACCTCCTGGCGGCCAAGTCCCCCGACCGCGCGATCACGACGCATCCGGAGGTCGTCGGCGCCGTGGTCGAGCTGCTGCGCGAGCGGGGCTGCCGGGTCTTCGTGGGGGACAGCCCCGGTGGGCCGGTGAAGGGCGTCGAGCGCTACTGGCGCAACTGCGGTCTTCTGGATCTTGCCGCCGAGCTGGACTTCGAGCTGGTCAATTTCGAGGCGTCGGGATCGGTGCCCAAGGACGTGAACGGTACGCGCTATCACATCGCGCGTCCGATGTTCGCGTACGATGCGCTGGTCAACATGTGCAAGTTCAAGACGCACATGCTGTGCCGATTGACGTGCGCGGTGAAGAACAGCTTTGGCGCGGTGCCGGGGTTGGGAAAGGCGATGCTCCACAGCTACGCGCCGCGTCCCCGCGATCTCGCGAAACACGTCGTCAACATCTACTCGCTGTTCCGCTTCGATCTGGTGATCATGGACGCCATCCTGGCCATGGACGGCAAGGGCCCCAGCACCGACGGCAACCCGCGCGAAGACGGCCTGCTCGGCGTGGCCACCGACAGCGTACTGCTCGACATGGTCATGTCCACACTCGTAGGGCTCGGGCCCACCGAGATCGACACCACGCGCGAGGCCCGCAAGCGCGGCTTCGGTAAGCCGTGGGAGGAGATCACGGTCGATGGCAGCTACACCTTTCGCGACTTCCGCATCCCGCGCACGGACTTCTACAACCTGGTGCCGACGTTTGTCGGCAGCCTGCTGCGCCCACTGATGAAGAAGGTCCCGCGCTCGAACGAGAAGTGCACGGCGTGCGGCATCTGCGAGCGAACCTGCCCGGTGGATGCCATCACGATCGCGGACGGGCGCGCGCTCATGGATCGGGATACGTGCATCCAATGTCTCTGCTGTCACGAGATGTGCCCCGAGAACGCGATCGATGTGCAGGGTTCGTTCCGTCGCA
>JAUVTV010000124.1 GCA_030601305.1 Candidatus Eiseniibacteriota bacterium | reverse complement strand
GGCCTACCTGTCCGCGGCGTTCGATCTCGCGCAGGCGGAGCAACGCTGGGGCGACCTGCTTCAGCTCTTCGCCTACCCGGGCGAGGTTCCCGGCGTATGGGAACGGGAGCGGATCGACGAACAGGTCGACGCGCTTGCCTCGATCCTGGGGTCCGACTGGGGTCGGGAACGAATTCTGGGGGCCGTCGCGCACGGCTTGAATCAGGTCGATCGCGAGTTGAGCACGGCCCTGCGGGAGGAGCTCGCCCAGGGAAGCGACCCGGAGGTCGCCTCCGACGCAGCCGTCCTCCTGCTGAACCGGGCGATGAACCGGTCCGATCGCGAGGGTACTGATCGCTACCTGGCCCAGCTGGAGGAGTTCGGGGAGAGGGGACACGGGCCGGCGCCGGGTGTGATCGAGTTCTACCGCGGGCGTCTCGCCATGGAGCGCGGCGACCGCGACGCGGCCCGGGCCCTGGTCGAGAGGGGTGTGGACCTTTCGCGCGGGAGCGGACACCTCTACGAGGGCTTCAACCTGCAGCTTCTCGCGATGCTGGATTTCTATCGCGACCCGCGCCAGGGGATCGCGACGATGCAGACCGCACTCGATGTGATGCCCTACCGGGAACAGCGCGCCCTGTTCAGCCACACGCTCGCAACCATGCACGCGCGCGCCGGCCACCACGAAGCCGCGGCCCGGTGCGCGAACGAGGCCATTGGGGAACTCCAGGCGCACATCTCGCCGCAGCGACTCGTCGCGTTGCGGATCAGCCGCGCGTGGGCCTGGGCCATGCTCGACTCCGTCGACCGCGCCATGCGCGAGGCTCGCAGCCTGCTCAGCTTGGCGACCGTGCGGAACTCCAAGTTCTCCCTTCCAACGGTCAGGCAGCTCTCGGGCTTCTGTCTGCTGCACAGGCACACCGCGCGGGCAGCCGTCATCGAAACGGCACGGGCCTGGGAGGAAGCGCGAGGCGGGCCTGCGGAGGGGTGGGGCCTGACACTCCGGGCACTGATTGACGCCATCCTCGACGCGGAGGCCTGGGATCTGATCGCCGCGTTCAGTCAGTCCCTGGAACTCGGTCGGCGGTCGAAGGACCCGCTGGAGCGCACCACGCTCGCCCGGGCGGCGGCCCTGTGCGCCCAGGAGGGGGGCAGACTGGACGAAGCCGCGCGGCTACTGGAGAGCGAGCTGGAACCGTCCCGGGATCTCGGATTGCAGACGAACTCCGCACGCTACCTGCACCACCTCGGATTGGTGCGGCTGGCGCAGGCGCGGGACGGCGTGGGAGACGCCGCCCGGGCTGCCATCGCGGTCTTCGAAGAGGAGCTCGCTTGCTTCGCCGGCCCCGGCCGGGGCTACTTCCGCGCGCAGGCTCTGCTGCCGCTCTCGGAAGCTCAGCAGCTCGCCGGCCTGCAAACCTCCTCGGATCAGCGGCTCGATGAAGCGATCGACTTGGCCCGGGGCATCGGAAGCCGCGGGCTGCTCGCCCGGTGTCTGCGGACGCGCGCGCAGCGTGGCATCTCGACCGCGAGGAAGGTTACGCGCGCGAAGCCGTTGATCTCGTCAACGGACGGCAAGCGAGGCAAGGGCCATGGCGATGGGTGATCGCGCAAGAGAAGTCGACGTTTACCTCTTCGCAACAACCAGCCGCGATCCACGCGCTCTGGTGCGAGAGGGACACCTATTGGAGGATCTATACTATCGCTTGAGTATCGTTGAACTCAGCATCCCCCCCTTACGCGAGCGTTCTGAGGACATTCCTCTGCTCGCGGACCACTTCGTGCGCGAGCACTCGCCCGACTTCGACGGGTCGCCGCCGGTGACTTTCACACCGGACGCCTTGGAGTTCCTCCAAGCGCTGCCATGGCGCGACGATGTGCGGGAGCTGGGAAGTCTCGTGCGAACGGGGGGGGCATCAATCCAAAGCCGCCCGGCTGTTGGGCGTACATCGCAACGCGTTGCTCCGTAGGATCCGCAAACTGGGGATCGACATCGCGACCTGACCCGCCCGGGCGGCCTCCGACGTTGTTAAGACATCTTAGGGAGGGACGCCATGAGCACAACGTCATCCTTGTCCGTATGGGCCGCACGTTTCGCTCTTATCTTTGCCTTCGTGATTCTACTTCCCCTGACGGCACCATTGGTGCACGCCGGCGACAACGGTGTGCTCAAGCTGATGGTCACCACGTGCAGCGGTGACCAGCTCGACAACGCCGATGTGTCCGCCGTGATTGTTCGCGATGGTCTCGGCCTGGGCCAGACGGGCTCCGGATACACCGACGACGGGTACGTGGAGATCGCATTCATCAACCTCAAAGACGGGGACGAGGCGCATTGCACGGTGACCCCACAGGGCGCCCGTCCCGAGATGGGGCACGTCTACGTTTGGCGAGACGATGGCCTTCGCGAGACGGCCTGGCAGCCCAGTCCCGAGCCGGACGGGCCGTGCGAAGACGGTTGGTGGGATGAAGACCTCGGGATCATCCATTGCGTGTACGGAGACTAGGACCCGCTCGCAGCCAGGATGACTTCTGTCACGGGCTGCTAGGCAGGCACTGAGTGAGGTGGACCTCGCCGATCGATCGGCGGGGTCCGCCCTCGCGCCCGGCCGCCCTGTGGCGGGCCGCCGGATTGTGATATCCTCTCTGCTTCGCGCATCCTTCGGATCGCACGCAGAACGGGATGATGGATGAAGCCGATCAAGGCCGGTCAGGATCTGACCCAAGGCCCGCTCCTTCGCGGCTTGTTCGCCGTGGCCTGGCCGGTGATGCTGTCTTTCCTCCTGCATTCCCTGTACAACCTGGCGGATGCATTCTGGCTGGGGAAGCTGGGCAAGACCGCGCTGGTCGCGCCCACGATCACGATGAATGTCTTCTTCATCGCGCTGTCCCTGGCGATGGGGTTGGGATCGGGGGGGACGACCCTGATCGCGCAGTACCGCGGCGCGGGGCGCCCCCGGCAGATGGAACGTGCCGCGGGCCAGACGCTGGTGCTGCTCACCGTGGCCGGAATCGCACTGGCCCTCATCGGTCTCGCCGGGTCGGTTCCCCTCCTGAAGCTCCTGCAGACACCCAGTGACGCATTCCCACAGACGCTGACCTACCTGCGGTGGATCCTCGTCGGATTGCCGTTCATGTTCGTCTTCTTCGTGTACCAGGGCATCTTCATGGGCATGGGCGATACCGTAGGTCCGCTGCAGATCAACCTGATCACCGCGATCCTGAACGTCGTGCTGGATCCATTGCTCATCTTCGGATTGGGCCCGTTCCCCGAACTGGGAGTGGCCGGCGCGGCCCTGGCGACGTGTGTCTCGCGGGCCCTGGCGGCGGGCATCGGATTGCACCGGCTCTGGCGGGGCCATCGGGGTTTCCAGCTCCACCTGAGCGATCTGCGCTGGGACGGGCGCATAGCAAGGCGCATCCTCAAGATCGGCGTGCCCATGTCCCTGGGGCAGGTGGGGACCGCGCTCGGCTTCACGTTGCTCATCGGCATCGTGAACACGTTTGGTTCCGCGGTCACGGCGGCGTTCGGCATCGGGCACCGCATCATCCACCTGACGCTCGTGCCGGTCTTTGGCTTCTCGCAGGCCAATGCGACTGCCGTGGGGCAGAACCTGGGTGCCGATCAGCCCGAGCGCGCCGAACGATCCGTGCGCACGGCGGCACTGCTCATCGGATGCATTCTCCTTCCGCTGACCACCGTGATGTTCTTCTTCGGCGCGACCATCTCGCGCGTCTTCGTCAACGACCCCCAGGTGATCGCCTACGGGCGCAGCCTATTCCAGATCACATCCTATTCGGTCTTTGCCTTCGGCTTCGTCATGGTCCTGCTGGGGTCCTTTCAGGGCGCGGGCCACACGGTGCCGGTGATGGTGCTCAACATGAGCCGCCTCTGGCTGTTGCGCATCCCGGCGGCCTACCTGCTCGCCGTCGTCGCGGGGCTCGGGCCGGCCGGTCTCTTCTGGGCCATGTTCCTCTCGAATACCGTGACCGCCCTGGCCGCGGGCATCTGGTTCTCGACCGGCACCTGGAAGCGCAAGGTGATCGAATCCGAAGAAGAGGTCGAGCGGCCCGGCGCGGCGGCGTTGGAGTCGGAAGGCTAGCGCTAGCGTGCTCGCGGACGGCGCAGCCGCCCCAGCCGTAGGCGATGGCGGGGATCAAAGAGATGTCGCGACCCCAGCCACACGGCACCGATCGAGCCCAGCCCGGCGCCGGCGCCGATGAGGAACATGATCAGGATCTGGTACTTGACCGCCTCGAACGGCGCAGTCCCCGCCAGGATCTGACCCGTCATCATTCCCGGCAAGCTGACCACCCCAGCCGCGGCCATGGCATTGATCGTCGGGGTCAGAGCGGCGCGCGTGCTTTCGCGGCGGATGTCGCCGATCGCCTCGGTCCGCGATTGGCCCAGGATGAGTCGCTGTTCGATGATTCGGTGCTGCTGCCACGCGGATTGCGTCAGGCGGTCCAGCGACAGGGAGATCCCGTTCATCGTGTTTCCCAGCAGCATGCCGAGGAGCGGGATGGCGTACTGCGGCCGGTACCAGGGTTCCGGCTGGACGATGACCAGCAACGCCAACGTGGTGATCGTGAATGACGAGACGAACATCGAGCCGGTGCCCAGCCCATAGCCCCACCAACCGGTGAACCGCCGCCTCTGCCGGGCCATGACCTCGCGGCCCGCGACGAGGAGCATGACGGCGGCCATGAGGGCGATCCACCCGAGGTGCGCGTGTGCAAACAGCGCGCGCAGCACCAGGCCGACCAGGAGCAGCTGCGCCGTCATACGCACGGCGTTGACGGCCAGTTGCCGGCCGACGCCCAACCGGAGGCGCCCGCTCAAGACCGCCACGATGGCGACGAGCACGGCGGCCAGCCCGAGATCCCAGGGTGATAGGGAGATCACGCTCACGGGTACACCTGCTCCACGATGCGGCCGGCATCCATGCGGTAGCCGCGCTCCGCGACGCGTTCGATCTGCTCGGGATCGTGCGTGACCCACAGAATCGGGGTGGTGTGCTTCTTCTGGTAGGCGGCGATGACCGCCTCGACGAGACGCACGTTGTCGGGGTCGAGACTGGCGGTGGGCTCGTCCAGAAGGAGCGCCCGCGGCTGGTTCTCCAGCAGGCGGATCAGTGCCAGGCGCTGCTTCTCACCGGTGGAGAGGCGGCTGATCGACCAGCCGAGCACGTCCTCCTCGAAACCGAGCCGCTTGAGCCATTCCGGGTCCGGCGCCCGCAGGTGTTCCCCGACGCTGTCGTACCACCATTGGCTCTCGGCGGGCAGAAAGCCGACCTGCCGGCGCCATTGCGGCGCGGCGACCTCGCCGGCTTCCGTGTCCTCGAGAAAAACGCGCCCGTCGTGGGGGTCCAGATCGGCGATGGCTCTCAGGGTGAGCGTCTTTCCCGAGCCGGAGGGACCCCGCAGGCAGACGCACTCCCCGGGGTCGACCGAGATGTCGATGGGACCCAGGTTGGGATGGCGCAGCTTTTCCAAACGCAAGCCGGTCAAAGGCACTCCTCCGCACGGGCATCCCCCCCATTCTGGAGTACCCCAACCGCAAGATGAAGCCAAAAGAGGAGACGCTTGCCATCGCCCGCGGGGTGACCCATGCTGACAGCCCGTCGCAGAAGTCATCCGGGCCTCTAGCGTGCAGGATGTCAACACCGCGTCGGCGGGAGAACGGGATGCGATGAGTGCTGCGCAGTTGCTGAGCGTCGGGGTCGCCGGGGCGACCGGTCTTGTGGGGCGTGAGTTCTTGAAGCTCCTCGCGCGGCGCAACTTCCCGGTGGGCGCGCTGCGCCTCTTCGGCAGCGCGCGTTCGGCTGGCACGCCGGTGCACTTCGGCGGCCGGCACCCCATCGTGGAAGATCTGCAGGACGCTGATCCCAAAGGGCTCGATCTGGCCTTCTTCTCGGTGGGCAAGGAGGCGGCCCGAACGCATGTGCCACGCTTCGCCGACCAGGGCGTGCTCGTGGTGGACAACTCCGCTGCCGTTCGCGAGCGGCGAGACGTTCCCCTCGTCGTCCCCGAGGTCAATGCGTCCGATCTGACCGACGTGGGATCGCGAATCGTCGCCAATCCCAACTGTTCGACCATCATCATGGTGGTGCCGGTCGCCTGCCTGCACCGTGCCTTCGGTGTGGCGGAGGTCGTCGTCTCGACCTACCAGGCTGTCTCAGGAGCCGGCCGCGTGGCACTCGAAGACCTGCTCTCCCAAGCGCGCGCCTTCGCGGGTCGCGGAACCGAGGCGTGGCGCCATTACGACCGCCCGATCTTCATGAACCTGATCCCCAAGGTGGGGCCTATCGGTCCCGACGGCGACTGCACCGAAGAGCGCAAGATGGTTGCCGAGACGCGCCGCATGCTCCGCCACCCGTCCCTGCGGATCTACGCCACCACCGTGCGCGTGCCCGTGGAGCGCTGCCACTCGGAGTCGATCCTGGTCCGCCTGGAACGGGAGGCAACCGCCGATCAGATCCGCGCCGTGCTGCAGGCGGCTCCCGGGATCACCTTGACTGAACTGCCCACACCGCGCGAGCTGATCGCGAGTGAGGCCGTACACGTCGGACGTCTCCGCGTGGACCCGG
>JAUVTV010000057.1 GCA_030601305.1 Candidatus Eiseniibacteriota bacterium | reverse complement strand
CTACTGGCGAGAGGTGAAGACGAAGGTGTTCGGGGATCGGCAGGCGGTCCATGCGTGCACGTATGCGTTCTAACATTCAAGGGGACTGAGAGGGCTGACGCTCCTCGGCCGGGAGGGTGCCCAGGCGCGCTCCGCAGCGCGGCGCGCCTAGCGCGAGGGCCCAGTGCGACCGCCGTGGATGACAGCGTTGGCAGTCTCCAAATCAGTATTCTTCGTTCCACAACGGGGCGCTTTGACAGCGGCAAGCGCATCTGATATCCTCCTCTACTTGCGCTTTCGATGCGCAGATCCACCACAGACCCCGAGAAAACGCCGTGAGGAGGAGCACATGCCTGAAGGACGCAAACGCGTGATCATCATGGGAGCCGGCGGCAGGGACTTCCACAACTTCAACATGACCTTCAGACAGGATGCGACGGTCGAAGTGGTTGCCTTCTCGGCGACCCAGATCCCGGGGATCGAGGATCGCACGTATCCGGCCGTGCTGGCCGGTGCGCTGTATCCCCGGGGGATCCCCATCGTCCCCGAGGGCGACCTGCCAAAGCTGATCGCGGAAGGGAACATCGACTCGGTCATTCTTTCCTATTCGGATCTTTCAAATGACGTCGTTATGCAGAAGCTGGCGTGGATTCAATCGATGGGACCCCACTTCGCGGTTCTCGGCACGGCGGCCACGCAGGCGCGGAGCAGCAAGCCGGTGATCGCGGTGCTGGCCGTGCGAACCGGTTGCGGCAAGAGCCAGACCTCGCGCCGGATCTCGTCCCTGTTGCGCGACATGGGAAAGAAGGCGGTCGCCGTGCGCCACCCGATGCCCTACGGCGATCTCGTCAAGCAGGGCGTACAGCGCTTTGCGTCGATCGAGGACCTCGCCAAGCACAAGTGCACCATCGAGGAGATGGAGGAATACGAGCCGCACATCGTCAACGGGACCGTCTGCTACGCGGGGGTCGACTACGAGGCGATTCTCCGTGAGGCCGAAAAGGAGGCGGATGTCGTCATCTGGGACGGCGGCAACAACGACACCTCGTTCTTCCACGCGGATCTGACCATTACGGTTGTCGACCCGCATCGTCCGGGTCACGAACTGAAGTACTTCCCCGGCCAGACCTGCCTGCTGCAAGCGGATGTGGTCGTGATCAACAAGATCGACTCGGCAGAGCCGGAGGGGATCGCCATCGTGCGCGCCAACGTGCGGCGTGTGAACCCCAAAGCGCGCATCGTCGAGGCCGCCTCGCCCCTCACCGTCGACAACCCGGAGCAGATCCGCGGCAAGCGCGTGCTGGTGGTCGAAGACGGTCCGACGCTGACACACGGGGGCATGAAATACGGTGCCGGCGTGGTCGCGGCGCAGAAGTTTGGCGCCGGCGAGATCATCGATCCGCGGCCCCATCTGGTGGGTTCGCTGGCCGAGACGTTCCGCAGCTACCCGGAGATCGGTCCGATCCTGCCGGCCATGGGGTACAGCGATCAGCAGGTTGCCGACCTGCAGGCGACCATCGCGAAGGTGCCGTGCGACACGGTGATCGTGGCGACACCGATTGATCTCAGGCGCATCGTGCGCATCGAGCAGCCGACGGCGCGCGTGAGCTACGAGCTGCAGGAGATCGGCGATCCGACGCTGGAGCAGGTGTTGCGAGATTTCTTCGCAAGGCGCTAGAATTCGCGGCGGAGTTTGAGGATTCGCGGACGAACTCGAGGATTTGCGGCCGAGTTTGAGGATTCGCGCGAAGCAGAGGAGACCGGCAGGATGAATGTCCACGAGTACCAGGCCAAGGAGATCTTTGGTCGCCACGGCATCCATGTGCTGGAAGGGCGCGTGGTGCGCACGGCAGCCGAGGCGCGTCAAGCCGCCGCCGCGCTGGGCGGGCCAGTGGTCGTCAAGGCGCAGGTGCACACGGGCGGCCGCGGAAAGGCCGGCGGGATCAAACTCGCCAGCGGACCGGAGGAGGCCGAGGCAAAGGCGACGGATATCCTGAAGCTGTCCATCAAGGGATTCCCGGTACGCAAACTCCTCGTGACGCCGGCGGTGGAGATCGAGCACGAGTACTACGTGGGCGCGATCCTGGATCGCGAGGATGGTCTTCCGCTGATGATGGTCAGCGGCGAGGGCGGTATCGACATCGAAGAGGTCGCCGCGAAGACGCCCGAGAAGATCCACAAGCTGCACTTCGATCCCGATCACGGACTGCGTGCCTTCCAGGCGCGTGAGCTGGCGCACAAGATCGAGCCGAATGGGCGTCAGGCGCTCGGCATCGCGACCCTGCTGGTCAAGTTGTCCAAGGCGTTTCTGGCGGCCGGCGCGTCGCTGGCGGAGATCAACCCGCTGGTGCGCTGCGCGGACGGCACGTTCCTCGCGCTGGACGCCAAGCTCAATCTGGACGACAGCGAGGTGGCGCTGCGCAAGGACCTCGAGGCGCTGCGCGATCCCGACGGGAGCGGGGGGCACACGGACAAAGCGCGCGAGTTCGGTCTCTCGTACATCCCACTTGAGGGCGACATCGGCTGCGTGGTCAACGGTGCTGGCCTGGCCATGGCAACCATGGATCTGGTCAAGCACTTCGGGGGTGACCCGGCCAACTTCCTCGACATCGGCGGCAGCTCGAGTCCCGCGAAGGTCGTCGCCGCACTGGAGATTCTCACCGCCGACAAGCACGTGCGCGTCATCCTCTTCAACATCTTCGGCGGCATCACACGCTGCGACCACGTTGCCGAGGGCATCGTGGCCGCGCTCGAGCAGACGCACATCGAGCTGCCCATCGTGGTGCGGCTCACGGGCACAAACGAGGGTCGCGGACGCGAGATCCTGGAGGAGAGCGGCGCGGCCATCTTCGCGGGGACCATGGAGGAAGCGGTCCAGAAGGCGGTCGCGCTGGCTGCCGGGACGGAGGTGAAAGGTTGAGTATCCTGATCGACGAGAACACCAAGGTCGTCGTCCAGGGGATCACGGGACACGACGGCTCGTTTCACACGCGCGGCATGCGCGAGTACGGCACGCAGGTGGTCGCGGGGGTGACTCCGGGCAAGGGCGGCCTGGATCTCGAGGGCGTGCCGGTCTTCAACACGGTCGCCGAGGCCGTGCGCGAGACGGGCGCGAATGCGTCGGTGATCTATGTCCGCGCTCCGTTCGCGCCGGACGCTATCCGCGAGGCGGCGCACGCCGGCATCGAGCTGGTCGTTGCGATCAGCGAGGGAATCCCGGCGCTCGAAATGGCGCGCGTCCTGCGCGAGGTGACGCCGCTCGGTACCCGTGTGGTCGGGCCCAACAGCCCGGGGCTCATCAGCCCGGGCAAGTGCAAGATCGGGATCATGCCCGGGGCGATCCATGCGCCGGGTAAGATCGGGGTCGTCTCGCGAAGCGGGACACTCACCTACGAGATGGTCTGGCAACTCTCGCAGCACGGCCTGGGGCAGTCGACGTGTATCGGGATCGGCGGCGACCCGATCATCGGCACGTGCTTCCTCGACGTCCTCCGCCTGTTCAAGGACGATCCCGACACCGAGGGCGTCGTTCTGATCGGCGAGATCGGGGGCAGCGCGGAAGAGGAAGCTGCCGCGTACATATCGCAGGAGATGCGCAAGCCGGCGATCGGTTTCATCGCGGGAAGGACGGCTCCGCCGGGGAAACGCATGGGACATGCCGGGGCCATCATCTCGCAGGGGCGGGGGACGGCCGACGAGAAGGTCCGGGCCTTGGAAGCGGCGGGGATCGCCGTCGCCCGGGTGCCGGCGGAGGTCGGGCCGCTGATGAAGCAGGCGCTGGGAGCGGCCTAGCAGCCCGGATGACTTCTGCCGCGGGCCGCTCGCAGCCCGTGGCGGCACACGCGGGGGAGATGCGCGGTGCAGCAGACGCTCTTGATGCTCAAGCCGGATGCGGTCGAGGGGAAACGGATCGGCCGGATCCTCGCGCGCCTGGAGGAGGCGGGGTTTCTCATCCGCCGCCTCAAGATGGTCAGGCTGAACCCCCAGGAAGCGCAGGCTTTCTACCGGGTCCACGAGGGGAAGCCGTTCCTCGACAAGCTCGTCGCCTACATGTCATCGGGGCCCATCTGCGCCGTGGTTCTCGAGCGCGATGACGCGGTTGCCGAGCTGCGGCGCGTGGTCGGCGCAACCGACCCGGCCGAGGCCGCCGAGGGGACCTTGCGCAAGGATTTCGGGTTGGACAAGGGCCACAACGCGGTCCACGCTTCGGATGCTCTCGAGACGGCGCGCGAGGAGATCGCGTTCTTCGGTCTCACCCTGGCGCGCGAGGCGTAGCGCGGTATTGGGGGCTGCTTCACCTCGAGAGGTCGGGATGGGAGACGACAGCCATGCAGGGGCCCCTCACCTATGCGCTGCGGGAGTTCGCCGAAGGGGTTTCCACCCGACGCGAAGAGGTGGTGGCGCGAGAGCTCGACATCCTGGCCGACGGGGTGGAGGTGCTGGGGCCGGTGTGCGTGACGCTCGAGGTGGCGCGCGCCGGTGAGGAGTTTCGCATCCGGGGCGAAGCGGAGCTGACCGTGCGCCAGCCGTGCGTGAGCTGCCTGGATCCGGTGGAACTGAACCTGCGCGCCGCGATCACGGTGCTGGCGCGCATGCTCAAGGCGCGCGAGAACGAGGGCGAGGGGCCGCCGGACGGCGTGCTCTATCATGACGGCGAGAGGTTCTCGCTCGCCGACGAGGTGCGCCAGTCGCTGTTGGTGGAGATTCCACCTCATCCGCTCTGCGCCGCGGATTGCCGGGGACTTTGCCCGCGCTGCGGCGCGAACCGGAACCGCGCGGCGTGCACCTGCGACGCGAGCGCAGCCGGCGATCCGCGCTGGGCCCAGCTGCGGAGCCTGGCGGAGGTGCCCGAGGGCGCTGCAGAGGATCGCAAGCAACAACCCGATCGACAGACGGAGAGGAACGAGCCCACGGGCTAGCCGCGGGACTGGAAGAAGGAGCGTCAGATGGCACTTCCCAAGAGACGTCACTCGAAAACCAGGCGCAACAAGCGCCGCGCGCAGTGGAAGCTCTCCCCGCCGTCGCGGGTCAGCTGTCCCCACTGCGGGCAGCCGAAGCGTCCGCACCGCATCTGCCAGAGCTGCGGCCACTACAAGGGCGAAGAGGTTTTACTGGTCAAGTCCTAGCCGGGGAAGACCATGCGAGATCCTGACCGCAGAATCCGCATCGCTGTCGACGCGATGGGCGGCGACGCCGGGCCCGAGGTCGTGGTGCGCGGCGCGATTGCGGCTGCGGGGGAGATGGGCGACGAGGTCGAGCTTCTGCTCGTCGGGGACGCGCCGACGATCTGGCAGGCCCTGTCGCGCGAGCGACCTCCAGCCTTGCCGCTCTACGTCGTGCACGCCCGCGAGCAGGTGGAGATGGGGGAGAAGGCGGGCAGCGTCGTGCGCGGGAAACCAAACTCCTCGATTGCCGTCTGCGCCAGCCTGGTTCAGTCGGGCCGCGCCGAGGCCCTGGTCAGTGCCGGCAACACGGGTGCGGTGGTGGCGACCTCTCTCCTCAGCCTGGGCCGGATGCGCGGGATCAAGAGGCCCGCGATCGCCAGCCTGGTACCCACGGCCGACGGACTGTGCGTGGTCCTCGACGTGGGCGCCAACGCCGAGTGCAAGCCGATTCACCTCTATCAGTTCGCCGTCATGGGCCGGATGTACGCCAAGCTGCTGCTGAACATCCCCAACCCGCGTGTCGGGCTCTTGAACATCGGCGAGGAACCCAGCAAGGGCAACGCGCTGACCCAGGCGGCCTACCAGCTGCTGGACGCTTCGCGGGAGGATCTGGGTTTCATCGGCAACGTGGAGGGACGCGACATCTTCGGCGGCAAGGCGCACGTGGTCGTTTGCGACGGCTTCACGGGCAACGTGGTCCTGAAGATGGCCGAGAGCATCGCCAGCGAGGGCAGCCGCATGATCCGTCATGAGCTGCGCCGCAGCCTCCTGGCGCAGATCGGAGCCTACCTCATGCGGCCCGCGTTCAGGGGCCTCAAGAAGCGCCTGAACTACGAGGAGTACGGGGGCGCCCTCCTGCTGGGGACGCGCGGGGTGTGCGTGATCGGCCACGGCCGCTCCTCGGCCCGGGCGATCCGGATGGCGATCGATGTGGCGGCGCGGTCGATTCGGGGGAATCTGGAGGAGGCGATTTGGCGTGTGGTGGAATGCCACGCGAATGGCGCCGCTGCCGCCGAGTCCTAGTGGACCCCAACTAATGCCTTGCAATGCGCCGAGATCCAGGGTATACGAAACCGACTCGCAGACCGTCGCACCCCGACGCCGACAGCCGGATCGGGGTGTCGTACCATTAGCGGTTATTTGCGTGGGGCACCACGGTGGATCGGCGTGAAGTCATTCGTGTAACTGACGGAACTGGTTGAACATGCAAGCGCTGCTCTTTCCGGGCCAGGGATCTCAGTTCGTGGGCATGGGGAAGGACCTCCACGAGCAGTACGAGGAAGCTCGGCGCATCTTCGAGGCGGCCGATGAGGCCCTTGGATTCCCGCTGAGCCAGGTCATGTTTGCCGGGCCCGAAGAGACCTTGCGCGAGACGCGCAATGCGCAGCCGGCCATCCTGGTCCACTCGCTGGCCGTCTGGAAGGTCTTGGACCTCGACACCGCCGAGGGCGACTGGGTCGCCGCGGGCCACAGTCTCGGGGAGTACAGCGCCTACGCCGCAGCGGGGGCGCTTTCCTTCGAGGATGCCGTGCGGCTGGTTCGGCGGCGCGGGGAGCTGATGTTCGCAGCGGGCCAGGAGCGTCCCGGAACCATGGCTGCCGTGCTGGGTATGGGCGCGGAAGCGGTGACCGAGGTGTGCGCCGCGATCGACGGGATCGTGCAACCCGCGAACCTCAACTCGCCGGGGCAAGTGGTGATTTCCGGCGAGATCGAGGCGGTGCGGAAGGCCGGGGAGCAGCTGAAGGCGCGGGGAGCCAAGCGCGTCGTGGAGTTGAGCGTCAGCGGTGCGTTTCATTCGCCCTTGATGGAGGCGGCTGCCGGCGGGCTCTCCAAAGCGCTGTCAGGGGTCGCCATCGAGCCGGCGCGGTTCCCCGTCTTCGCCAACGTGTCGGCGGAGCCGGTGACCGCACCGGATGAAGTCCGGGAGTCGCTGGAGCGTCAGCTCATGAGCCCCGTGCTTTGGGAGCCCTCGATGCGGGCGATCGGCGCGCAGGAGCCCGAGGGATTCCTGGAGATCGGCCCCGGTCAGGTGCTCAGGGGATTGCTGCGGCAGATCGATCGCAGCCGGTCGTGCCGGACGCTGGGCACGGCGGACGAAGTACAGACTTTCAGAGGAGATTCCTAGGCGGCCGTGGGCGGCCGGGCCACGGGTGAGGACATCGAAGCCAAGAGGAGAAGAGTCATGGAGAACTACGAGGAGAAGGTGCGCGAGATCATCGTCGAGCAGTTGGGCGTGACGCCCGATCAGGTTTCCGCGGAAGCCTCCTTCATCGATGACCTGGGCGCTGATTCGCTGGATACCGTCGAGCTGGTCATGGCGTTCGAAGATGCCTTCGGCATCGAGATCCCCGACGAGGATGCAGAGAAGCTGCTGCGGGTCGGTGACGCCACGGACTACCTGAAGAAGAAGCTCGCCGAGAAGGCCAGCAGCTAGGCGCTGCTTCGGCTGCGCGACTGGCGTCAGGGGGCGGTGTAGCTGGCGGCGACCGTAGCGAAAGGACCCTGGAGATGAAACGACGAGTCGCAGTCACCGGAATGGGTGTGGTCTCCCCGGTCGGCAACGACTTGGATGCGTTCTGGAGCAACCTGATCGAAGGGCGCGGCGGCATCGGGCCCATCACACGCTTCGACGTATCCGCCTACGACAGTCAGATCGGCGGGGAGGTTCGCGATTTCGATCCTTCGGCCACCATCGACCGCAAGGCGTTACGCCACAACGATCGATTCGTCCACTTCGCTTGGGTGGCCTCGCAGCAGGCCTTCGCGCAAGCGGCGTTCAACGAGAACGAACCCGACAAGGAACGCTTTGCGGTCATCGTGGGTTCCGGAATCGGGGGCATCGAGACCCTGGAGAAACAGCATCAGCTGCTGCTCGGCCGGGGTCCCTCGCGCGTGAGCCCCTTCTTCATTCCGATGATGATCTCGGACATGGCCAGCGGGCAGCTCTCCATCGCCTACGGTGCCAAGGGGCCCAATTTCTGCACGGTGTCCGCCTGCGCCTCGGGCGCCCACGCGATCGGCGAGGGCTACCGTCTGATTCAAGGCGGTGTGGCCGACACGGTGATGGCGGGCGGCGCGGAGTCCCCGTTGACACCCCTGGCGCTCGCCGGCTTTTGCTCGATGAAGGCCCTCAGCACGCGCAATGACGACCCGGCCCGCGCCAGCCGGCCCTTCGACAAAGAGCGCGATGGTTTCATCATGGCCGAGGGGTCGGGGATCATGGTGCTGGAGGCGTGGGAGCAGGCCGAGAAGCGTGGTGCGACGATCCTCGCCGAGGTGATCGGCTACGGCTCAACGGCCGATGCGTATCACGTGACCGCGCCGGAACCCAATGGTGAGGGTGCCGCGCGGGCCATGAAGGTGGCCGTGGAGGAGTCGGGGCTCCCGCTGCAGAGTGTGGACTACATCAATGCCCATGGAACCTCGACGCCGCTCAACGATCGCTGCGAAACAACCGCCATTCGCGAAGTGTTTGGCGCACACGCCGACACGCTGTGCGTCAGCTCGACCAAGTCCATGACGGGACACCTGCTGGGAGCCGCCGGTGCGGTGGAACTCATCGCCAGCGTGCAGGCCCTCCGTACGGGCGTGATTCCGCCCACCATCAACTACGAGGTGCCTGATCCGGATTGCGATCTGGACTATGTGCCCAACAGCGCGCGGCGCGCGAAGATCAAGGTTGCGCTCTCGAACTCCCTGGGCTTCGGCGGGCACAACGTCTCACTCATGCTTCGCGCCGTCGAGTAGCCAGGATCGCGGGAGAGCGCCGACATGAGCGTGGCGGGTTTCTGGAAGCGGGCCGTCATGCGCCTCTTCGGCGCCCGGCCCAGGCCACCCTCCCCACCGCTTGATCCCGAGGTAACTGCAGAGATCCTGCGCGCGTTTGAGGCGCACGTCGGCATCACCTTCACGAATCCCACCTTGCTCGAGCAGGCCCTGACGCATCGGTCCTATCTGGGCGGCGAGAGCGAGAACCTCCCGGCCTCCAACGAGCGGCTCGAGTTCCTCGGCGACGCGGTGCTGGAGCTCATCGTCATCGAGCATCTCTTCCACACCTTTCCGGATGATCGCGAAGGCGATCTCACCCGGAAGAAATCGCTGCTGGTGAGCAAGTCGGTGCTTGCCGATCGGGCCGATGCGCTGGACCTGGGTCAGTACCTGCTGCTGAGCCCCGCGGAGCGGGGCGCCGGCGGCGCAGAGCGCCATTCGATCCTGGCGGATGCCTTCGAGGCGGTGCTGGGAGCTATCTACCTCGACCGGGGCGTGGACACGGCGCGCCGGTTCGTGAGCCACTGGCTGCTGGCGGATACCGAGCGGATCCTCGCCGACACGGACCATCGGAACTTCAAGAGCATCCTCCAGGAGCGTGTCCAGGCGCGCCTGCGCGTCCATCCGCGCTATCACGTGGTCAGCGAGGAAGGGCCGGATCATCACAAGCGCTTCACGGTGGAGGTCGCCGTCAGCGGACGCATTCTCGGCGTCGGTCGCGGGCACAACAAGAAGGAAGCCGAGCAGCTGGCGGCCCGCGAGGCCTTGGTCTCGGGGGCGCTCACCCGCTGGCTCGAGGAGATCCGGCCGCGCTAGTGGCGGTCCTCGCTCGCGCCGCGGGCGCTCACTGCGAGAACGCGCGTCGGCCCCGGGTGGACTCCCGGGCTCCGTTATTGGAGACGGAATGCAACGGTGAGCAGCAGTCGCCGCTCCTTCTCATCGAGGGAAACCCCCGTGACGGAACGCTGCGCCGTCCCGTAGGCGTAGGCGAGATCGAGGGTGACCGATTCCTGCAGCAACACGCCGGCCCCCAAGGTGAAGTACCACCTCTCGGGGTCGAAGTGTGCCGCGCGATAGACGAGAACATCGTCGTCGACCGTCTCACCGAGGATCATCTCCTGCAGCATCACGCCGTACGGGATGGGCTCGCGGGCGTAGCCGGCGCGCAGGCGCAGACCGGCGGCAGGGCTCAAGTCCAGCAAGTACTCCGCGCCGAGGTGGAGATCCCAGGTGCGCCGATAGACGGGCTGGGATCTGGTGCCGTCGTCGTAGCGCAGGGAACCCTGATAGTCCATCTGGGGCCAGTCGGTGAAGCGCGCGTCCAGGGCGAGGAGGAGGCTGCCGGCGGTGTAGGCGCTGCCGAGTGCGATGCTAAAAGGATAGGTGAGATACTCACGGGGCAGGTAGTAACGCGAGCCCTCCTCGTCGATCTGCAGGGGGCTCCAATTGATCCACCGGGGCAAGTCGAAGGTGAGGCCCATGCGCAGCCGGGAGGTCACGCGAGCAAGCGCGCCGAAGCTTGCCGTGAAACCGCCGACGTTGAATTCGGTCACCAGGCGACTGGCGCGCGAGGCGTTTTGGTACCAGCTCGATTCCCGGTAGTAGCTGCCGCTGATCCAGCTCGTGCGAAAGCCCAGGGAAAGATGGGGACTCATGTCCACCGCGTAGCCGAAGGTCCACTCGCCGACACTGCGCGACTCGTACGTTTCCTCCGTGGTGGGCCCGTCCGCGAACGTGAAGGTACGCCGGGTGACGCGATCGGCAACCCACGGAGCGGCATAGCCCAACGCGATGACCATGCTGCCGCGATAGGTGGGAAACGGGTAGACGAACGTGAGGAGAGACACCCGTGTCCGCTGAACCGCGCCGCGTTCGATATTGCCGTTGTCATTGGATTCGGTGTCGCGGTTGACATCGATCAGGGAGCCGGAGAACTCGACACGATTGACGCGCGCCAGTCCCGCGGGGTTGAAGCGCAGCGCGGCGCCGTCATCCGAGATGGCCAGGTAAGCGTTCCCCATGCCCAGCGCCCGCGCTGAGACTCCGGAGTCGCGGGTCATGGGGAGTTCCCAGATGTAATCGTCCTGACCCCAAGAGAGCGATGCGGTGCAGATGAGCGCCGCCAGACAGAGGAACAGTGTGCGCACAGCCCGCGCCCCCTACTTGCCCTTCTCGGGCTCTTGCGTGGAGCCGCCCTGCGGCTTCTCCGTCTCTTTTTCCTTCTGGTTCTCGGCGTCCTCGGGCGGCTTCTCCGTCGCGTCCTCCGGCTCTTGCGCCTCCTGCTTGCCGGCGGCGTCCTGTGACGGAAGGCGCGCGCGGACCCGCGTCCGGGACGAGTCCTGGGTGCCCTCCTCGGATTTCTCGCCGGCGGTACGAGAATCCTCCCTCTCGAGGGAATGACCGCCGGCCGCGGGTCCGACGCTCGGCGGCGGAGAAAGGGTCGGGAAGTCGGGCGACACCGGGCGTGCGCGCCAGCCGTCCCAGACTTCCTGGCGGACGGAGTCGGGGCCGGCGATGTAGTCCGCTTCTCCGTGACTCCACTTCCAGCGCTGCAGCACGCGCTCGCGGCGATCGGCGTAAGCATCTCTAGGGGCGAGGGTGTCGTCTGCGTAGTCGCCGTAGCTCATCCAACGCCCTTCCGACCACCAGGGGTTTCCGTAGTAGTTCACCCAGGGGTAGTCCGAGGAGGTGTAGTAGTCCATCCACGCGATGGAGGGCGGCAGACTGTGGCTACCCTGATGGCACTGGTAGCAACTGCTGGTCTCGTGGGCCGAGGGCGCCTCGTCGGACTGTGGGTGGCGCAGCGTCGTATAGCAGCCGGCGACGAAGGGAATGAGAATCGGGGCCAGCCAGAGGCGCGAAAGGGGTTTCGTCGTGGCCCGCCTGTGTTGCATCCATGTGTTCATGCGTAGTCCATCCTCCGGGCACAGTATAGGGATCGGTTCCGCTGTGTGTCAAAAAGCGTCGGCCCTGGATCGTGGAATCGCCACTCACTATCGCATACAGCCCAGGCCGGCTCTCCGTTCCACTTCATCCCCACGCGCCGTCGACAAGCAAGGGGTTTGCCTGCTGGTAGGTCGATATGCTACGAAATGGGGATTGCAAAGATGAGGGGGGAGATGTCTGGCGGGGACCACAAGCGGCACACGTCAGCCACCGGCCGGCTTGTCCGAGCGGCCGTCCGGTGCGCCATCTGGCTTGCGATGCCGGCCGGGGTCGCGGGGGTGGCGCAGGCGACGCTGCCTGGGGGGCAGCGCGAGACATGGCGCGACGTCCTGGGCGTCATCGAGAGCGTCGAGGTGCTGCCCGATTCCGTCTCGGCGGTTTCCGATTCCTGGACCGAGTTCGGCCTGGGGCTGCAGGAGGAGCTGGCCGGCCGCAGTGCGAGCGCGCTCGAGCACTACGACCGAGCGCGGGCGGCGTCGCCCGGTGATCCCGAGATCCTGGTCCGGCGGGCGACCTGTCTTCTGGACCTGCGCCGTCTGGGCGATGCCCACGAGGCTGCAGCCGCGGCCGTCGCGGCCGATTCGACGTGGATCGAAGCGCTGTGGGTGGCCGGCGCGAGTCTCGCCGCGATGGGCCGGATGTCGGAGGCCGTGGGGCCGCTGCGGACCATGGTCGAGCAGATCGACGATCGCCGGGCTCGAGACCTTCTGGCGACACTCCTGGCGCGCTTGGGCCGCTACGAGGAGGCCCTCGAGCACGTGGAGTTCCTGCTGAGCCGCAATCCCCTGTCGCCCCACCAGCGCCACCGGCGGGCCGGCCTACTCACGCGCTTGGGCCGCTACGAGGAGGCCCTGGCGGACTACTGGATCATCCTGGACCAGGTCCCGGAGTATCCCGGACTGGTGGAGGAGATGGCCCGGTTGCTCCGGCAGCTCGGTCGAACGGACGATCTCATCCGCCTCTACCGGACGGTGGTCGAGCAGCTGCCGAGCCGCAGGGACACGCACTGGAAGCTCATCGAGACGCTGCTGCAGGAAGGGGCTTGGGAGGAGGCGCAAGGTAGGCTCAAGCAGCTGCAGGCGAGCGATCCCGAGGACGGACTCGCGGTGCTGCAGCTCGGGCTCCTGGCATTCGGCCGGGGCGAGGCCGACAGCGCGCTCGCAAGCATCGAGGAAGCGGCCACGTTGCGCATCCGGCCCGACCTGGTCTACCGCTGGAGGATGCGCATTCACTTCTCGCGAGGAGCCTCCGATTCGGCGCTGATCAACGCCCGCCACCTGGTGAACCTCGAGCCGGAATCCGCGGAAGCCTGGCGGATCCTGACGCTTAGCCAGGCGGAGTTGGGTCGCTACGAGGCCGCGCTGACCTCGGCCGGGGCCTGGGCGTCGGTGGACGAGAACGATCCCGAACCGCTGCTCCTGGGATCGGCGCGCTGCCGCCAGCTCGACCGCGACGAGGACGGCCTCAGCTTGATGCGGGACGCGGTCATGCGAGCGCCTGAGGAGACGGGTGTAGTCCTCGAGTACGCGGCCCTGCTGGAATCGCTGGATC
>JAUVTV010000048.1 GCA_030601305.1 Candidatus Eiseniibacteriota bacterium | reverse complement strand
TATCCGATCACGCCGGCGACCGAGGTGGCCGAGCGCATGTCCGAGCGGTTGCCGGAGGTCGGGGGCATCTTCGTCCAGATGGAGGACGAGATGGCCTCGATGTGCGCGCTCCTCGGCGCCGCCTGGGGTGGGCGCAAGACGATGACGTCCACCTCGGGACCCGGCTTCAGCCTGATGATGGAGAACCTCGGTCTGGGCGTCATGACCGAGACGCCGTGCGTCCTGGTCAACGTGCAGCGCGGCGGGCCATCCACGGGCCTGCCCACGCTGGTCGGCCAGCAGGACATGATGCAGGCCCGTTGGGGCTCGCACGGCGACTACGAGATCATCGCCCTCTGCCCCAACTCCCCGCAGGAGTGCTTCGATCTGACGATCGACGCCTTCAATCTCTCCGAGCAGTACCGCACGCCGGTGCTGCTGATGAGCGATGAGGTCGTCGGTCACATGACCGAGCGGGTGACGATCCCGGAAGCGGGGGCGATCCAGACGGTGCCCCGCCGGTATACCGATCTGCCGCCCGAGGAGTACAAGCCGTTCGAGCCCGATGAGGACCTCGTCCCGCCGATGATCCAGTTCGGCCAGGGCTACCGCATCCACGTCACGGGTCTCACGCACGACGAGCGCGGGTACCCGGTGGTGACGGCCGATGTGCAGGCCCGCACCATACCCCGGCTGGTGGACAAGATCCGTCGCAATGCGGAGAAGATCATCCGCTACGAAGAAGACGGTCTCGAGGGCGCCGATGTGGTCGTCGTCTGCTACGGCATCACCTCCCGCGTGGCGCAGATGGCCGTGGAGAAGGCGCGCGAGCGCGGGCTGAAGGTCGGGTTCCTGCGCCTCATCGTCGCCTGGCCGTTCCCCGAACGCCTGATCCGCGATCTGGCCAAGCGGATCAAGGGCTTCGTGGTTCCCGAGATCAACCTGGGCCAGATGGTCCTCGAGGTCGAGAGATGCGCCGCCGGCGCCGCCAAGACGCGGCTCGTGCCCAACGCCGGCGGTTCGGTTCACAGCCCCGATGACATCCTTGCGGCCATAGAGGAGACAGCCCAATGAGCGAGTCCGGAGCCGGAACCCGTGAACAAGCCCAAGTCCCGCCGAAGCGGCCGCCCGTGCCGGAACCCGGCCATCACCCGCGCGACTGGCTGCTGCGCGACGACCGCCTCCCCCACATCTGGTGCCCCACCTGCGGCATCGGGACCGCTGTAAACAGCCTCATCGAGGCCATCCATGAGTCGGGTCATCCGGAGGAGAAGTTCGTGGTCGTCTCGGGCATCGGGTGCACGGGGCGGGTGGCCGGCTACCTGAAGCTTGACTCGTTCCACACGACCCACGGGCGAGCGATCCCGTTCGCCACCGGGCTGCATCTCGCCAACCCCGAGCTGAAGATCATCGTCATGAGCGGCGACGGCGATCTGGTGGCCATCGGCGGCAATCACCTGATTCACGCGGCGCGCCGCAACATCGACATCACGGTGATCTGCGTCAACAACTTCATCTACGGCATGACCGGGGGCCAGCTCGCCCCCACCACGCCGCACACGGCCCGCACGACGACCTCGCCCTACGGCAACCACGAGTACCCGTTCAACGTGCCGCACCTGGTGGCCTCCTGCGGAGCATCCTACGTGGCACGCTGGACGTCGCTCCACGTGCGGCGCATGAAGCGCGCCATGCTCGAGGCGATCCAGAAGAAGGGCTTCTCGTTCGTCGAGGTGATCGCGCCCTGCTCGACGCTCTACGCGCGCAAGAACCGGCTGGGAACGGGCTACGATCTCATGAAGTTCTATCACGACAACTGCGAGGTCCGTCACGGTGCGGACACCGCCGATTTGGATATCGGCTTCCAGACGAAGATCGTGGTCGGCAAGTTCGTCGATATGGAGAAGCCCACCTTCCTCGACCGGGTCGCGGAAGGCGCCCCCGGCCGCTAGGCCGGCTGGTGACCGAAAGCGGAGCAGAGCAAGATGAGAAAAGAGATCCGCATCACCGGGTTCGGCGGCCAGGGGATCATCCTGTCCGGCTACATCCTGGGCAAGGCGGCTTGCGTCTTCGACGACAAGGCGGCCACCCTCGTCCAGTCGTACGGGCCCGAGGCCCGGGGCAGCGCCTGTGCCGCGCAGGTGATCATCTCCGATGAGAAGATCCTCGATCCCTACGTGCGCAAACAGGAGATCCTGGCGGCGATGTCGCAGGAGGGCTACGACCTGTTCATCGACACGCTCACCGAAGGCGGCACGCTGCTCTACGACAGCCACCTCGTGGAGCGGAGCCGGGGCGGCGCGAACGGCGGCCCGACGGCCACGGCTCCCGCGACGCACACCGCCGAGGAGATGGGTCGCCGCATGGTGGCCAACATCGTCATGCTCGGCTTCATCACCGGGTGCACGCGTCTGGTCACGCCGGATGCGATGCGCGAGGCGGTGCGCACGTCGGTGCCGCCGGGTACCGAGGTTCTCAATCTCGAGGCGCTGGAACGCGGGATGTCCTTCGCCGAAGAGGCACTCGCGAAGAAGCAGGCATAGAGGATAAGGCCGGATGGCAACCGACAAGCCCAAGGAGACATCCGGAGCCGTTCTGGTCATCGGAGGGGGGATCGCGGGCATCCAGGCGTCGCTCGATTTGGCCGACGCGGGTCACCAGGTCTACCTGGTGGAGCGCAGTTCGAGCCTCGGTGGCCGCATGGCGCAGCTCGACAAGACCTTCCCGACGATGGATTGCTCGATCTGAATTCTGGGCCCGCGGATGATGGATGCCGGTCGGCATCCCGGGATCGAGCTTCTGATCTGCTCCGAGGTGACCGCGCTGGAAGGCGCGCCGGGCGCGTTTCGCGCGCACGTGCTCTGCCGCTCCGTCGGGGTGATTCCCGAGCTGTGCACCGGCTGCGGGGACTGCGCTGAGGTGTGTCCCGTGAAGGCGCCCAATCCCTGCGACATGGGGTTCAGCACGCGCAAGGCGATCTTCCGCCCCTTCCCGCAGGCCGTCCCCTCCGCGTATGCCGTCGATCCGGATCTCTGTCTGAGTAAGCCCGAGATGGTGCGCTGCGAGCAGTGCGTGAAGGCCTGCCCCACAGGCGCCGCCACGCACAATCGCGTGCCGAAGGAGCTCGTTCTAGATGTCGGCGCCGTGGTCGTGGCCACCGGCTTCGAGGAGCTCGACCCGCGTCATCTGCGCCGGTACGGCTACGCGTCCTACCCGAATGTCGTCACCAGCCTCGAGCTCGAGCGCCTGCTGAACGCCTCGGGGCCGACGTTGGGCCACGTCTTGCGCCCGTCGGACGAGAAACCGCCCAAGAACGTCGTCTACGTCCAGTGCGTCGGCGGGCGCGGCGAGGATGACCGGCCGTACTGCTCGCGCTTCTGCTGCATGAACGCCGTGAAGGACGCCATGTTGCTGAAGCAGCACGATCCGAACCTCGAGTCGGTGACGATCCTCTACATGGACATCCGCGCCTTCGGCAAGGGTTTCGAGGAGTTTTACGCGCGCGCGCGCCAGAAGGACTGGATCAGCTTCGTGCGCGGGCGCCCGGCCAAGATCACCGAGACGGATGACGGCCACGATCTGATCATCCACGCCGAGAACACCGAAACCGGGAAACCGATTCAGCTGCATGCCGACATGGTCGTTCTCTCGTGCGCCGGGACGCCGCCGGCAGGGGCGCGCGAATTGGCCGCGCGGTTGGACATCGAACTTTCCCCCATGGGTTTCTTTGCCTCCCGGCCGGGAGGTTCCCCGGTGCGCACCTCGCGCGAGGGGGTCTACGTCTGCGGCAGCGCGATCGGGCCCCAGGTGATTCCCGACTGCGTCGCGCAGGGATCGGCCGCGGCGGCTGAAGCCGCTATCCTGCTGAGGGACACCGCGGACGACGCGGACGCCTCCCCCACGACAGTGGTTCGGGAGACGCCCCGCGCCGCGAAGACACCTTCGGCATCCGACGAGGCCGAGGAGGGCCCGGCGTGGGCCGAGGAGGTCTCCCCCGAATTCGATCCGCACACGTCGCGCGACTGGGGTGCGGTGTTGGACCAGGAGGGCGTCGCGGGAGCCGGCCGGACCCAGGGTGTCCCCGCCTCGACGGCTGCGGACGCAGGTACACCGCCCGTGGCCGCCATGGGCGGCGAACCGCGCATCGGCGTCTTTCTCTGCGATTGCGGCATCAACATCGCCGGCACGCTCACCATGTCACAGCTTCTCGAATACGCCCGCACGCTTCCCGGTGTCGTGCACGTCTCGGAGGAACTCTTTGCCTGCTCCAGCACGTCGCAGTCCGGCATCCAGGAGGCCATCCTGGAGCACGGGCTCAACCGGATCGTGGTCGCCGCGTGCACGCCGCGGACCCACGAGCCGATCTTCCGTGAGAACTGCCGCGCCGCGGGTCTCAACCCGTACCTGCTGGAGATGGTCAACATCCGCGACCAGTGCTCCTGGGTGCACGCCGCCGAACCGGAGGCCGCCACGGAGAAGGCGATGGACCTCCTGCGTATGGCCACCGCGCGCGCCAAGCGGTTGAGTCCGCTGACGCCGACGCTGGTCGACGTGTTGCGTAAGGCCGTGGTTCTGGGCGGCGGCCTGGCGGGCATGAAGGCAGCCAGCGACCTGAGCGCACTCGGCTTCCGAGTCACGCTCGTCGAGCGCAGCCAGCACCTGGGAGGCTTGCTCACTCAGCTCCACTCGCTTTACCCCGCCGGCGAGGATCCCGGTGAGGCGATCGAGCAGATGCGCGCGCGCATGCGCGAGCGGGGCGTGGATCTCAGGCTGGGCACCGAGGTGCGGGAGGTCACCGGCTTCGTGGGCAACTTCCGCGTGAGGCTGGGGCCGGCGCTCGAGGACACCCCGGACGCGCCATCCTCCGCGGACGAGAAGGGTGAAGAGATCGAGACCGGCGGCATCATCATCGCCATCGGAGCCGAGCCGTACGAGCCGGCGGCCGGCGAGTTCGGCTTCGGCGAGTTCGACAACGTGATCACCTCGGTCGAGTTCGAACGACGCCTTCGGGATCCCGAGGCAACCTTGGGTGATGTCGGTAGCGTCGCCTTCATCCAGTGCGTCGGCTCGCGTGTGGACCCGGCCGACGCGAAGGCGTGCGGATACCCTGGCTGTTCCCGGATCTGCTGTCCGACGACCGTCAAGCAGACGCTCGAGATCCGCCGCCGCGGCGTGGATGCGATCTGTTTCTACCGCGACATGCGCATGGTCTCCAGCGGCGCCGAGGAGATGTACCGCGAGGCGCGCGCTTCGGGGGCGGTCTTCCTCCGCTTCGACGCCGAACGACCGCCGCGGGTGACGGGGGATGCGCGCCGCGCACAGACGGTCACCACGTACGACACCTTGCTGCGGGCCGAAGTGCGCGCCCCGGTGGATCTGGTGGTCCTCGCCGTGGGGCTCGTTCCCCGGATGGCTGAGGCGGACCGCATTCAAGAGATACTGAAGACCCCCAAGGGGCCCGACGGGTTCTTCCTGGAGCGACATCCCGAGCTCGGTCCGGTCGAGACGTGCGTCGACGGTGTGATCCTCTGCGGCGCCGCTCAGGGCCCCAAGGACCTGCCCGACTCGCTGGCGCAGGCCTCCGCGGCGGCAGCCAAGGCGGCCGCGCTGCTCGGCAAGGGACAGCTGCTCCTCGATCCGGCCGTCTGCAGCGTCGATGCGGCGCGTTGCCGCGCCTGCGGGCTGTGCGTCTCGCTGTGCGAGTTCCAGGCGCCGTCCCTGGTCGACGGCAAGGCGGGCGCGCGCGTCGCGCAGATCAACCCCGCGCTGTGCAAGGGGTGCGGCACGTGCGCGGTCTGGTGCCCCACGGGCGCCATCGAAGCCCAGCACTTCACCGACCCACAGATCACCTCGATGATCGACAGCCTCTTCTGCTCAGAGGGCAGCTAGCGGACGATCCGCGCGTGGAGAGCGATGAAGAAGACGAAGACGAGAAAGAGCGCTGCGCAGGCCGCGGAGAAAGCCACGTTCGATCCGCACGTTCTGGTCTTCGCGTGCAACTGGTGCTCCTATGCCGGCGCGGACACGGCCGGTATCTCCCGCCGGCCGCAAACTCCCCACTTCCGTCTCCTGCGGGTGATGTGTTCCGGCCGCGTGCACCCGTCCTTCGGCCTGCGGGCCGGCGCGCGCGGGGCCGACGGCGGGATGGTGTCCGGTTGCCACTTTGGCGATTGCCACTACCGCGTCGGCAACTACCGGGCGGCCGAGCAGTACGAGAAGATGCAGGCGCTGACGGCGATACTCGGCCTAGAACCCGATCGCCTGCGGCTGGAGTGGATCTCGGCCGCCGAGGGGATCCGCTTCGCCGAGATCATGAATGAGTTCGTCGAGCAGGTGCGCGCCGTGGGGCGCAGTCCGATCGCGCCGGCCGCCTTGCCTGCTGCCGAGGTTGAAGTCGTTCCCGATCTCCAACCCACGCGCGTCCTGTCGTGCCTGGAGTGTGGCCGCTGCACGGCCGTGTGCCCGGTGGCACCCTACCAGCACTTCTCTCCGCGGCGACTCGTCTCGCGACTCGTTTCCGAGGGGTTGGAACGCCTGGCCGCCGAACCGTCACTGTGGAGTTGCCTCACCTGCGAGCGCTGCTCGGCGGTCTGTCCGATGGGCATCGACTACTCGGCGTTCATCCTCCAGGCGCGCGCCGCCGCCGTGGCGGCGGATCTGGCTCCGAAGCCCGCCGAGCCGGCCGTGGCGGAGGGCGCAGCGGATGCTCCGAGCCGCGAGGTGGGCGCCGCAGCTCCCGAGGGCATCATCCCCTGCTCGCACGGCGGCGTTTTCGAGCAGATCAGCATCTGCCACACGCGCGCTCGGCTGAAGCAGAAGCGCTGTGAGTGGATCACCGACGACATGCGTGTCACCGTCCTTGCCGAGCGTGAGCAGGGCGCGTGCGAGGACCTGCTCTTCGTCGGTTGCAGTCCGTACTTTGCGGCCTACTTCGGCGGTGAGACCGGTGAAGGGCTCGCCCGAAGTGCGCGCGCCGTTGTGCGACTCCTGAATCGCGTGGGAATTGAACCCGCGATCCTCGCCAACGAGCGCTGCTGCGGCCACCACATGCGCATCTCGGGCCGCGTGCCCGTGGCCGAGCAGCTCGAGAAGATGGTCGCTGAGCAGATCACGCAGAGCGGCGCGCGGCGCGTGATCACCATCTGCCCCGAATGCCTGGTCGCGCTTCGCGAGGCCGCGGCGCGTCTCGGTGCGAATTACGAGGTGGTTCACGCGAGCGAGCTGCTGGCGGCCAAGGCCGAGTGCCTGGCGGCCGTACGGAAGAACGGCCCATCTGGGCCGGTCAGCTACCAGGACCCGTGCCGGCTGGGCCGGAGGAGCGGGCTGTACGATGCGCCGCGCAAGCTCTTGAGCGACGTCGCCGGCGCGGAAATCGCCGAGATGGCACACAACCGCGAGCAGGCTATCTGCTGCGGCAACACCGCCTGGCTGGGCTGCAACGCGGGGACCAAGGCGCTGCAGACGGCGCGGTTGCGGGAAGCGACCGATGCCGGAAGCCGGACCCTCGTCACCGCGTGCCCCGGCTGCTACATCCACCTGCGGTGCGCCCTGGAGGGCGCCGCGGAAGATGCGCCGGAGCGTGTCAAGATCACCGACATCTGGAACCTGCTGGCCGACGCACTTCCGGATGCCGAACCTTCGGAGGATGGGAGAGGATGATCAGTGAACTGCCCCGCACCGGCGTCTGCGTCTGCGACTGCGGACTGAACATCGCCGGCTCGGTAGACACCGCCGACGTGGAGGAGTTCGCCCGAGCCCTTCCGGGGGTCGTCTGCGTGGTGCGCAACAAGTACACCTGTGCAGACCCCGGGCAGAACGAGATCCGCCGGGCGGTCGTGGAGAGCAAGCTCGAGCGGGTGGTCGTCGCCTCGTGCACGCCCCGCATGCACGAGCCGACGTTCCGGGCCTGCGTGGCCAGTGTAGGACTCAACCCCTACCTGCTGGAGATGGCCAACCTGCGCGAACACTGTTCGTGGGTTCACGCGCACGACCGTGACGGTGCGACGCAGAAGGCCAAGGACCTCGTCCGCAGCGCCGTCTCCCGCGCGCAGCAGCTGCAGCCCCAGGAGGAGCCGACGATCCCGGTGACGCAGGCCGCGCTGGTCATCGGCGCCGGCATCGCCGGCATTCAGGCGGCGCTGGACATGGCCGACGGCGGGCTGGACGTCTACCTGGTCGAGAAGGAACCGTCCATCGGCGGGATCATGGCGCAGCTCGACAAGACGTACCCGACCATGGACTGCTCCATATGAATTCTCGGCCCCAAGATGATGGATGTCGGTCGACATCCTAAGGTTCGCGTTCTGACCTACAGCGAGGTGGAAAACGTAGCGGGCACCGTGGGGAACTTCCGCGTCAAGGTGCGCAAGAAGGCGCGCTACGTGCACGAGGACCTGTGCACCAGCTGCGCCGAGTGCGCCAAGGTCTGTCCGGTGGTCGTGCCCGACGAGTATCAGATCGGGCTCTCGTCACGCAAGGCGATCTACATCCCGTTCCCGCAGGCGGTGCCGTCGGCGTACCTGATCAACGCCGACAACTGCCTGGGCAACAACCCGATCGCGTGCGGGAAATGCCTCGACGTCTGCGACAAGAAGTGCATCGACTTCGACATGCACGATGAGATCCTCGAGCTGGAGGTGGGCGCCATCGTGGTGGCGACGGGCATGGACGTCTACGATCCGACCGAGATCAAGGAGTACGGCTACCGGCGCTATCCCAACGTGATCACGAGCATGGAGTTCGAGCGGCTCATCTGCGCCGGCGGGCCGACCGACGGGCACTTCGTGCGCCCCTCGGATATGCAGCGCCCCAAGCGCATCGGCTTCGTCCAGTGCGTCGGCTCGCGTTCGACCCAGTACGGTTCCCCCTACTGCTCCAACATCTGCTGCATGAACACGGTCAAGGACACCCTACTGCTCGTGGATCACTATCCCGACACCGAGAGCAAGGTCTTCTACCTGGACATTCGCGCCTTCGGCAAGGGATTCGAGGACCTGTACATCCGCAGCAAGGCGGCTGGCGTGCGCTATATTCGCGGCATCCCCGGCGAGATCCGCGAGGATCCCGCAACGCACGCGCTGACCATCGCCGTGGAGAACACGCTCACCGGCGAGCTGGAGTCCCACGAGCTGGACATGGTCGTCCTCTCCGTGGGCGTCAAGCCGCGCAGCGACTCGGGCGCCATCCAGAGGCTGCTCACGCTGAGCCGCACCGGTGACGGGTTCTTCATGGAAGCGCACCCCAAGCTCAAGCCGGTGGACGCGCCCAGTCGCGGGATCTTCTTCGCCGGCTGCTCCGAATCGCCCAAGGACATCAAGGACTCGGTCACGCAGGCCGGCGCGGCTGCCTCGCACGCGCAGATCCTCCTCAATGCCGGGAAGATCACGCTGGACGCGGTCACCCCGGTGATCATCGAAGAGCTGTGCAAGAAGTGCGGAATGTGCGCGGCCGTCTGTCCCTTCCACGCGATCAACTGGAAGAAGGGCGAGGTCGCGGAGGTAGTGGAAGCGGCTTGCGCCGGATGCGGCAACTGCGCCGCGGAATGCCCCTTCGACGCGATCACGATGACCCACTTCACCGATGAGCAGCTGAAGGCCCAGGTGAACGCCGTGCTCACCGATAACCCGCGCGACAAGCTGGTCACCTTCGCCTGCAATTGGTGCTCGTACGCCGGGGGCGATACGGCCGGCACCGCGCGCCTGCAGTTTCCCACGCATGGCCGCCTCATTCGCACGATGTGCAGTGCGCGCGTCTCGGAAGACCTGGTGCTCTACGCCTTCGAGAAGGGCGCGCCGATGGTGCTCGTCTCGGGCTGTCACTTCGCCGACTGTCACTACATCAACGCCAATCGCAGCACGGTGACACGCGTCGAGCGCTTGTGGGACAAACTGGAGAAGCTGGGCATTCGCCCTGAGCGGCTGCAGCTCGAGTGGATCAGCGCCGCCGAGGGTCAGAAGTTCGCCGAGGTGATGCGCGCCCTGGATGAGCCGCGCACGCAGGTCACCGCCGAGGAGATCGCGCACACGGCCAAGGTGCTCGGCGAGGAACGTCGCAAGACCGAGGCCCGCCAGGCCAAGGCCCGCGAAGCCGCCACAAGGAAGAAGGTCACCGCGTCGGAAGCGAGTTCCTAGGCAAAGCGGAACGAGGAGAGGCGCAGATGGAGGTTCGTAGGAAATTCCGCTGCATGCGCTGTGGCCACGAGTTCACCGCGATCCACACGAAGGACGGTGAACCCGTTGAACGCACCTGTCCCAAGTGCCGCAGCAACAGCATCCGCATGCTCAAGGAGCAGGCGGGGAAGGCGGCCAAGAAGGGGCCCGAGGCAGTTCGATGAGCGATGACGCCCGAAAGAAGCCGTCAGCTGAGGATCAGCCCCAGGAGGCCGGGGTGCAGGTCGATTTCGCCGCGCGCCGCCGGCTCGAAAAGGTGCTCGGCGGCAACCGCGTCAGCTACTGCTACCAGTGTGGGGCGTGCGTCGGTGACTGCCCCAGCGCGCGCTTCTACGCCGGCTTCAACCCCCGCGAGATCATGCTCACCGCGCTCCTGGGCGGGATCGACAAACTCGTCGCGGAGGACTCGATCATCTGGAAGTGCTCGAACTGCTACAACTGCTACGAGCGCTGTCCGCAGGACGTCCGTCCCGTCGAGGTCATCATCGCCCTCAAGAACCTCGCGCGCGAAAACGGCGCGCAACCTGACGAGGTCACCTCCATCTACGAGATGATTCGGAAGACCGGACGCAGCGCCCCGGTTCTCGGCACGCTGAATCGCAAGCGTGAGGGAATGGGATTGCCGCCGTTGCCGGAAATCGACATGGAGGAGATCCGCGAGATCCTGCGTCCCGACGAGGAGGATGGGGAATCATCATGAAGGCCGCCTTCTTCCCGGGGTGCCTGATCCCGACCAAGTACCCCCACATGGAGCTCGCGGTGCGTCGCACCCTGGAGCCGCTGGGCGTCGAGATTGTCGACCTGGACGGCTTCTCCTGTTGCCCCGACCCCATCTTCTTCCAAGCCTCCGACAAGATCGGCTGGCTCACCCTGGCGGCGCGCAATCTCACCATTGCCGAAGAGGCCGGCTTGAGCATCTTCACCATCTGCAGCGGCTGCACGGGCACGCTCAGCGAAGCGAATCACATGCTCAAGGAGGACGCGGAGCTACGCGAGCGGGTGAACCGCCGCCTGGCGCGCGTCGGGCGCGAGTACCGCGGCACAGTGAGCGTGCGGCACATCGTCGCGCTCATCCGCGATGAGATCGGCATCGAGTGCATTCGGGAGAGCGTCACGCGCCCGCTCACGGGCGTGCGCGTCGCCTTGCACTACGGTTGTCACTTGCTCAAGCCGTCGAACATCATGAACGTGGACGATCCGGACGATCCGCAGATCCTGCACCAGCTCGTGGAGGCGATCGGCGCCGAACCGGTTCCCCACGGGGAGCGCTTCCTCTGCTGTGGCAAGGCGTGCGTGGATGTCGACCTGCCGCTCGAGATGACCCGCACGGTGCTCCGCTCCATCAAGGAGGCGGGCGTCGACTGCATGGGTCTCATCTGCCCGACGTGCTTCTCCTCCTTCGACACCGGCCAGCTCCTCATCGCGCGCAAGACCGGTGAGAAGCTGGAAGTACCCCCGATCTACTACTTCCAGCTGCTGGGATTGGCGCAGGGCCTGGCGCCGGCGGATGTGGGGCTCAATCGGCATCGGATCAAGCCGCTCAGCCTCTTCGAGAAGATTGGCGTGACCACCTAGCCTGCGGCGAGTCGCCCGGGGGGAGGCCATAGGAGGGCCCCGCGCTCAAACAGGTCCTCGCTCGCGCTTATCGCGCGCTCGCTGCGGAACTCGCAGCGGGCCCTCTATGGCTCTCCCCCCTCGCGACTTCAAAGCAGCTAGCTGATCACCCCGAGCCAATCGCGCAAGAGGAACACGAAGCGCCCGATGGCCAGCGAGACACGCGCCATCACCGTGAAGCCGAACGAGGCGCCGAATCCCACCATGACGAAGACGATGCCCGTGTTGGCTCCCACCTTGATCAAGCCCTTGTGCTCCTTCGAGAAGTAGAAGTAGGTCAGCGTTCCGATAACGCCGATCAAGATGATCACCGCGAAGATCCCCGCCATCAGACCGCCACCCATCGCCGGATCGAAGCTCGCCTGGGTGACGATCGTCCCCTTCATCTGCGGGAAGATGCTGCCTTCAAAATAGGCCGGCACGACACGCCCCGTGTAGTAGCCCATGAACATGCCGATCGGGATGCGCACCATCCACGTGATTCCGGGAATGAAGCGCGTGAAGTACATGCACCCGATGAGGCCCGGGATGATGACCAGGAAGTTGGCCTCGGCCATCGGGTTGAACAGCTCGGGCGTTATGCCCTCCTCCCCGGCGATCCGCACGGCGCCCGCGAAGGGCCGCCACATGATGGGCACAATGATGCGGTGGTACATGAAGCTCAGCGTGAAGGCATTCGCCACACCCACGAAGAGGTGCTCCCCGAACCGATAGAACGGATTGTCCTTGTAGAGGAAGGAGTAGACGCACAGGGTAAGCACCACCCCCACCCAGACCCAGATGTCCGTGCTCAGGTTCATGTCTTCTTTCTCCTCGAGGCGAAGTAGGAGATGTTGCCCAGGATCACGAAGGCCATGATGACCAGGTGCGCGGCCGACTGCGCCACCATGCCCTCCGTGGCCTTGCGTCGGCCTCCCAGGGCGAACTGCTCATCGACCATCTCCTCGTATTCCGCGGCACCCTTCATGCCGGCCATCATCCCGGAAATCTGACCGGTTGCGCAGTAGGGGTAGAAGTCCGGGGCGCAGACCGCGGTGCAGGCGGCGCCCACGGCCACGCCGTACTTGGTCTGGGCGAGCTGCACGTACCAGAGCGGCGCCGCGAGACCGGTGATGGCCACCACGATCCCCACCTCGTCATAGGTGTGGATGTGCTGCATCACCTCCAGCGAGTCCGTGCGGTTCCCGTAGTAGTCCTCGACATAGATGCCGGCGATGCTCTCCCCCATCGCCAGGATGGGGACGATCGGCGGTGGCTGCCAGCCGAGGTAGACCACATCCCGGCCGTAGATGACGCTGTCCTCGCGGGAGGTCGCGCGCGCGTTGAATTCACCCATCACCTGGTCGATGGCATCCGCCAGGAGCGGCGCACCCTCCACGTAGAGGGCGTTGAGCAGCACCGGGATGCGTCGCGTGAACCCGTGGCGCAGGAGAGCGATGGTCATCGGGTGGTTCTCGGCTTCGGTCTGAGGCGTGTAGTCGCTCGAGATCATCAGGCACTGCTTCTGCCCGTCGATCGCATCCACCGTCTCGAAGAGCCGCGTGGTGATCCGCTGCGCCCCGACGGGCAGCTCCACCGGAAAGAGCAGAGGGATCAGGATCCCCAGACCCATCGCCAGGAAGATGATGCGGCGATCGACGTTTCTCAGGCGTTCCCAGTTCATCGTCCACTCCCCAACCAGCTCCGCTCGATCCCGGTAAGGATCTTCAGCAGCGTCGCCAGCATCCCCAGGATGATGCCCAGCTCGATACCTCGCTTGGCGGCCGTGTTGGGCACCTCCATGATCCACTGACTGATCTCGGGTATCACCGGTGAGATGTAGGCCCCCAGCGGCACCTGCCCCAGCATCACGATGAACGCGGAGATCAGCAGCAGCGCCGCAAGCCAGTTCCGCGCCCGGAAGGAGCGGTAGGCAGCCGAGGCCATGTAGAAGGCCAGGAGCGAGAACATGCTGGCTCCCAGCGGGATGAGAATCTTGTTATAGATCGTGGTGATATCGAACTGGAAGCCGCCGATACTCGTGGGGAACCACAGCTCGCCGCTGACCCCCCCGAAGAGACCGATGATCGAGGCGAGGACGAAGCTGCCCAGCAGCACGTAGGAGTGCGGCCAGTGTTCCTCCTTGCGCTTGATTCGGTTGAAGTGGCGCACGATCAGGTTCCCCAGCCCCAGGATCAGGGCGAAGGCCGAGATGATGCGCAGCAACGTGTCGCGCAAGTACTGATTGAGCGCTTCGGGCCCCGGATGGGGCATGAAGCGATCGGTCAGCCCGATCAAACCCAAGATGATCAGCAGCGCGAGCGGTATCTTCTCTCGCATCTTGTCAGCTCCTAGAAGCCCGTCGTGGAAAGGATCCTGCCACCGTCGACGCCGAAAAACAGCGACACGAGGGTCCCGATGACCAGTATGAACAGGAAGACCACCTTGCCGGCATCCTCGCCCTTGAGCGCCCCCATCATGAGCGGGTCGCGTGACAGATAGGCCGAGGCGGCGTAGAGTTCCTCCCCCATCAGCGTGTAGTCACAGGCGACGATGAAGAACGGCAGCTGGGGCACCTGATCGGTGCCCGCGATCTGAATGGCGCCCGTCGAGGCGCCCGTTTCGGCGAGAATCAACGACTCGGCGTGGAACGGCCCCATGAAGAAGTTGGTGGCCGGCTTCTCGCGCACCATGATGCCGCTGACCGCCGCGGCGTAGGCCAGCGCGTTCTGCGCCACGAAGTGGACGCTGTCGGGCTGATAGGCGTCGGGCCGCCCGGCGGTGGTGTAGGCGCCCTTGACGACCTCGCGGGCCACGGTGTAGACGATCGGATCGCGGTTGGGGACGTTGATCGGCGTGCCGAACTCGGCGGTCTTCTTTGCAATCTCGCCGAGCAGGTTGAGCGAGGCCACGGTGCCCATCTCGGAGATCTGCCCCGTCCCGGGGATGTAGAGCACGGCGCGACCCATCTCGGTCGCCCGGCCCACGGCCTCATCGACCGCCTCGAGACCCGCAATGCGGCGGACGAAGAGGTCGGCCCCGCCGCGCGCGCGCCGGATGTACCAGATGACGACGCCGGCAAAGAGGAGGATGGCGAGCGCCACGCCGAAGAGATCCATGTTGAACCACTGCGGCTTGGCTACCACGCCGGCGACGACCGCGGAGATCGCCTCCGTGCCGGCCGGTCCCAGGGCGATGACGCGATAGCTGTAGGGCGTGCCGTCGATCACGCCCGAGTCGTCGAAAGTGGTCTCGAGATCCGCCGCCGACCCGACGTCCTCGAATTCCCCGCCCTCAGCCGCCCGCTCCACGCGGTAGCCGGTCGCGCCGGGAGAGGCCTCCCAGCTGACGGTGATCGATCCCCCGCCGTCGCTGGGCGTGTCACGCGCCTCGACCTCCGTGGGCCGCGCGACCGATCCGGGGAGCGGGTCGGATCCTTGCGCCGCGGTGGGCGGGAGCGCCAGGCTGCCGAGGACCCCCAGAGCGCCCATGACCAGGGCGAAACCAAGTGGACGTTTCATGATGAGCGTCCTTCCAAGAGCGGTGGATGAACTCCGATCAATGCGAAAGCCGGCAGG
>JAUVTV010000128.1 GCA_030601305.1 Candidatus Eiseniibacteriota bacterium | reverse complement strand
CGGGAGAGTCAGGAGAGCGCAGAGGCCGCAGAGGAGAAGGCAAGTTCTCATCCCGCAACTCCTTCCTGTTGGATGTAGTGGGGCAGAGCCAGCATTCACTAGAAGAATACCAGATTCTGCGGATGGGGGAAACTCAGGTGGTGAGATGGCTAGCTTGCCTCGTCCCGGAGGCGCTTGTAGAGGCGATAGGCGTGGCTTCGCGAGATGCCCAAGATGTCGGCGGCTCCGGATACGCGACCACCGGCCGCCTGAAGGGCGTCCCGAAGCACCTGCGGATCCCACGGGCCACGTCCGGGCGGGAGACTTCGCACTGACCGCCGCCCGTCCTGGGCGGCGACCGACATCAGCGCAGGGCTCGGCAGCTGGACGGCCGACGGGCGCCGCTCGCGATATCGCAGCAGATCGGCTCGTGCGGCAAGGACCCCGCGCGAATCGCAGAGCTGCATGGCGCGCGCGACAGCGTGGCGCAGCTCGCGGACATTCCCCGGCCAGGGCCAGCTCCTCAGGGCCTCCAGCACCGGCGGGGTGACGACCTGCCGGTACGTTTCCGGGGCGCCACCTTCACGCTGCCAGAGGGCCGAAAGAATCGGCTCGATGTCATCGGGTCTCTCGCGCAGAGGCGGGACGCGGACGATCAGCCCCGCGAGTCGACCGTAGAGGTCGGGTCGGAAGCGGCCCTCTGCCACGCGCTCGGCCAGATCGAGGCAGGTCGCCGTGACAATGCGGGTCGCGATGCGCCGGCTCTTCGTGGATCCCAGCGGACGGACTTCCCCGCTGTCGAGGAAACGCAGCAGGAAGCCCTGCGCTTCGGGTTCCAGGTCGGCGATCTCGTCGAGGAAAAGCGTTCCGTTCTCGGCTTCGCTGATGAGGCCGCTGCGATGCTCGACGGCTCCGGTGAAAGCGCCGCGCTGTGCGCCGAACAGCTCGGCCAGGAAGAGGTCCCTGCTCGCTGCAGCGCAGTTGATCGGCACGTACTGCCCCGGGCGTCCGCTGAGCCGATGGACGCCCTGGGCCAGGAGATCCTTGCCGGAGCCGGTCTCCCCCAGGATCAGAACGGGCAGGTTTCCGCCCGAGAAGGTCTCCAGGTCGTTGAGGACCGCGATCACCGAATCCGCCTGCGTGGCGAGCCCCAAGGCACGCCACACCGGATGCACGGTCACCGGCGGCGAAACCTCGGCGCCAGGCTCGTTGCGCACCGGGCCACGGCCCTTCGCGGACGGTTCGCGGACGCAGGATGTGCGCGGGAGTCCGAGTAGCGGGTGCGAAAGCCAGAACCGCGCCGCACTCGAGATGTCCTCCCGGCCGCCCGCCGATGGGCGTGCCTCGGTGCACGCGGCTCCCAACTCGCGAAGGTGCGCCTCGACGACAAGTCGTTCGAGCTGCTCACCCATCGCGATCAAGATCTCGCGGGCGCGCGAGAACGCTTCGCGTGCGGGCCCCAGGCTGCCAGCACGCATGTGCCCCATCGCGCAGAGCCGCTGCGCCTGCGCCTCTTCCCACCGCGCGCCGTTGCGAATGGCCAGCTGGCAGGCCTCTTCAGCCACGGTGACGGCGTCCTGGGAACGGCCCTCCGCGAGGTGCAGCAGCGCCTCCTTGATGCGCATTTCGAGGGCGAGATCCCCGCCAGGCGCAAGGCGCCCGGCCAGCCGTTGCCCCAGGCGCAGCGCGACGCGTGCTTTGTGCAGCGTGCCCGAGAGCAGATAGGTTTCGCACAGGTACTGGAGGGCGAGTCCCTCTTCGCGCGGCAGCTCGAGGTGTCGCGCCTCACGCCAGGCGGCGAGAAGGCGCGCGCGCGCCTCGGCCAGCTCGCCTTCGCGGACTGCCACCCAACCCAGGCCCAGTCGTGCGAGGAGTGCGGTGGTTTTCCGTCCCAGCGTGACCGCGTGTTGCAGCGCCTCCTCGAAGAGCCGCGTGCTGATCGGGAGGAATCCGATGAGCCCCACGGCCCATGCGCGGTTGAGCAGCACCACGGTGCTGCCGGCGAGGTTGCCCGCGCGCCAGTAGTGATGCGCAGCCTTTGCATAGAGGGTGCCGGCCTCGGCCAACGATCCCTGCCGCCGGGCGATGATGGCGAGCAGCGAGAGGGCATCCCCGGCGAGGCTCTCGTTCTCCGCCTCCGCCGCGAGTGTGGCGGCTTCGAGGGCCCGTTCCCGGGCGGCGTTCTCGTGGCCCTCCACGGCCTCGATGCGCCCCCGCACGAGCGCCACGCGGGCGCGGGTGCACGCGCTCGCCTGGCCCAGGCCAGCTTCGTGCGCCGCATCGAGCCGCACCCGGGCCGCACCGTAGGCGCCGCGATTCGTTTCTTCCTGCGCGAGGGTCAGAGCGGCCAGCACGCGCGCTTCGGCGGTCAGATTGTCCGCGGAGACGGTTGCCTGCCGCAGCAGCTCGCAACCGGTTTCGAGGTGCTCCTTGTGTCCCAAGCGAGAACAGGCGCCGAGGAGGAGGCAAAGGCACTCCACCGCCTCAAGCGGCAGATCTCGGTCGCGCCAATGAGCGCGAAATGCAGGCCAAAGGAGATCGTGGGCTGACTGCCAGGCACCGGCGGCGAGGTACACACGGGCACGCGCAGCCTGAGACCCCCAGCCGTTAGCGGGTCCGGCGAGTTCGCGTTCCCTGGCGCGATCACCCACGGTGCACCTCCTCCGTCCACCCCGGGTAGACGGAGACCCGGCGACCCAGGTGCCTGGGGTCGCCCTGATGCAGTTCGACACCGCGCACGAGCGCGGACGTACTTCACCTGTGCTATGGGATCCCGGAACGTGAGAGTAGGCAGGACGAAGCTACTCGGGGAACTCTTCCCCCAACGCTTCGATGTTGGCGGTCCCAGCGCGCTCAGGAAACTCCTCACCAAGTGCGGAACTGCTGGGACGGCGACCAACAGACTCGGGGAATTCCTCGCCCAGCGCGTCGAACCAGAGCCGACGGCCCGCCAGTTCGGGGAACTCCTCACCGAGTGCCTCAGCAATCGACCAAAGCAGCGCGGGTGGAGTTGTCCACAGCCCGAGCGCGAACACCCAATCGCCCGGGCACTCGGGGAACTCCTCCCCCAGCGCGGTGGTCAAGGATCCTCCCTTGTCCTTTCGGCACGGGGACTTACCTTCTGCAGTCTCGGGGAGGATGCAGTTCGGCAACAGCAGGAGGCACAACGCCAAAACGGAGATGTAGCGGAAGGTTCTCATGTGCCGCCTCCCTGCGCGCACGAACAGACCCGCTCGCAGTGGCTCGAGCCGGCCGCCAACCGAATCCTTCGATGACGACCCAAGACTAGGTCCGGGCGCGTTTTGTTGTCAACTGGATAATCTCAGCCAGAGAGGGATTGGATGAGCGGGGAGTGCCATTGGGTCGCGTACGTTGTGGTGCGAAGAATCGGCATGGAGCTAAGTCAACTGATATATATGAAGGCAATTACGGGCGAATTGACGCGGAATGAGGTGATGAGGGCCATTCTCGCCACAACCTCCTCCCCTCACGTGAGTTACCCCTGATCCATGCCGAGTCTTCGCTCCACAAGGGAGAGGTCACGTCCTCTCGACCGCCTTCAGCCTGTGGTACAGGGCTCGAAGCTCGTTGCAGAGGAGTGGAATGTTGCCCCGGGGCAACTCGTCAAGCTCTTCATCGGGTAGATGTTGGAAGAATCAGGTCATGCCCCGGAGGTTCTGCCAAAGGACGGCCCGGTACTGGTCAGCCGAGAGAGGCAGTGGCCGGACGGCGTCCTCGTGGTTCGGACCGGGCTCGGGGCGGTGCGGATCTCTGCATATCGGGTGTTGGTGCTCGCCAATCATGCTGCTGACTCCCTGCTAGCCGCTCGCGCGCTCGGTTTGGAGGTTTCGTTCGCCCCCTGGGCCCCCCCGTCCTTGGACCGATCGGAGGAGGGCGAACGCCTGATGCACCCTACAGAGGCACGGGGCGTGCCGCGCGCGCTCCGGAGCCTCCGGCACGGCTCCTGATCGGCTGGGTGGGGCGGACCTCCTCGCCCCCCGAACTTGCATCTCGACGGCTGACAAGGGATTGGGATGACAGCCCACGTACCCGCGAACGCCTCATGCCGGGACCTCGAACGCGGCCGCCGGAGCCGCACCCCCGTCTCAGGAGACAGACGAGACACGGGCATGTCCCGTGATTGTCTCCCCCATGTCTCCTCAGGCTATGGATCCTACGAGGAAGGTGGCAAGGGTCATCATTAAGAGTGCCGTCCTCGTCCGCGGCTGAGCAGGCGTGGATCTGGGAGATCTTCGGCAATCCGAACGAATTCTGGCTCGGCGGATATCAGCCACCCGGGCTGCTAGCCGAGATCGAGGCGCTCCCCCGCCAACGCGGCGATCGACTCGCCGATGCTGATCGAGGCGGTGGCGGCCGGCGAGGGCGCATTCAGGACGTGCACCATGTGCGGGGCCTCCACGATGCGGAAGTCGTCGGCCAGGCGGCCATCGGGTGCGAGCGCCTGGGCGCGCACACCCGCGCCGGCCGGCTGCACGTCTGCAGCCCTCAGCTCGGGCAGAAGGCGTTGCAGTGCGCGGACGAAGGCGCCCTTGTTGAGGGAGCGCCAGATCTCCCCGAATCCCGTGCGCCAGTACTTCCCGGCCATTCGCCAGAAGCCGCCGTAGCCCGCGTACATGAGCATGTCACGCATGGACACCGCGCCCCAGCTATAGCCCTCGCGCTTCAATGCGAGCACTGCATTGGGCCCCGCTTCGACCCCGCCGCGAACCATGCGCGTGAAGTGCACGCCGAGAAACGGGAAGCGGGGATCGGGCACCGGATAGACCAGATTGCGAATGAGGCCTTGTCGTTCGGGAATCAGTTCGTAGTACTCGCCGCGGAACGGCACGATCTGCAGCTGGGGATCGACACCGCAGAGCCGCGCGAAGCGATCGCTCTGGAGCCCGGCGCAATTCACCAGGTTGCGGGTCTGGACTTCACCATGCGCGGTCTCCAGCACGAGGGCTTCGGGAGTCCGGATCACACGCGTCACACGGCTCTGCAAGCGGATCTCGCCGCCGCGTTCCGTGACAATGCGGCCGAAGGCCTCGGTCACCGCCGTGTAGTCGACGATGCCGGTCTGGGGAACCCACAGGCCGGCAACCCCACGAATGTGCGGTTCGCGTTCGCGGATCTGCTCGGAGGTGATGCGCTCAATGCCCTCGAGACCGTTGGCGCACCCGCGCCGTTCAAGCGCCTCGAGCGCGGGAAGCTCCTCCTCGCCGATGGCCACGACCACCTTGCCGCAGCGCTCGTGCGGCAGGTCGTGCTGCGCGCAGAACCGGTAGAGGGCGCGACTCCCGGCAGTGCAATTGCGCGCCTTGAGCGAGCCCGGCTTGTAGTAGAGCCCCGAGTGAATCACGCCGCTGTTGTTGCCCGTCTGATGCGCGGCCAGCTTGTCTTCGGCTTCGAGCAGCAGGAGGCGCAGACCCGGGCGCGCGGTCAAGGCCATGGCCGTTGCCGCGCCCACGATTCCGCCGCCGACGATCACGATGTCGAAGGGCCGCCTGGCGCTCATGACGGGGAGCCCTCCCGCGCCTTCTCCATCGCGAGCTCCATGGCACGTTCGGACACCACCTGCCCGAGACCGTCGCGCGCGTCGATGCTCGCGATGGCCGGCGGGGCGTCCGTCACCACGAACTCTATCCCCGGGCGAATGTAGCCCTTCTGGATGCCGATCAGGTAGCGACCCAGGCGCGCCACACCGTGACTCGCGATGCCGCGGAGATCGGCGGCGACCAATCCACGGGCGACGATCGCGCCTTCCTCGGGGCTGACCTTGTAGTGCGCGAGGACGTCCACGACGAACTGTTCCAGGTCGTGACGCATGATACGATTCTCCAGGCCGCACGTCTGGCAGTTCGCGCAATGCACTTCGTGCAACCACTCCGCATCTTCATGTTCACACGGCCAAAGAACGCGGGGTATCTGTGGGCGGTGACGCATGGGGTACACACCTCCGGGTCACGCCGCATCGCGCACGGCCTTCCAGGCCACCGGTCGGCAACGGTCTATGTTCGGGTGGCGGCGATGATAGCACAGCCACCGGCCGCGACAAACGCCCGGTCCGTGCGCGCCGGTCTGCACTGGTTACGGGCTGGGGGAACCTGGTAGAATGGGGACTGCAAAGGCTGTTCCACACCCCACCAGGAGGTTCGCCATGAAGGCTTGGTTGTCTCTGCTGTGCATCCTCGGGACGGCGCTACTGTATGCCGCGCCGCCAGTCTCTGCGGTGGAGGCCGAATGGTCCTTCAGCACTGCAGCTCCCATGCTCTCCTCACCGAAGTTTGCCGATGTCGACGGCGACGGCACCGTAGAGGCCATCCTGACCACCTACGGTCAGGGGCCGGACGCCTACGACTCGGGCTGGATCCACGTGCT
>JAUVTV010000109.1 GCA_030601305.1 Candidatus Eiseniibacteriota bacterium | reverse complement strand
AGATGCCGCGCGGGTGGTTCTCCCCGATCTCGAATTCGTTGCGCACCACCGTCATCTCGGAGTCGAGATCCTCCTGGGCGATGAAGCTGTTCACCATGCGGTCGGCCTCGAGATCGAGCACCCACTCGAGGTTCTCCTCCGTGGCCGCGAAGGTCTCGAAGTAGTTCGTGCGGTCGTACCAGGTGGAGCCGTTGGGCCGGCAGCCGTGGGCGGTCAGCTCGTCGGGGATGTCGGGATGGTTCGGCGTACCGCGGAACATGAGGTGCTCCAGGAGGTGCGTCATGCCGGTCTCGCCGTAGCCTTCGTAGAGCGACCCCACCAGGTAGGTGATGTTGACCGTCGTGGTCTGCTTGGAGGGATCGGGGAAGAACAGCACCTGGAGGCCATTCTCGAGACCGTACTCATGAATCCCCTCGACGGAGGTGACGTACGTCACACCCGCCGGCAGCTCGATGCCGAGCGGGTCCGCCACGTCAGCATGGGGGGCCGCGAGCGACGTCCCCAGGCAGAGTCCCAGGGCGAGAACTGTGGAAGCCAGACGGATCACCCTCATCTTCATCCCTCCCGGTGAGCCTTGTCACATCATCCCGGTGAGCGCTGTCACATCTACCCCAGAATCTACGATGTTACGCCGTTGGCGGTTCCATGCGGCAGCCGCGCAATCGCCCTCGCGGAGTCTCGCCTGGCGTGGATCACCACCCCGGGCTACTGCTGCGCGTAGATGATCCGCACCCTCCGGATCACATCCCCTTGCCCGACCCGCTGCATCAGCTCCGTTCCGCCCGCCAGGCGCCCGAAGACGGTGTAGCGCCCGTCGAGATGCGGCTGCTCCGACAGGGTCAGGAAGAACTGGCTGCCGCCGGTGTCCTTGCCCGAAAGCGCCATGCCAAAGGCGCCCATGGTATAGGGGTGGTGGTTGATCTCGCAGCGGATCGTGTGCCCGGGACCGCCCCAGCCGTCTCCGCGGGGGCAGCCGTCCTGAACGACGAAGTCGGGGACCACGCGGTGCCAGCGGCCGTTGTCGAAGTAGCCACGTTCGGCGAGCTGCACGAAGTTGTACACGGTGAGCGGGGCGTCGCGTCCGAGGAGCGCGATGCGAAGTGCGCCCGAATCCAGCTCGAGGACAGCCTCGCGTGCCGTGACTGCGGTGCTGAAAGCCATGCGATATGCCGCCATGTCCCAATCGGTCGCCTGCGGTCCAGCGGTCAAGCTGTCAAGACGATCGCGCCACGGGTCGTCTTCGCGCACGTTGCTGCGGAGTTGATCGATCGCCGCGTTGCGGATCAGGCGCTCGGGATCCTCCGTCGCAATGCTCGTCAGCAGCGCCGCGGCCGGCATCCGCTGCCCGCCGTTCATGAGCGCACCGAGGCAGGTGATCAGGGCCCCACGCACATCGGTCGAGGGATCGTTGCGGAGTGGTTTCACACGATCGAGAACCGCGGCTGCGGCGCTCTCTGCTCCGGGGATCGCCGTCTCCGGCGCGAAGCACTCGCCCAGTCCGTGCAGGGTCATCGTGCGGAGGATCTCGTCGTCGCTGCGAAGGAACGGATCGATGGCGCTCAGGAGATCCTGCGCCTCCTGCGTGAGAACCCAGGAGGGAACCACCGCCTTCGCGACTTTGGGATCATCGTGCACAAAGCGGGTCAGCAGAGCGTCCAGGAGTTCGCCGCCGACCTCATGCACGAGGCCGCCAGCTCTCACGCTGTCCCGGTGAACGCGCCACACGTCCGCAAGCAACTCGGCCGCGGTGTAGCGAACCTCCCAGGCCGTATCATCCGCCGCGCGATCGATGAGATGCAGCGTCTGATCCCACAACTGCTCCTCGCGTGCGCGATCCGTCAATGCGCGTAGCGCAATTGCACGCTCCCACGTGGAGGGAGACACAAGGGCAGAGACGAGCAGCCGCGCGAGCGCGGGCGTGGCGAACACGCGACCCGCCGCCTGGATCGCCGTGATGCGAACGTGACCGTGCGGGTCTGCGAGCAGGGCGGTGATCTGCGGCGCATCGTTCGTCTCGGCGAGGAGCGCACCCAGGCCCCGTAACGCCTCGACGCGCACACGCGCATCTCGATGGCCCGTCGCCTCGCGTAATGCATCCACGGCACGATCGTGCAGCGCCAGCTCATCGTCACCCAGGCGCCCGAGCACGCGCAGGGCCTGCAGCTTCACGCGTACGTCTGGATCTTCGCTCAGAGCGAGCATGCGCTCGAAGATGGCGCCACGTTGCACGGCCGAGAGACGAGCGCCGCCAGGCACGGGCGTGCGCCCGGATGGCGGGGCGCCAAGACTGCGCATGAGGGCGTAGGCCGCACGCCAGCGGACTTCGCTGTTCGGGTAGTCCGCCAGCCGCAGGATCTGATCGACGTGCAAAGGCCGCGAACCCTTCCACACCGCGAGGAGCGCGGCGTCGATGACGATCACCCGGGGATCGGCAAGAGCGATGCGCATGGCCGCGGGGTGGGCGTCGAGACCGCAGCGGCCCAAGCCCTCAGCGGCAGCAGCGCGCACGTGGGGATCCCGCTCGGCACGGCTGACCAGACAGGCCGCGAGAGCGGTGGCGGCCCGTTGGGTCTGTAGAAGCCCCAAGGTGAAGGCCGCCTCACGACGCACCTCCGGAGACGGATCCTCGCGCAGACGGGTCGCGAGAGCCGCGTGCACGTCAGCGTGCGCGGTGTCGGCGGGTGCCGGTCCGAAGGTGCGTCCCAGCGCGAGACAGGCTCGCGCCCGCGTCTTCGCACGCGGCGACTCGAGAAACTCGAGGAAGGGGGCGAACTCGGCGCGCCGATCCTCCAGGCGCAGGATCGCGACTTCGTCTTCGATCATCGGGGCTCCCGGATCCGCCACCGCCGCGACGGCGCCCAAGGCAAGCGACATTGCAAGGAGAAGGGCACGGACACGCATGCGGTTCCTCCATGGTTTTCGCGATGATGGCAGGTGGGTGCGGGGTAGCGCAACGGGTGTGCTCCCAGTCTCCAATTGCTTGCATCCAGGGAAGATACGGTGTATGAATTGGGTAGAGGTGCGGTGGCTGCCCACCTCGCCTCACCCAGAGAAGGGGGGGACTCGCGATGCGCTCCTCTCGCTGTTCGTTCCGCGTCGTTCTCATGGTTGCGTCCCTGATGCTCTCCGCCCTCGCCGCCACCTGCCAGCCGGCCCCGCGCGAGACGAAGACGGCCGCGGCGGATCCGGGCGGGACGGCGGAGGCGGAAGCCACGGATGTCCACGCCGCCGCGCGCCGCCGCATGGTCGAGCACCAGCTTCGCGGGCGTGACATCACCGACCGCGATGTGCTCGTGGCGATGGAGAAGGTACCGCGGCACGAGTTCGTGCCCGAATCGATGCGCGCTCTCGCCTACGCCGATAGCCCGCTGCCCATCGGGCACGATCAGACCATCTCGCAGCCCTACATCGTGGCCCTCATGACGCAGCTCGCCCGCCCGAAGCCCAACGCCCGGGCGCTCGACGTCGGCACCGGGTCGGGTTATCAGGCCGCGGTCCTGGCAGAACTCGTAGATCACGTCTACGGCATCGAGATCCTCTGCCCCTTGGCCGAGCAGGCCAGCGCGAGGCTTGCGCGGCTGGGATACGAGAACGTCGAGGTGCGCTGCGGCGACGGCTACCAAGGCTGGCCCGAGCACGCGCCGTTCGATCTCATCATCCTCGCGGCGGCGCCCGACCACGTGCCGCAGCCGCTCGTCGACCAGCTCGCCCCGGGCGGGCGCCTGATTCTGCCGGTGGGTGACTTCGCGCAAGATCTCGTGGTGGTCGAGAGGCAGGCGGATGGCACCGTCAAGCGCTGGAGCGTGATCCCCGTGCGCTTCGTGCCGATGACGGGGGAAACACAGCGGCGCTCCGAAGAGCGCCGGTAGGTGTGGCGATCGGTCTGCGGCGGGGCGCGACTACTTGAGCTTGGTGGCGGCGTGGAGCTTGCGCCTCATCCGGTGGATCTTCCGGCGCACGATCTTCAGCTCCTTGCGGTCCTTCGCCTCGAGGACCTTGTCGCGCTCCTTCTTGAGTTGCTTGATCTCTTTCTTGATCTTTGCCTTGTTGATCCCGACGACCTCCTTGTGCGGCTTCTCGATCCCCATCTTGTCGGCGAGGATGTCGACGAGCTGCTCCTTGGGTATCCCCGAGGCGCCCACGATGTCGTCGTACTTCTGGGCCATCTCGCGGAGTTCGGTGACCTTGGTCTTTTCCAGTTCGTGATAGTCCATGTGTCCTCTCCATCCTTGCGCGTGCGGGGTGTGAGCCCCCGGGTAGCCGTTGACCGGGGTATCCTAGCGGAATGGGGCGGCGACGTCTAGGGGGGTTGAGACCACCACCGGGAGACCAGCCCCGACGGACCCGACCGACCCTTACCCTATCCTCCTGAACAGGGATTTCAGCGCACCCCAGGAGCACGGGACCGTCGAGCTTGGTTCACACCCCACAGGCCAAGCCCCAATCAACCCACATTCAGGATTGTGGTCCGGCGCACACGGAGAGTCGCTCTGAAGTGTGAGATCCAGTGCCGGCAGGTCGCAGAATAGAGGGTCCTCGGAGATGTTCCCATTCACGTCCAGTTGATCCGCAACTGAGCCGGTCCAGTCCCCGCCAGCGTTGCCGTAGAGGTCGCAGCAGGTCAGGACGGCACTCGCCTCGCCGCCCAGGAAGACAGCCTCCCCCTCTCAGCTGAACGCCACGATGGTGTTCGCGACGTCCAGTAACCCCTCCCTGCAGGCGATCCCGCCTCCGCTGTTGCCAGCGCTGTTCTGACAGAATGTGCTTCCCACAATCACCCACGTCCCCCCACTGCAATACAAACCACCGCCGTAACCATTCGATGGCCACCCCATCGCCGTGTTGTTCAGCAGCACGCAATCCACGACCATCGGCGAGGCACCGTTGTCGCAGAAGATCGCGCCGCCCCAGACATCATCCATGCTGATCAGTGGCGCGTATCCGTTGGCTATCGTGATGCTTTCCACGGTGGCTTCAGGACCTTCTCCAGTGACGAACGCAAAACCTCGATGCCGGTCCACGCCTGGCTGGCCCTCGCAATCGATCGTGCAGGCCTCCGGATTCCCTGACTGCGATCTGACCGTAATGGCTTTTCCGAGGAAGCTGATGTCTCGGTTTCCGTCACCGGTGAATGTACCATCCGCCAACTCAAGAGCATCATGATCGACCGCTGCGTCAATGGCTGCCTGGATCGTGGGGAAGTCACCGCCGCCATCTGGAATGTCCTGGTTGCCGTGGGCTACTCATCTGATCACCAGAGCCTGTCGCTCGATCTGCTGTGAACCTCCAGCAAGGCGGACGCGGATGTGCCCTTCAAGCATTGTGGTCTTCCGTGTTGATCGCAAGAAGGACAACAGACATGAGGAAGCTGGCCCCAAACGCGCACATCGGGCACCGCGCTTGCACAACCTAGGTGCAGTCTGAGCTCGAACGAGGGCTTCCCTTGTGCACGATAGCGCACCGCCAGCGGTTCAATGTTTCATCTCGGTGCGAACGCAGGATGGTTCTCCGACAGCCACGTCTCCACTGAGATCTCAAGCTCCCGGATCTTCGCGAGAATCTCATCGAGTTCCGTCTCGGAGACGACATCAGCGAGCTTGTAGCTCAGCTTGTTTCGGAGGATTCGGCAGACGTCGAAATACGCTGCATAGGAGGAGAACGCTTCGGGGCCAGCTGCCTCCAGAGCGAGGAACGTGTTGTAGTGCCCGGCTGGTTGCCTCACCCGATAGCCGGACGCACGGATGACGATCGTCGCCAGCGCGCGCGCGGCGCCATACGCCCGCTCAAAACGACCATCGATCGAGAGACCCTCAATCGTTGCGTCGGCGCTGTTTCGCCGGAAGAGCCGCCAGAGGTTACTAGTCTCGTCGGGCCCCGTCGGCTCAGCGACGACTCTCCTTTGGGCCACAAGCTCTTCTAAGGTCATCCTCTGTCCCTATGATGAAGAGCTTCGGCCTCTCTAGAACGGAACGCACGAAGCGCTCCTTCGAGCCCACCCGCTTGGCGAAATCCGCCGCCGAGTAGGTAGTGGGGTTGATCTCCCGGCCCAATCGCATGCCAGCTCGCCTCAGGCGCGGGGCTAGCTCCGCGAGACCCAGCGTGCCCACGACAAAGAGGTCCACGTCGCTTGACGCAACCTCCTTGCCGGCCGCAATGGACCCATACACGAAGGCGACTACCATCTTGGATGCGACTGCCTCCAGCGCATCCCGCAGAACCCAGACAAGCCCCGAGGTCTTGGCCAGGAGCCCCTGGATCTCCGGGAAGAGCGGGCTCTCGGTGTTCGCGCGGAAGTAGACGCGATTCCCCGACAGGCGAGTGCTCAAGATCTCCAGGTCTTTGAGCCGGGCCAGTGGCCGTTGAAGACTCGAGGGCGTGACTCCGAGCTCTCGGGCAAGTTCGCTCCGGTACCACTCACGATCAGGGCGTAGCAAGAGGAGGGCCAAGACTTGCTCCTCCAGCGGCGCGAGGAGATGCGTACGTCTTTGACGTGTCATTCGTCAATATTGACGCAAATTACGTCGAAAATCAAGAGATGAAACTTGCTATGCCAGAGGAAGTTACGCCTCCCGCCCCCACACCCGCGCCAACAGCTCCACCGACCCCGGGGCAAAGCCCGCAAAGTGATTGTTGAAGTACATGTAGACGTGCCCCTGCCGCTCGAGGAGCTGCCGGCCGACCTCGGCCCACTCGGCGGTCTCACGCGTGCGGTCGACGATCAGCTCGCCCCAGTCGCGGTCGCGCTTCCCCTTTTCCCGAGCCTCCCTCACCAGCGCGTCCATCTGGCGATGGTTGCCGAGGAAGCGCATGTAGCCGAACGGTCCCGTCACGGGGTCCACCTGCGCGAACAACTTCGACGGAGCAGGCATCGTGTAGTAGGCCGAAAGCACGAGCGTGATGTTGTGCGCACGCAGAAGATCGAGCAGCGGTGCGTGGAGCCACTTGGCGTTGCGCACCTCGACGGCGTACTGCCCATCCGACGGAAGCTGCGGCGCGAACGCTTCCAGGCGGCGCAGGAAGTCTGCACCCGTCTCGTACTCCTCCGCGTCCTTCCCCTTGGCCATGTAGGGAAACTGAAACCGCAAGGGACCGCGCTTGCCCCCCAAAGGCTCGAGCTGCCTCAGGAAGCGCATCCACTCCTCTTCGCACCCCTCCAGGTAGCGCGTGTGGGTGATCTCCTTCGGCACCTTCAAGCTGAAGATGAAATCGTCGGGCACCTTTCGCGCCCAGCCTTCGACCGTTCGGCGCGATGGCATCGCGTACCAGGTGGCGTCGATCTCCACGGTGTGAAAGGTGCGTGCGTAGTGCTCGAGGAAGCCTACCGGCTTGAGATCTGCCGGATAGAACGTGCCGCACCAGTCTTTGGAGCTGAACGACGAGGTGCCCAGGTGAAGCCCGGCGGGCAGTCCGGAGAGATCGAGTTCGAGCACGGCCGACTCTCCTGCCTAGATCGACTCGGTCGTGCTGGTGAAGTTGAAGTCGGGCACCACGATCGCGGGCGAGTGCCAATCCCAGAAGCGCTGCGGCGTGCCGGCGGCCGTGAAGTCACGGAACACGCGCCGCAGCTCCTCGTTGAACCGGAAGTTCTTGATGGGCTCCGCGACCTCGCCACCCTCGATGCGGAAGGTGCCGTCGCGAGTCATGCCGGTCACCGCAGATTTCATCGGGTCGACCGATCGGATGTACCACAGCCGGGTGACGAGGATGCCGTCATCCACCTCCTTGATCAGGTCCTCCGTGGAACGGCCCGAGCC
>JAUVTV010000043.1 GCA_030601305.1 Candidatus Eiseniibacteriota bacterium | reverse complement strand
CGTCTTTCTCCTCTCAGGCAAGATCTGAGGGGCGCCGGACCACATCCCGCGGGGAACGCTCGGGTGGCGGCTGCCCGTCCGGTGTGACGGGTGACACCGCGCGTTCCCGGCGGAACAAGGAGCGATGCCGTGAAGTTGATCGACTTTCAGCTGCTGGTGACCCACGTCATCGGGTTCCTGATCGTCTTCTGGATGCTGCGACGGTTTGCCTGGGGCCGGATCCTCGGCTTTCTGGATCAGAGGCGCGAACGAATCGTGAGCGAATTCGACGCGATCGAGCAGCAGCGCACGGAAGTCGCCGGGCTGCGTCAGAAGTACGAAAGCCACCTGCGCAACATCGACGTCGAAGCCCGACAGAAGATCCAGGAGGCGATTGGCGAGGGCAACGCGGCGGCGGCACGCATCCAGGAACGCGCGCAGGAAGAGCGCCGGCAGCGGCTGGCCCGCGCCGAGGAAGAGGTACGTCTCATCGAGGAGAACGCCAAGGAAACACTGCGCAGGCGCACCGTCGATCTCGTTCTGCTGGCCACCGAGAAGGCCGTCCAGGAGCAGCTGGATGCCCCCCGGCACGCGAAACTGGTGAACCGGTTCCTCGATGAGCTGGAAATGACCGGCAGCGGGAAGGACCTGCGATGATTCGGGAGCCGGTATCCAGACGCTATGCCCGGGCGCTGTTCGCGGCCGCCGAGGCGGGCGGGCTGCTGGACGTGGTCGAGGCGGATTTGCGCTCGATCGAGGCGCTGCGGAAGGCGCATCCCGAACTCGGCTACATGCTCCTTGCGCCCCTGCTCGACGAGCCGCGGAAGCGGGCGCTCATCGCGAAGGTGCTCACCGGACGGGTCCATCCCCTGGTGGTAGAACTCCTCTACCTGCTCCTCGAGAAGAAGCGCCTCGCCCTGTTCGACGAGATCTTCGAGGTCTTCCATCTCCTGCTCGATGAGCATCGGGGCATCGTCACCGCGGAGGTCACGACCGCGACGCCGCTGAGCGAATCGACGGTCGCGCGCCTCGTCGCCCGGCTCGAGCAGGATACCGGCAAGTCCGTCGTGCTCGAAAGACACGTCAAGCCTTCCATCCTGGGGGGCATCATGGTCCGTTTCGGGGACCGCATCATGGACCGCAGCATCCGTCGCGCCTTGGACGAGATCAGGGAGCGACTGTTGGAGGTTCCCATCTACGATTAGGCGACCTCCGCGTGGGGGGGCGCCGAGAGAAGTAGGCCGACCGAACCGGAGGCGGGAGAACGATGGCATTCAAGCCGGAAGAAGTCAGCGCCATCCTGCGCAAGGAACTCGAGAGCTACGAGACCGAACTCGACGTGGCCTCGGTGGGGCAGGTGCTGCAGGTGGGCGACGGGATCGCGCGCGTCTGGGGACTTCAGGAGGCGATGGCCGGAGAGCTGCTCGAGTTTCCCCATCACGTCATGGGCATGGTGCTCAACCTGGAGGAGGACAACGTCGGAGTCGTCCTCTTCGGTTCCGACGAGCTGATCAAGGAGAGCGATCTGGTGCGGCGCACCGGGCGGCTCGCCAGCGTGCCCGTCGGCCCGGGCGTGATCGGGCGCGTCGTCAGCCCGCTCGGTGAGCCGCTCGACGGCAAGGGCGAGATCGCCTTCAAGGAGTACCGCCCCCTGGAATCGCGCGCCCCGAGCGTGGTCGAGCGGCAGCCGGTCAACCAGCCGCTGCAGACGGGGCTCAAGGCCATCGACTCGATGATCCCGATCGGTCGCGGGCAGCGCGAGCTGATCATCGGCGATCGGCAGACCGGCACGACCGCGCTGGCGATCGACACGATCCTCAATCAGAAGGACACCGACGTCTACTGCATCTACGTCGCCATCGGCCAGAAGGACTCGACCGTCGCGCAGGTGGTCAAGACCTTCGAAGAGCACGGCGCCATGGAGTACACCACGGTGGTCAGCGCCTCGGCGTCGGAGCCCGCGCCGCTGCAGTACATCGCCCCGTATGCCGGCTGCGCGATGGGCGAGTACTTCCGCGATCGCGGGGAGCACGTCCTGCTGGTCTACGACGATCTGTCGAAGCAGGCCGTCGCCTACCGCCAGCTCTCGCTGCTGCTGCGCCGTCCCCCGGGTCGTGAGGCGTATCCCGGCGACATCTTCTACTTGCACAGCCGGCTTCTCGAGCGCGCCGCCAAGCTGAGTGACGAGAAGGGCGGCGGCAGTCTGACCGCCCTGCCGATCATCGAGACGCAGGCGGGTGACGTGGCCGCCTACATCCCGACCAATGTCATCTCGATCACCGACGGCCAGATCTTCCTCGAGACCGACCTCTTCTATGCCGGGATCCGCCCCGGCATCAACGTCGGGATCTCGGTGTCGCGCGTCGGCGGTAAGGCGCAAGCGAAGGCGATGCGCAAGGTCGCCGGGCGGTTGCGTCTCGATCTCGCGCAGTTTCGCGAACTGCAGGCCTTCGCCCAGTTCGGGTCGGATCTGGATGCGACCACGCAGAAGCAGCTGCTGCGCGGCGACCGGATGACCGAGGTGCTCAAGCAGGGCCAATACGCTCCGATGAGCCTCGAGGACCAGGTGATGATCATCTACGCCGGGGTCAACGGCCACCTGGACGACATTCCCATCGAGGCGCTCGCCCGCTTCGAGAGAGAGTTCATCGCCTACATGCACCAGAACCACGCGGACGTCCCCAACACCATCCAGGAGGAGAAGGACATCTCGGATAAGCTCGACGCGAAGCTCCGCGAGGATGTCGCGGCGTTCAAGGCAATCTTCAAGCCGGATGAGACAGCGGCCGTAGCCGAGGAGAGCACCACCTGATGCCGCCCCGCACCGTGAAGCGTGACGTGCTGACGTCCATCTGGATCGTCGTGCTGGTCTGTCTCCTGTTCGGCGCGTGGAAGTTCTTCGCTTATGCCCATCTCTACACCGGCACGACGTTCAATCCGGAGAGCGTGCGGGGCGAGGTGCCGACCTACTTCTATCTGGACTGGCGCGGCGATCTCGCGACAGATAAGGCGGTGCAGAAGGCGATGAGCCCGGATAGCATCCTCTCGGGGCGTGGCGACGTCCTGTTCGAGGGCGTCCCGCACCACGATCCGCTGTGCGTGATCCAGGCGAGTCTGGGGCTGCACGATCAGCTCCTGGATCGTCGCACGCCCGAGGGGGAGCGGCTCTTCCGCAAGCAGATCGATTGGCTCTGCGGCGAGGCGGCGGTCGTGCTGCCGAGCGGCATTCGGGTCTGGCCGCAGTTCTACACCTTCGAGCGTTACGGCCTGGTCGGACCGTGGATCTCGGCGCTCACGCAGGGACAGGCCATCTCGCTCCTCGTGCGGGCGGCCAGCTTCACGGGTGATTCGACCTATGCCGAGCAGGCCCACCAAGCCGTGCGCGCGTTCACCGAACCGGGATTGCCCATTGTCTGGCGCGGCGCGAGCGGGGAGATCTTCTTCGAGGAGTACCCCTGTGATCCGCCCTCGCACGTGCTCAACGGGTGTCTGCTCGCGTGGCTGGGACTCTGGGACTGGGCGCGCTACAGCGGCGATGCACAGGTGCGCGCACTCTGCCTCGGCAACCTGAACCACGTGCAGCAGCGCGTGCCGACCTACGAGCTGGGTGACTGGACGCGCTACGACGTACACCAAGAGCGGCCCACGAGTCCGGTCTATCAGGAGATCCACGCGGCGCTGGCCGCGGCGCTGTTCGCGATCACGCAGGATGCGTTTTGGGATGGGCGCGCCGGACGCTGGCGCGCGGCGGCGGAGGACCCGCTCGCGCGCAGCGCCGTCTTCTTCCGCGTCCTGAAAGCCAAGGTGAAGGCCAAGCTCGGGGGCGGGCGACCGCGCCCGCGGGGGCTCGGCCTCACGCACGAGGAAACCTAGAGGAGCGGTAGAGAGGCGGCCATGGCCACGCTGAAGCAGATTCGCCGGCGCATCCGCTCCGTGCAGAGCACGAAGCAGATCACCAAGGCCATGGAGATGGTCGCGGCGGCGAAGCTGCGCAAGGCGCAGGCGCAGGCCGAGGCCGCGCGCCCCTACGCGCAGATGATGGAGCAGGTCCTCAAGAACCTCTCCGGTGCGGCGCGCAGCTTCGCGCATCCGCTCTTCGAAGAGCGCGAGGTGGAGCGCGTTCTGCTCGCGGTCGTGGCCTCCGACAAGGGGCTCTGCGGCAGCTTCAACGCCAATCTCCTGCGGCGTGCCGAGGAGGAGATCGAACGGATTGGACGCGAGCGCGTCGAGCTGGTGCCCATCGGCATGCGGGCATGGACACATTTTCGGCGGACTGGCTGGAAGACCGATCACGCGATTCAGCACCTGGGGGACAAGGTCGACCTGTGCCTGGTGCGCGAGCTGGGCCGCCATGCCATCGACCGCTTCCTTGCGCGGGATGTCGATCGCGTCGAGTTCATCTACACGCGGTTCATCAGCACCACCCGGCGGGAGGTGGAACGGGTGCCGCTCGTGCCGGTCACGGCGCAGGCCGACGAGGAGGCCGCGAGCGACTACATCTTCGAGCCCGACGCCGAGGCGATTTTTGGGGCGCTGCTGCCGCGCTACGTCACCACGCGCGTGCTCTCCGTGCTGGCCGATTCGCTGGCCGCGGAGTTCTCGGCACGCAGGGTGGCGATGAGCAACGCGACGCAGAACGCCGAGGACATGATTTCGTCACTGGCCCTCACCGCCAATAAGGTGCGCCAGGCGGCGATCACCAAGGAGCTGCTCGAGATCGTCGGCGGCGCAGCGGTGGTGGTGTAGCCCAAGAGGGGAGTTCCATGGCAGAAGAACGGGTGGGCAAGGTGGTGCGGGTCATCGGCCCGACGGTCGATTGCGAGTTCGCGGCCGGCACGCTGCCCGACATCGACAACGCCCTCGTCATCGAGGATGAGTCGCTGGAGGGCACGGTCACCGTCGAGGTCGCACTGCACCTGGGCGACCGCATCGTGCGCTGTGTGGCGATGTCGTCGACCGACGGGCTGGTGCGGGGGATGAAGGCCGTCGGCACGGGCGGACCGATCACCGTGCCCGTCGGCGAGCAGTGTCTCGGCCGCGTGATCAATCTGCTGGGCGATCCCATCGATCTCGGCGGTCCGCTACCGCATCCCGACAAGCGCATGCCCATCCACCGCGCGCCGCCCAAGCTGGTCGACCAGGATACCGAGACGAGCATCTTCGAGACCGGCATCAAGGTCGTCGATCTGCTGGCGCCCTACCCGAAGGGCGGCAAGGTGGGTCTCTTCGGCGGCGCGGGCGTCGGCAAGACCGTCATCATCATGGAGCTGATCCGCAACATCGCCGCCGAGCACGGCGGGTACTCGGTCTTCGCCGGCGTGGGCGAGCGCACGCGCGAGGGGAACGACCTCTGGCTGGAGATGAAGGCATCCGGCGTCATCGACAAGACGGCCTTGATCTACGGCCAGATGAACGAGCCGCCGGGCGCGCGGTTGCGCGTCGGGCTGACCGGCGTGACCGTCGCCGAGTACTTCCGCGACCAGATGGGCCAGGACGTGCTCCTCTTCATCGACAACATCTTCCGCTTCACGCAGGCCGGCTCGGAGGTCTCGGCGCTCTTGGGGCGCATGCCGTCGGCGGTCGGCTACCAGCCGACGCTCTCGACCGAGATGGCCGAGCTGCAGGAGCGCATCACCTCGACCAAGAAGGGCTCGATCACGTCGGTGCAGGCGATCTACGTGCCGGCCGACGACCTGACCGATCCGGCGCCGGCGACCGCGTTCGCGCACCTGGACGCGACGACGGTTCTCTCGCGACAGATCTCCGAGCTGGGCATCTACCCGGCGGTCGATCCGCTCGATTCGACCTCGCGCATCCTCGATCCGCGCGTGGTCGGGGAGGAGCACTATCGCGTGGCGCGCGAGGTGCAGACGATTCTGCAGCGCTACAAGGATCTCCAGGACATCATCGCGATTCTGGGGATGGAGGAGCTGTCCGACGAGGATCGTGAGATCGTCCAGCGAGCGAGGCGGATCCAGCGCTTCCTCTCGCAGCCGATGTTCGTGGCCGAGGCGTTCACCGGTCGCAAGGGACGCTACGTCAAGCTCGAGGACACGGTGCGCAGCTTCCAGGAGATCATCGCCGGCAAACACGACGGTCTTCCGGAGCAGGCGTTCTACATGGTGGGCAGTATCGAGGAGGTCGTGGAGCAGGCCGCGGAGCTGAGCGGCACGGCTGCGGCGGCGACGAGCTAATCCACGCCTCGCGTGCGTGAGGGGTTTCGATGGAGAGCAACTTCCAGCTGGTGTTGCTGACACCCGAGAAGACCGTCCTCGATCGCGAGGTCGTCTCCATCATCGCCCCGGGGAGCGAAGGTTTCCTGGGGGTCTTGGCGCATCACGCTCCGTTGATCACCGGTCTGGTGCCCGGTCCCCTTGGCATCACCTACGCCGCCGGGCGCAAGGGGGTCTTCTTTCTCAGCGGGGGGTTCCTTGAGGTGTCACACAACCGGGCGACGATTCTCGCGGACGCCGTGGAGCGCCCTGACGAGATCGATGTCGCCCGCGCGGAGGCGGCGCGGGACCGCGCCCGCGAACACCTCAGTCCGCCCCAACTCCCCGATCTGGACGTCGCTCGTGCCGAGGTCGCCCTGAAACGAGCGCTGACCCGGATTCGCGTGGCCGAACGCCCCGGGGCGTGAACCCGGGCGGGAGAACGCCCGTGCACGACTCAGGCCCACAAACACATCGGTCCGACACGGAGCGTCTCCAGTTCCTCGTGCGACTCCTGCGCTGGCGCACCTTCATCCTGATCAACACCGGTCTGGTAGCGGTTCTGGCCGTCGTGATCAGCCTCCTCTTGCCCAACTGGTACGCGGCGCAGGTGAGCGTCCTGCCCCCCCAGGAGGAATCCCTCGGTCTGGGCGGCCTCGGTTCCGGACTCAGTTCCATCCTGGGCACCGGGGGCACGGCCCTTTCGCTTGTCGGTGGCGTGAAGCTCCCGTTGTGGGCGTCGCCGTCGGACTACCTCGCCGGAATCCTGCGCAGCCGTCGCCTGCGCGAAGAGGTCATACGCGAACACGATCTCGAAGACGTCTATCACTGCGACAACATCGACCAAGCGCTCAAGATCTTCGGTGCGCGGATTCGCATCCGCGTGGGCACCGAGGGGATCGTGCGCGTGCGCCTGCTCGACAAGGAGCCCGAGCGTGCGGCCGCCATGGCGGCGTCGTGTCTGCGCGTGCTGGATGAGGTCCAACGCGAGACCGGTCGCAGCCGAGCCTCCGACGTGCGGCGTTTCATCGAGGAGAGACTGGACGCGACGCGGCACGATCTCGCCGCGGCCGAAGAGTCCCTGCAGGTGTTCCAGGAGCGCTACGGACTGCTGGTCCCCGAAGAGCAGGCGGCCGCCTTGGTGCGCACCGCCGCCAGCGTGGAGGCCGAGCGGCTGGCGGCGCTGGTCAAGCGCGACGTGCTCTCGGCGCAGGCCGGCGCGGATCACCCCGAGGTTCAGCGGCTGAACGCTCTCGTGCACGCGCTCGAGCAGGCCAAGGCTTCACTCGAGGGGCGGCTTGCGGCGTCGTCCCCAGAGGCGCGTGAGGGTCCGCAGGTGATCATCGCATTGGACCGTCTGCCGTCCCTCAGCCTTCGCTACCTGCGGCTCTACCGCGAGGTGGAGATTCAAGGCGCGCTGTTCGAGCTGCTCACGCAGCTCCTCGAGCAATATCGCATCCAGGAGGTGCGCGATGTCGCCACCATCCAGGTCCTCGATCCCCCCGTCGTGCCCCACGAGAAGGTCAAGCCGCACCGCGCGGTGATCTGTGTCGTTGCGACGCTGCTCGCCTTCCTGGCGAGTCTTGCCGTGGCCGCGCTTCTGGAGCGGGTCGCGATGCTCGCCGCGCGCGACCCCGAGCGCCATGCGCTGCTCGTCCGGTTGCTCTCCGGCCTGGGGCTCAGGTTCCTCATCCGCGGTAGGTGAGCCATGGCAAGTGCAACGCTCGCGCTCCGTCCCCATCGAATCTTCTGGGTCACGCTGCTCGCCTTCGATCTGATCCTGCTCGTCGCGCTGCGGCATGTCGTCGCCGTGGCGGGTCTGCTCGCCGCGACGGCGGTCATCATCACCTTCGTGAGGCGACCCGAATGGCTGCTCGCCTTCCTGCTGTTCGGCGCGCCGTTGCTCGAGCCGCTTGCCCTGGGGGCAGAAACGTCCGCGGCGATCATCGAAGGTCTGCGGGTCCTCTTCTTCGTCGGTTGGGTGGCGATGCTGATCCGCATGCGGCGGAGCGTGGGCCGCACCGCAGCCACATTGCTGGGGAACCCGGCGACGATCGCGGTGCTGCTCTTGGCCCTCTGGCTCTTTGCCGGTCTCGTCTGGACCGAGGCGCCCGGGTACGGCGAAGCCAAGGCGAAGTCGTTCCTTGTGGCGAACGTCTTCTACTTCCTCGCCGGTTTCGGGTTGTGGCCCGTGCTGAGCCGGCCGCACGGCTTGAATCGTTTCCTGCGCGCCGGCATCGTCCTAGGGGGGGTCGTGGCCGCGGTGGGCCTCGCGGCGGCCTTTGGCGTGCGCAGCGATCTGGTCCTGGGGAACGTGGGTCTCGTGCGCGATTCATCGCCGATGCGCCTCACCTGGCTGGGGAGCAACGTGATCCACCTTTCCCGGACCATGGGGATCTGGCTCATCTTCGTGCTGTGGGGAGCGCGGCGCGGACTCCTCCGCCCCATCCTCGCCGGCTGCGCGCTGTCGGCGGCGCTCTTCCTGCTGCTCCGCACCGGTTCCCGCGGACCGTTGGTGGCCGTGATCCTCAGCCCGCTCGCCTTGGCGCTCCTGCCCCGCGTCCCCGGCCGCAAGGGCGCGCCGCACGCGTATCGCTTGCGACGCACGTTGCTGGCAGGCGGGCTCATCGTCCTCGTCGCCTTTCTGCTGTTGCCGGGAGCGCAGCGTGAGCGCGCGGCCACGGCCGTCGTGCGCAGCCCGGTGGGCAGTCTGTTGAGCGGCGAGAGCCTGCCGGAGAGCTTCTCCCGTCTTGCCGACGAAAGGCTGCTGCGCGATCCGTCGGCGCTCTTCCGCATCAAGCTCGTGCGCCGCAGTCTGGATGCGCTGCAGACGGCCCTGCCGTGGGGCGTCGGCACCGGCGGCTTCTCCACCGCGCTCTTCCTGCGCGACTTCCGGATCTACCCGCACAACATCGAGGTGGAGGTGCTCATCGAAAACGGCCTGCCGGGACTCCTGCTCTTCCTGCTGCTGCTCCTTGCGACGTGGCGCCACGCGTGGCGTCTTGCCGGTCGCACGGATGCGGTGCGGTGGCTGTGGGTCCTGCTCGCGATGGCGCTGCTCAACGCGCAGGTGAGCGGTGATATCGCCGGCAACCGGGATATCTGGCTGTGGGGTGGAATGATCGTGGGTCTCGCGGTTGCGGCGCGCGAGGCCGCCCGCCGGTCAGAGGTGCAGGCCGAACACGTCCCGCAGGTCGGGTGGCGTAAGATCCGTTCTCTCGGTCCACCCCTCGCGCGGCGACAGGACGCCGGCCTTGAGGAGCACGCGTTTCAGCCGGTTCTTCAGCGGCTGCAGGGCATGACCGCGCTTCTCCCCCCAGTCGTTCTGCAGGTTTCGTTCGTGAATCACCTGCAGCCAGTAGGGGCGCGCTCCGAGATCGCGCATCGCGCCGCGCTCGCGCAGACGGTCGTGCCTGGCGCACCACACCGTTTGGAACGGCCCGTTCTGTCGCCGCTCGATCAGGGAGACGAACGGACTGCTGGGGATGCGCGCGCGATAGATGCGTCCGCGCGAGAGGATGTAGCCGGAGGCGAGGTTGACGAACTCGAACGGCTGCTCTCGGAACTGGGCCTGCACGGTCTCGAGGGCGTCGCGGCAGAACGCGTCGTCGTTGTCGATACGCGTCGTGATCAGGTAGTCGGCATCCGCGGGAACGCGTGCCTGGATCGCGGGCGCGAGGTCCTCCTCGCCGGAGACGAAGACGGCTTCGAAGCAGCCGTCGTCCGCGCGCGCGCGGAACGGCTCAGGCGTGTCCGCAGCGAGGAACACGAGCCAGCGAAAGTTGCGGCAGGTCTGCACGCGGACCGACGGCAGGCAGTAAGTTTCGAAGAGGCGGAAGCGGTGCGCGAGCCACTCGGGTGTGTTGACCGCCTGGCCGCGCTTATCGTGCCGGTAAGCGGGATGCGGCACGTTGAAGCGGGTCAGCAGAAGGTGATGGAAGCGCGGCATGAAGGGCTCCCTACGGTCACGCGCTCATCGAAACAGGGCCACCAGAGAGATCGTCAGGGCGAGCAATGACGCCACGGGGGCGATGAGCTCGTTGACCGAGTGCATCCGTCGCCGGGGAACATGGATGCGCATCCCCGCGGCGACCGTGTCTCCCGGCGCTGCGCTGCGCTCTTCCCCCGAGCGCTCGACGATCGACCATCCGCTCCCGCGCCCAGAGGTGCTGGGGCCTCCGGCGGCGAAGACGTAGTCGGCGACGACCTCGCCGGGCAGGTAGGGATAGAGCCCCGGGCGCACCACCTCGCCGATGACGGCGACCCACTCGCGGCAGAAGGGAACGTCGACGACATCGCCGGGCGACATGGCAAAGCGTGGCCAGCCCGCCCTCGCGACCCACACGGCGGTCGTATCCGCGCGATGGACCCAGACTCCCTCGTCGCAGAACGCGCGGCCCGGGCCTCCGGCCGCGCGGATGACGAAGTCCAGATGATCCTCGCCGCGCAGCGGGACCATGCGCGTCTGGGGTTCGAAGGGGCGATCGAGCGGCGAAGACGGCCTGATCTGCTCGCCGGGCGCGCTGCTCAGGATTCCGCGGACGCGCACGACGTTCTCCGCGGGAGGCACGTGCACGCGATCGCCCGAGCGGAGCATGGGGTTCTCGTCCGCCGCACCGTCCGCGAGATACGCGAGCAGATCGCAGCGCAGCACGGCGTCGCCGCCGCGGCGGATCTCGACGCGCCGCGAGTCGGCATCTTCGCGAAGTCCGCCCGCCATCTGCAGCGCATCCGACACTCGCGACGTCGACAGCACCTCCCAACTCCCCGGATCGGCGACCATCCCCGTGACCGGGATGCGCAGCAGCGCGGGCTGCGCAAGCGTGAGCGACACCTCGGACCGCGGATAGGGGCCGCGGCACGCCTCGCGCAAGGCCCCGTTGGCGGCTGCGAGCGTCGTGCCGCCGACCGGGAGGACACCCACCGAGGGGACGATCAGGTTGCCGTCGGCGCCGACGGGCAGCTCCATCATCAGATCCGTCGCGCCCCAGATCGAGACGGTGAGCCAGTCACCCGGCGCGAGGTAGTACGTGGCCGGATCGACCGCACACTCCAGCGCAATGCGATCGCCGCTGCGCGCCGAACGGTTGCCGGGAAGCAGTCGGTCACTCGTCCCCGTCGCCGCGCCCAATCCGAGCGCCCCACGACGCTCCATGTCGGACAGCGACTGCGCGACGACCGGAGCGACGACACCTGCGACTGAAGCACACAGCAGGGCCAGACACGATGCGCGGAAGGCGCGATCTGCGAAGGGTTTTCGGCGCATCACCGGCATCCTGCGATCTCCCCGGGCCCTGCGCATCGGGGGGCGTCTGCGCGAGACGGGGGGGCGCGTCAAGGGCTCTAGATGCCCGTGGCAGGTGTCATCCGGGCTGCGAGCGGGTCTTCGCCCGGGGCTCATCGTCGGGAGAACTCTCCGAATCCATTGCGCCACGGGACGCTGCGGGGTGCTCTCCGGGCAGCGCGCCGCGCATTGCTCAAGGCTCCCGCCAGCTGTTATACTTCGCACGAAACTCCGCACTTAGCACGTAGCCGAATGTCGCGCTGCCGATGTGCAACGCTTCGCAAGGGGGGAAGGCATCATGAAGGCAGGATGGATGAGAGTGCTAGCCGCGCTGCTGGTTCTGATCGGCGCCTCGGCCACGGTGCAGGCCGACACGGTCTACTTGCAGGCCGATTTCGACGACAAGGAGATCGACGTACCCATCGGCACCGGCGGCGCCGCGGTCGGCGAGCCGGTCAATGTGGGCTCGCAGATCACCGCGATCGTGCGGAGCGAACCGTTCCCCACGCCCAGCCTCGAGATTGCCGACAATCACGAGAGCACTGCCGGAACGGCCAGGTTCGAGTTCCTCGGCAGTGAGGAAGTCTCAAGCGGCATGCTGTACATGGCCGCCGACCTCTGGTTCGCGGCGCACGAGAACTTCGCCATATTCATTCGTGAGCAGGGGAGTTCTGCCTGCTCTTTCGCGTCCATCTACTTCAGCGATGGTGGTGGCGTGGACGTCGGAGATGCCGGCGGCCACCACGGGCTCGTGGGCTTGTACGAAATCGGACGCATCGTCCCGCTGATGCTCGTCTACGACCTGGACCTCGGCACGTACGACTTCTGGTTCGACGGGGAGCTTCTCCTCGCGGACGAACCGCACGACGTCACCACGTGTAGCGGCATCGGAACCTTCCTGTTCGGGTGTCTTCACGACCCCGGTTTCGAAGGGCGCATGTACGTCGACAACATCCACGTGGCCGACTTCCCGCCACCCGCGCGAACCGCCTGCTGTCGCCACGGCATGTGCACGCTCTTGCTCGAATCCGAGTGCGCGTTCACCGGCGGCTTCTTCCACCCCGAGTGGGACAGCTGCGATCCCAACCCGTGCCCCAGCGACTTCAGCAACGGTTACGTCGGATGCTCCACGTCCGACTCTGCGGTGCCCTTCGGCCTGGAGACCTATGCCACGGGAACGCCCATCGACCTACTTCCCGAGGGCAACTACCCCTACGACGCCACGATGAAACCGGACGCCATGGAAGTCTGGATCCCGGGGGCCAGCGGAGACGGCGTGGTGGTCATCGATCGCGCGACCAGCTCGGTCAGCCACCGCATTCCGGTGGCGGACTACGTGATCTCGGTGGCCTTCAGCGCCGATCAGAGCCTGGGCTTCGTCAGCAGCCGCAATGAGCGGACCATCACCCGCATCAACACGACGACTTACGGGATCGAAGGCGTGCTGCCCTTGAACTACGAGATCGGAAACATGGCCTTGGATCCCATCAGCGGACGCGTCTATGCGGTCGAATGGTACGGGGACTGGTTGATCGAGATCGCGCCCGATGGATCCACCGACCTGCGCTACCTGGACCTCGGCGCAAGCCTCTGGCAGCTGGTGGTCTCACCGGATGGACAGTTCGTCTACGTCACCGACCGGGGGACCGATCAGGTCCGCGTGATCCACCGTGGCTCGCTGACCCAGGTTCACGCGGTGAACGTGGGCGACGACCCGTGGGGCATCGACATCACCGATGACGGGGGCAAGCTCGTCGTCACCTGCGAGGACAGCCACGACGTCTACATCATCACCGTGGGCAGCTGGGATGTCGCGCACATACCCTTGGGAGATGCCGATCCGCGCGACGTGGACATCCTGGACCGGTCGGGGTACGCGTTCGTGACCGGCGGTGACGAGGGGGCGACCGACTACGTCTACGTGATCGACATCGCGAACGAGGCCGTGCACGATTACTTCCCCGCGGGCGGCGGCAACCCCAACGTGATCGCGGTTCAGCCGCAGATGGCCCCCGGCTCGAGCGGTGCACTGGAGACGCAATGGGTCTCGGCGGATCGTCTCCAGCTGGCGAGCTGGCCGAACCCGTTCGAGGCCGGCGTGCAGATCCGCTACCAGTTGCCGCAGGAGGCCTCCGTCGATCTGGCCGTGTTCGATGCGACCGGCCGGCGCCTCGCGACACTCCTGAGCGGCGTGCAGAACGCCGGGGACTACCGCGCGACCTGGAACGGTCGCGACGCCGGAAGCCGCTCGGTGGGTCATGGGCTCTACTTCATCCGCCTCAATGCCGGCGAGGACGTGAGCAGCGTCAAGGCCGTGCGCCTGCGCTAGCGCGGCGACAGGGACTCGAGGTGGTCAGAGAGGGGGGGGGCAGCTGTCCCCCTCTGCGGACCATGTACTTCGCGACCGTGTACTTGCGTAGATCCATGCCGATCTTGCGCAACTGCCAACGATGCGCGGCCGCCGGCAAGTTCGCCGAAGCACGGCAAGCTGCTGCCGGAGCGTCGGGTTCTCGATCTGGAGGGATGCTTGGCATCGGAACATCCCCCGCATCACGCTGAATAGAGTAGCGAGCCGCGCCATGATGCTGGTATCCTGATGTTGAACGACAGTTGACCTGGATCATGAGCCGAGAGGATCGCGGAGCGGCTCCCCAGCGGGAAAGCGAAGTCTTTGACAGGCCAATCTCGGCTATCGCGTGTGCCGGGCAACTCCAGCAAACGCAGGCCGGTGGAGTTTTCGGGACGCACAGGTCCCGAGTGCCATCTCTTTCTGTCGTCTGCATACGGGCACGAAGGCCTCGACGGTGCGCCATGTGCGGATTGAACAGGTATCACATGATCTATGCGGCGGATCGCAGGACCATCGCTCTGGCAAGGGAGGGAGAAAGCAATGCTTAGAAAGAGCAATAGCTCGGTACTGACCGAGCGCGTACTGGCGCTAGTCGGCATAGTTGCCGTCATGACCCTGGGGTGCGCCTCCTCCGCGGACGCGCAGCAACTGGAGAACGGCGACTTTGAGACCGGCGATTTCACTGGCTGGACAGTTACCGGACCCCATTCAGCGGAGGTGGTGCAGCATCAGGGCAGCTGGTGCGCGCACATTCACATAAGTTCCGGCAGTGCGTCCGGGCAATGGACCCCCAATAGTCAATGGGAGATGGTGTTCCAATCCGTCCTCATACCTGGTGTCGCCGATTCGCTGAACTTCCATATGGAGGTATCCGGTTCGTCCTGGCACGACGGTGGTTATGTCTGGATCATGGATGCCGATTCCGTAGGCACCTACACCCGACTGTTTCGTACGGGTGGTGGCGGCGGCAGTGGACAGAGCTACCCTTGGGAATTCCATCAGGTCAACATCGAAGCCTGGGCAGGTCATCTCGTGACCCTCTATTTCGCCGGGCACAACTGGAATGGACTCGGGGATCATGTGTGCGATATCTACTTCGACAACATAAGCCTATCACCCACCGTTCCTGACACCCTTGCTCCAACGGTGACCGTGACGGTTCCCAATGGCGGCGAGGAGTGGACCGTTGGCGAGATGCACGAGATCACGTGGATCGCTGAAGACGACATGGGCATCTCCTCCGACAGTCTCTTCTACTCCATTGACGACGGCGCCAACTGGGAATTCATTGCATCCCATCAGGGAAACCCCGAGAGGCATGAATGGACCATTCCCCATACCCCCTCGGCCGAGTGTCTTGTCAGGGTCGTCGTCTATGATGGTGGTGACAACTCTGCTGTGGATGAGTCGGACGCGGTTTTTTCGATCCTACCTGACATAATCTCGCCAACCGTGGAGGTTGTCGAACCGAACGGTGGGGAGAGCTGGGGAACCCTCGAGTGGCATACCATCCGGTGGGTGGCCGACGACAATGTGGAGGTAGTCGCCGACAGCGTCTACTACTCAACAACTGCCGGTGAGGATTGGCTGTTCATTGCGGCGCACACGGGCAACCCAGGGAGCCATTCTTGGCAGGTCCCGAATACCCCCTCCGAGGAGTGCTTGGTAAAGGTCAAAGTCTGTGACGCCAGCGAGAACTGGACAGAGGATGTGTCAGATGACACCTTCGCGATCGTCTACCAAGAGCCTCCTCCCCTTATATACGCTGTAGTGATCAAGCAGGCAACCTACAGCGACCCCGCGTGGCAAGCTGTTGCCGATGCACTGGTCGCGCGATATCAGGGACAGCTTTTTGTATGGAACGTGTCTCTCGATGAGGTGCAGGCTGACGTGGGGCAGTACCACCCGTCTCATATCGGATTCGTTTGTGATGTGCCAACGGCCACTGCGAGCTTTGTGCAAGGCAACGTGTGGCCCTTCACCAGAGGTCTGGATGGTGATGTCTACTGCGACGCCGTGTGGGGAATTGTGACGGGCTATGACGCCGCCGACGCACTCAGGCTCGTATCCGGTCCGACGGGGTTTGAGGTCACGACGGCTCTCTCCGGAACATCATCTTGCGAGATCGCCTACTTCACCCAGGGAATCTCGACTTCTGAGGCCACTTATGGCCGCTATTATGTCAAGCACCGGGACTCCCTCGATACAACGCAGTATGACGACGGTCCCACTGATCGTACCGAATGGCTGGTCACCATGCTGAACGATGGCATCGACATCTTCGACTACGATCCTGTGGACATCTTCTACACAAGCGGC
>JAUVTV010000123.1 GCA_030601305.1 Candidatus Eiseniibacteriota bacterium | reverse complement strand
GCCAGCGCATCGAGTGCCTCGGAACTGGGGACGCCTTCCTCACCGGCCGGTTCCGCATCGCCCCCTGCGTCACCCGCGGCGGCGAGTTCGGCCGGGGGAACCGCGGCGTGCCGCTGCACGAGAAGACCTGGATCCGTGGACACCGCCTCGCCGGGCGCGAACTCCGGAGGTAACCCCCCGCGGCGGGCCAGCGCGCACAGGATCCAATCGAGCGAGTTGTTCGGCTGCCAGAGAACGGTGGTGGGAACTCGGTCGAGCGCCCGCCAGACGTGGAGCTGCTCCTCGAGCCGATCCCACTTCTTGCTGAGGGTTCCGGTGAGGATCAGCTTGTCCCGGGCCCGCGTGAGCGCGACGTAGAGAATTCGCATCTCCTCCTCGCGCGTCTTGCGCCGCCGCAGCTCGGACTGCGTGCGGTGGGCCAGTGTCGGCGTCTTGACGTAGGTGTGCGGATCGAAGAGGTCGACGCCGATCCACCCCTCGCCGGTGAGGAGATGACCGCGCGCGTCCTGGTCGTTGAAGGTCCGGCCCAGAAGCGCATGCACGACCACCGGGAATTCCAGGCCCTTCGCCTTGTGCAGCGAGAGAATCTGCACGGCCTCCTGCGCCCCGCGCGCGAGCGTCTCCAGACCGCGCCCGGAAGCCTCCAGCGATTCGAGATGATGCATGAATCCCGGCAGTGCGTGGTCGCGGTCGGCCGCGTAGCGGCGTGCGAGGGCCAGGAGTTGTTCGAGGTGGCCGATGCGACTTTGCCCATCCTCGCTGGCAGCGGCCGCTTCCAGCAACCCAGACTCGTCGAGGACCGCGGCGAGCGCCGACGGCAGGTCGCTCGATGCCGCCCGTTCACGCCAGCGCGCAAGCCGGTCGACGAACTGTTCGCAGCGGTGGGAGAGGCGATCGGAGAGCGGGTCGGCACCCGCGAGCGGCCCGCTCCACTCGCTCGCGGTTCGCGTCGCCGATGCACGGAGCGCCGCGAGCAGGGAGAGGCTTTGCGGCCACGCGAGGCGCACGCAGGCGAGGTCCTCGTCGCCGAAGTCGGCGGCGGGTGAGCGCAGGACGGCGGCGAGCGCGATGTCATCGTGAGCGTTGTCGAGCACGCGCACCAGGTTGAGGAAGTCGCGCGTCTCCTCGCGGGCGAAGAAGTCCTGCGCACCGAATGCCGCGGGGATGCCCGCCGCGCGCAAGATCCGCGCGAAGAGCGCCCCGGTCGTGCGCGGGCTGCGCAGGATGATCGCGATGTCGCTGAAGCGCATGGAGCGGAAGCCGCCGTGGCCGTCGGAGATCGGAAACCGTTCTGCGTGCAGCTCACGGAGGCGCGCGGCGACGAAGCGCGCTTCCGCGGCGATCACCGCATCAATCACCTGCTCCGGGCTGCGCTCGGGCTTGTCGAAGACGTGCAGCTCGGCAGGCGCCCACCCGGGCACCGGATCCGCGGGAGAGGCGCCCCCCGGGCTGCCGAGAAGGGGAGGATCGCAGAGGACCCGTGGCGCCTTCGCGCTCGCCGCCTGGAAGCGCAAGGCCTCATCCATGTAGTCGCCGCCGATCATCTCCGGGGAGAAGAGGGTTGCGAAGAGTGAGTTGACGAGTTGCAGCACCGGATAGCGAGAGCGGAAGTTGCGGGAGAGAAAGATCCGGACCCGCTCGGCATCCCGTGCCTCGGCGGCATCCTCGGGCGAGATCGTGATCGCGCCACTCGCCATGTCGCGGAAGATCGCCGGATCGGAGAGGCGGAACTGGTAGATGCACTGCTTGACGTCACCGACCAGGAAGCGCCCGCGTGCGGGGCTCAGCCGGGCGACGATCTCCGCCTGCAATGGGTTCACATCCTGGAACTCGTCGACGAGCACCATCTCGAACCTCTCGGTGAGGCCGGGCGGTGGATCGCGGAGGAGCGCGCGCGTGCGCAGCTCGAGGTCGGCGAAATCGAGCAGCCCGCGCTCTTCCTTGTACGCCTCGTAGCGCCCCATGAGCTGGCGCAGGAGCGTGAGAAAGACCTCGAGCGTCGCGCGGCTGGCACGGTAGTGCTCAGCGATCGCGTCCCGGTTCTGGGGAGCCCAGTGCAGGGGACTGCGGTCGTCGTTCAGGAGCTTCTTGGCCAGGTTGTTGAAGGGCTTGAGGCGCGGGTTGCGGGGCGGCATGCGCGGGAACCCGATCTTCCGGATCGCCTTGGGATTGAGCGCCCCGGCGTCCGAAAGGTAGTCCCGCAGGGCGCCGAGCCGGGCCGGCAGATCCTCGCCCAGCATGCGGATGCGCTCCTCGTTCTCGGGGCGCTCGGGCTCGAACGGTCCCCACGGTGACGGCGCGCGCGTGAGCGTCTCGAGCAGCGCGGCATGGGGGGCGAAGTTGCCGCTTCCCTCACCGCCGAGCGCGCATTCCACCAGGTGGGCATAGAAGGCGATGCCGCTCGTCCAGTTCTCCAAGAGCATTCGCGCGTAGCTTGCGGCGAACGGCAGTCGGTCGCCCCGCAGTCCGTCTTCGAGCTCGCGGAGGAAACCCTCGGGATCGGCGTGGACGCGCGTGAAATGCAGCATTTGCTCGAGTTCCCCGCGCAGCTGCTCGCGCCCGTTGCGGATTCCGCACAGCTCGACCAGCCGCAGGAACTCGCGGTGCGGACGGCTGTCGCGGCGCGGGACGTCGGCGCCCGACTCGCTGCCGCGGTACCAGTGGTGGAAGAGATTGTCGAGGATCGTGGCGATGGAGAGAGCATCCTCCGGCTCCGCGAGGGTGCGGAAGCCCGGCTCAACTCGCGCTTCCACGGCGTACTCCCGCAACCAGCGCGCGCAGAAGCCGTGAATCGTCGACACGTGCGCCTGGGGAAGGAGGAGACGCTGGGCGCGCATCTTGGGATCGCGACCGAGGCCGTCGCGCAGGCGCTCCAAGAGCTCTCCCGCCGCCTTGACCGTGAAGGTCACCACGAGCAGTCGGTCGAGCGGGACCCCGTCGCGCAGCACGCGCATCACACGGTCGATGAGCGTCCGCGTCTTGCCGGTGCCGGCGCTGGCCGACACGAGGACGTACGGCGCCTCGGCGCGGATCGCCAGCTGCTGCTCCGGCGTGGGCTTCGGCTGTGTGGCGGCCCTACGTTTCGGCATCGTCGCGCGCTCCCTCGACTGCCTCGGGTTCTTCCGCGGACGGCGGACGGATCGGGTGACGATCGGGATCGAACCGGCACACGGAACCGTACTCGCAGAACCGGCACGGCAACTGGTCCTGCGGTCCCACCGGATAGGGGCGGATGGTTCCGCTGAGAATGCCCAGCGAGAGCTGCTGGATCTGCGCGCTGAGCCTTGCGAGGACGGCGTCCATGCCGCCGGTCTCCAGCCCGGCCGCCTTCTTGGGAAGGAAGGCCCCCTCGGGATCGATCTTTGGCTTCGCCGGCGCGAGAAAGATGCCGCGCATGCCGAACTGCAACACGTTTCCGCTCTCCACGCTCGACTCGGTATTGCGCGGCTGCGGCCGGAAGGAGTAGTAGAGGCCGGCGGCCGGCGTGAGACCCAGCAGGTCCCTCGCCGCCAGGAGATACGTTGCCACCTGGAGACCCAGACCCCGGTCGAGATCCCTCTCCATGGGCCGTATCTGCTTTCCCTGCTTGTAGTCGATCACGAGCGCCTCACGGCCTTCGCCGACGTCGAGACGATCGATCCGGCCGCGCAGCAGGACGCGCCAGGGCAGGTCCGGAAGCCCCGCGGCGCGGACCGCCTCGGGGTCCAGTTCGATCTCGAGCGCCGGCAGCCCCCCTTCCGGTGGGAGGTTCCCTTCGCCCAGCGCGCGAAGCAGGGATGCGCGTTCCTCCTCGGAGACCGGAAGTCCGAAGGAGAGTTCGAGAGCCCTGGGCCGGAAACCGCTTTGCGCCAGGCGGCGCAGCTCGGTCTGCACGAAGAGCTCCAGGTTGTGCCCCGTGCGCTGCCAGCGATAGGCGCTCGGCGGATCGACCTGGAAGATGCGGAACTCCTCGTCCGCGGCCAACCGCCGGAAGATCGCACGCATGCGCATCGAAGCCTCGGCCTCTTCGGGCATGGCCGCCGGCTGCGCGAAGAACTGCTCCAGCGCGCGATGCGCCGCGCTCCCCGTCGAAAGGGGCGTGCATGCCGCCTCGGGGCGCGGCTGGAGATGCAGGACGTGCTGCGCGAAATGCATGAAGGGACACTTCGCGAATGTCTCCAGGCGCGATGCCGAGGTGCGCAGCTCGGTCCGCGGGAAGAGCTGGCGGACGACCTCCGTGGCGAGCCGCTCGGGCAGGGGGCGCTCCACGCGTTCCACGCGGCGGAGCGAGCGCGCCACGATCTCCTCGGTTCCTGGAACGCGATCTGTCACCTCGGCGGCCAGCGTTGACGGTTCCTGCGGAGCCGCTCGCAATGCTGCGGCAAGATGCGCAGGCAACTCGCCCGGTTGCTGACAGCTCGTCAGCGGCGAGGCCTCCCCGCGCTCCTCCACCAGCGCGCCGGGTTCGGCCGACACTGCGCGCAGCAGCTCTCCGAGATAGGGGGAGGGATCGGCCACGGCCCCTCCGGCCGCGTGCCGCGGGTACGTGACGACCAACCGTTCGCGCGCCCGCGTGCAGGCGATGTAGAAGAGGTAGAGATCCTCCTCGGCCGATGGGATCGCCACCTGGGCGAGCGGCAGGCCGAGGCCCGCGAGCCGCTCGCGCTCTTCATCGCTAAGGAGCGGATCCTGGGTTGCGCTGCGTGGAAAGGAGCCGGAGTCGAGCCCACCGAGGATGACGCGCCGCGCCTCGTTGACCCGTGAGCGACGCGGCTCGGCCACGGTGACCGCATCCAGGATGCGCGGGGTGAGCCCGATTGACGCCCCGGCCACGGCTTCCTTCAGAAGTCGCGCGAAGAGTCGGGGTGAGATCTCGAGCGAGCCCATCAGCTCGACACCGGCGGTGAACGCCTCGTCGAGGAGCGCCGCCACCTGATGCGTCTCCTCTGCCGACCAGTGGGCGAAACCCAGGTCTGCGAACATCCGCGGCAGTGCGTCGTGGGGTTCTCCTGCGCCCGTGTAGGTGCCCACCAGCTTGCGCAGCGCGTCGACTGCATTCGCAAACGGTGCGCCGCCCTCCCGCCAGGTTTCGGCGAAGGTGCGCAGTGCCGGGAAGGCGCGCGCGCACGTCTGCCGCGCCTCCTCTGCGGCCAGCATCCGCCGGCGCATCTTGGCCTCGTCGCGCGTCCGCCGCGAGAAGCCCTCGCCCTCCTCGCCCTCTTCACCCGCGTCGCTCTCGGACTCCTCCTCTGCCGTTTCCTCGTACCCACGGGTGGGGGCGATACGCTCGCGATCCGGGAGGGCGAGCGCGTCCCAGGACGTCTCCCACCAGCGTTCGTACTCGATGCCGTACTCCATGGAGAGGTTCTCGATGCGATCCACCGTTTCGGCGGCTGTCCCGAGGATCGGGTTGCGCAGCAGGGCGATCACGTTCGCGCGCGACCAACCGCGCGATGCGATCTCCACGGCGGAGAGGCAGAGACGCACCAGCGGGTGCGCGCTGGCATCCCGCCGCTGGTCGACGAACACGGGCAGGCCGTAGCGTTCGAAGACCTCGCGGATCAACGGACGGTAGATCTCGAGATCCCGCACGAGCAGCGTGATATCGCGGTGGCGAATCGGTTCATCCTCGAGACGCGTCCAACGGTCGATGGTGCGTGCCCAGCCCACCACCTCGCGATAGGGGTGCGGATAGGATCGCACCCGCACGAGGTCCTCCAGCGCGCTCTTGGCCCCACCCGGCCGGCCGGCGAAGAGGGCCGCCTCGATCGCCGCGAGCGGCGGCGACAGCCGGAAGCGATGCGGCCGTCCCTCGAGGTACGTCACCGCGGGTGCCGCGGGGAAAGCCCCCTGCAACCAGAGGAGCGTGCGCACCGTGGGCAGGAAGAGCGGCCTCTCGAGCCGCTCGCGAAGCCGCGTGGCGAAGGTCGGCACGATGGGGGAGAGCCCGTGGTCCGCAGCGCGTTCGGCTTCCGCGAGCGCCGTTTTGGCATCCGCAGGATGGCAGCAGAGCGTGATCGTCAGCTGCCCGGCCACCGAACCGACCGCCTGCAGGAGAACCTTCTCGGTGGGGGTGAAGCTGGCGAAGCCGTCGACCCAGACAGGCCCGTCCGTCCACGTCTCGGACGCGGCCCCGATCTCGCGGGCGATGCGGTGGGCCGATTCTTCGGGATCGGTGAGACCCGCTTCCGAGATGGCGGTGTCGTAGGCCTGTAGCAGCCTGGCCAGGGCTGCGACCTTGGGATGCTCCCCTGCGGCCGCGGCCAACTGCTCGGCCGCCTCCGCTCCGGCGATGCCCTTGATCTCGCGAACGGTGAGGGCGAGCGCATCGACGAACCCGGGTCGGGCTCGAACGCGCGCGAAAGGTCCCAGCACTTCGTCGGATGCACCGTCCACAATCCGGCGCAAGAGCATGCGCCGGCCCTGCTCGGAGAGCAGGCGCGGCGCGGCGCGGCGCTGGGCGAGAAGATGCACGAGGCGCCGAAAGCTCGCCACGCGCACGAAACGCGTGCCCGGCAGGGACGGATCGTCCAAGAGCAGCCGGTCGGCGGCGTAGGTGAACTGGTCGGGCACGAGGAGGAGCGCGCGCCGGCCGGCGCGCTCGGCGTCGCGCAACGCTTCCATGCAGCGATATGTCTTGCCCGATCCAGCCGGGCCGATGAGAAGAGCGACCCTCATGAAATCCGCACGCTCCGTTCGTCCGTGACCGAGTGCGAGAGGGTCAGTATAGAGGATAGGCTACAACTCAGCCAGGAGGCGGTCGAACTCCTTTTGCG
>JAUVTV010000108.1 GCA_030601305.1 Candidatus Eiseniibacteriota bacterium | reverse complement strand
GCCGAGCCGCCCGCCGACCTCCTTCGTCGACTCCAGCTCCTCGCGGATTCCGTTCGCGTGGCTGGGACGTCGGACCGGGCCGTGGGCGAATGAGTGCGAGGATCGGAGGGTTTCCATGCTGAGGGAGGACCTGGATCGGATCGAATCGGTTCCGATGCTGCCCGAGCTGGTCGGCCGAGTTCTCACCATGATGGATGACCCGAATGTCACGGCCTATCAGCTGGCCAACGTGGTTTCAAAGGATCAGAGCCTGGTTTCGTCGATCCTCAAGATCGTCAACTCGGCGTACTACGGCTTCCTGTGGCGCATCTCCTCGGTGAGCCAGGCGGTCGTCTTGCTCGGCTTCCGTACGATCCGCAATCTCGCGCTGGCCTCGACGGTCATGTCGTCGTTCAGCGGGGAGTCGCAGACGCGCAGCTTCGATCGCAGGGTCCATTGGCGGCACTCGATCGCCACCGCGGCAGCGACCACGGTGTTGGCGAAGCGATGGAAGAAGGCGCAACCCGAGGAGGCATTCCTCGCGGGTCTCGTGCACGACATCGGGCGTGTGATCCTGGATCAGCACTTCCCCGAGGAGTTTGACAAAGTCGTGACGCTGGCGAAGGCCGAACAGCTCAGCCTCACCGAGGCCGAGGAGCGCATCTTCGGTCTGACGCACGCCGACATCGGCCGCCACGTCGCGCAAAAATGGCAGTTTCCGGACAATATCGTCGCCGCCATCGGCGACCATCACGGGCCGCGCGGCGACGGCGGCTGGACGAATCTCGCGGCCTTGGTACATACCGGGGACGTCATCGCCCGCTGGTCCGGGCTGGCCGTGGGCGAGTGGCAGCCGGAGCTCGACGCGGAGGCACTCAATGCTCTCGGGCGGAATGCCGAAGAAATACAGGAGTTGGTGGAACCGGCCCTCGAGGAGTATCGGCGGGCGAACGTCTTCGAGGGACTCATCGCGTAGGCGCAGGGATTCACCGCGTAGGCGTGAGGATCGGGTAGGCGTATGGATCTGGCCACCATAATCGGAATTGTCGTCGGCGTCTTCTTCATCGGATCGGCGATCATCATAGGGCCGGCGCCGGTGGCGTTCGTCAACATTCCGGCGATGCTCATCGTCTTGGGGGGCACGCTGGCCACGACCCTGATCCGCTTCCCGGCGAGGGTCGTCTTCACTACGATGAAGGTTGCGAACAACGCCTTCCGCAACACGGTAGACCCCCCCCACGATCTGATCAGCAAGATTGTCGAGCTGGCCGAGAAGTCGCGTCGCGACAGCCTGCTCTCGCTCGAGAATGTGCCCATCAAGGATGAGTTCCTGAAGAAGGGCATCCAGCTGTGCGTCGACGGGACCGAGCCCGAGGTGTTGCGCGAGACGCTGCGCACTGAGATGGACGGGATCGTCGAGCGGCACAGGCGCGGTCAGCGCATCTTCAAGGGCATTGCCGAGTCGGCGCCGGCCTTCGGAATGATCGGGACGCTGATCGGTCTCGTGAACATGCTCGTCAAGATGGACGATCCCAGCGCCATCGGACCGCAGATGGCGGTGGCGCTCCTCACGACCCTGTACGGCGCAGTTATCGCCAACCTCTTCGCCAACCCGGTGGCCGACAAGCTATCCGAGCGTTCGAACCTCGAGCTGCAGAACAAGGAGATCGTCATCCAGGGGATCATGGGGATCCTTGCCGCGAATCACCCGCGCGTTGTCGAGACGCGCCTGCTCTCGTATCTCGCGCCCAAGATGCGAGCGCAAGTCAGTGCGTCCAACAAGCAGCAGCGCCAGAAGGCGGCGTAGGTAGGAGCCATGCCCGAAGAAGCCTATCCAGCCGACGAAGCGCAGGAGAACACGTCCGGCTCGAACGAGCAGGGCGGCCGGGAGGAAGAGGTCGAAGAGGGCGCGCCAATGTGGGTCGTCACCTTCGGTGACATGATGTCCCTCCTCCTCTGTTTCTTCGTGCTCATCGTCTCCTTCTCGAGCATGGACGTGATCAAGTACCGCAGCCTGGTCGGCTCGCTGAGGAGCGCCTTCGGTTCCCAGCAGGCGATTGCCAACAAGGTCATCACCGGCCAGACGACTGCGATCAACATGGGGCCAAGCCAACCCGGCCGCGATTCGATGACCGAAGAAGCCCTCGAGGACGACCTCGTTTCAGCGGTCGAGAACGAGGGCATGACCGGTCAGGCCACGCTGCACCGCACCGACCGCGGCATGGTGCTGCGCGTGCGCAGCAACGTGATGTTCGAGCCCGCCTCGACACGGATCAAGCCCGAGTCGCTGGGACTTCTGCGCCGCGTGGCTCAGGTGTGTCGCCTCTTCACGCGCATGATCTACGTCGAGGGCCACACCGACCACCTACCGCCGTCGTCGTCGTCGGTCTTCCCCTCCAACTGGGAGCTCTCCGCAGCGCGAGCGAGCGCCGTGGTGCGCTTCCTGGTCGACTTCGAGCATCTCCCGCCCGAGAAGTTCGTCGCCTCCGGCCTCGCCTCCAACATCCCCATCGCGACCAACACCACCGCCGCGGGGCGCGCCAAGAACCGGCGCGTGGAGTTCGTCTTTTCTGGACGTCCGGGCGACGAGGATTAGTCGGGGGGAGGGACCAGAGAGGGCTCGGGGCTCGGACAGGTTGGGGGGAGGCCAGAGAGGGCCCGGGGCTCGGACAGGTTCGGGGGGAGGGACCAGAGAGGGCCCGGCGCTCAGACAATCCTCGCTCGCGCTTTGCGCGCTCGCTGCGGAACTCGCAGCGGGCCCTCTCTGGCCCTCCCCCGACGCAGGATACGCAGCGGGCTCTCTCTGGACCTTCCCCGACGCAGGACACGCAGCGGGCCCTCTCTGGCCCTCCCCCGACGCAGGATACGCAGCGGGCTCTCTCTGGCCCTCCCCCGAAGATCCGCAGCTCCCTTCGCGCGTCCCTGGTCCGTTCCTGGCTACGTAACAAGTGGACGCATGGGTGCGTCCGGAAGCGAACGGGGGGACCGGTATGCAGGGGTGCAGGGTCTTCGCGCTGGTCGCTTGCCTCATCCTGGTGGGCGATGCGGCGCATGGCGCGACGGTGTGTATCAACGAGGTGCTGTACGACCCGATCGGCGCGGACGGCGGGCACGAGTTCGTCGAGTTGTACAACGCCGGCAACGTGGTCGTGCATCTCGAAGGGTGGTTCTTGGAGGCCGGCAACGGGGCCCGGCCGGATGATTGGCGCACCGTGTGGCGCGGCACGCGTGATCGGGTGGTCGCCCCCGGCGGTTTCTTTCTCATCGCAGGCGCCCAGGTTGTGGGGCCGGCGGATGAGCGTGTCGTCTTGAGCCTGCAGAACGGGCCCGACGGCGTGCGCCTGCGCTCGCCCGAGGGGGACGCGGACGTGGTCGGCTGGGGCGATCTTCCGTATGCCGAGTACTGCGAAGGGCAACCCGCTGAAGACGTGCCGTCCGGGTGGGTGCTCTGCCGGGTTCCCGACGGACATGACACCGGCGACAACCTCACGGACTTGATCTCCCGCCCGCTGCCCACGCCGGGGAAGGCGAATGCCGCCCCGTGTGCACTGATCGTGGGGCCGGCGCGCTGTGATCCGCCGCTCGCCGATCCCGAGGGCACGGTGAAGTTGGTCGTTCCGCTGTGCAACGCGGGGACCGAGCCGATCGAGATGGCGTCACTGGCGTGGAGTGTTCAAGGAGGCGTGCTGGAACTCGAGGCGCAGCCGCGCCCCTCGGGGGTCTTGGGTCTCGGCAGCTCGCGCGAGCTTGTCTGGACGCTGCGGGCGCCGCTCGTGGGCGGCGTCGAGACGGTCGGGATCACCGTGCGCGCGGCGAAGGGGTGCGACGGGGAGACGTCGATCCGCGTGCGCACCGGCTGCGGTCCGGTGGTCATCTCGGAGCTGCTTTACGATCCGCTCGGCGACGAGGGCGAGTGGGTCGAACTGCAGAACCTCTCGGATCGGCCGGTCGATCTCGGCGGGTGGCGACTGGTGGATGCCAGCGGACGCGCGACCGTGTTGGGCAGTGGCGATGCGGAGCTCATGCCCGGCGCGTGGAAGATCGTCGCGCAGGATGCCCACGCGCTCCGCGCGCGGTGGCCCGAGCTGGCGAGCGATCTCGTCGCTGAACGCAGCGGCGGCTGGCCGAGCTTGAACAACACGACCGACTCCCAGCTCGGCTACGCGGATCAGATCGTGATCGAGGACGCGACGGGCCTCGTCGTGGACTACGTGCGCTACGCGCCGGGCGGGCTCGACGGGGCGGGCGTCTCGTTGGAGCGCTGGATCGAGGGTGACGCGCTCGTCGATCCGCGACTGCTCGTCCCGTGCGCGTCGCCGGGCGGCGCGACCCCGGGAGGCTCGAGCTGGCTGTCGGCGACGGGGGAGAGTGGCGACCTGTGGCTCGAGCCGCAGCCGCAACCGTTCCGGCCCGATCATCCGGGCGAGCCACACCTCTGCCGAATCGCGATTCCGCGGGCGGCGGGCGGCGACGGTCGCGTGACGGCCGACGTCTTCTCGATGGCCGGCCGCCGGGTGGCGACGCTTGCCGCGGGGGCGGAAGCGCACGGACCCGTCGTGCTCGTCTGGGACGGCCGCTCGGCCGGCGGCGAGCGACTGCCGACGGGGCTCTATCTGATCCGCGTCGTGCTGCAGAGCGGGGCCGGCTCGCGGCGATCGTACCTACGCACGCTGCCGCTCATCCGCGACTCGTGAGAGGCGGCAAGGGCGTATTCCTCGCTCTGGCTCTGCTTCTCTGCTGGGCGAGTCCTGTGGGCGCGAGCTACGAGTGGCGGGCCGCGTGGGGCGCTCCCTATCCGCTGGAGATCTCGGAGGCGTGCGCGATGCCGGCGGCCGATCGCATGCGCGCCCGCGTTGCGTTCGCGCACCCCTACGAGGTGGAGGGATTGCGCTTCCACGCACTCTTTCTCCGCAGCCCGCGCGGCACGTGGGAGATCCACGGTGGCTCGCTGAACGCACCCCATCTCACCGAATGGCACGTGGGTGTGGGGCGGCGGGTCGCGCTCTGTGCACACGCGGTTCTGCTGTGTGGCGTACGCTGCTTCAACGCGCGGATCGGCGACTGGCAGGCGCCCGCCTCGTGGACTCTCACAGCGCTTGCGCGGGCTGCTCCGCCCGTGCTGCGCCTGCTCACGGTGGAGGCGGGGATCGTCGACCTGAGTGCCACGTCACGCGCCGCCGTGACCCCCGTAATCGTCACGCGGGCGATCCTTTCGGCCGGTAGCGCCCGCGTGTGCCTTGAGCGATCGGCTTGCGTTCATGGAGATACTGAAACCGTGATCGTCGTCCATCTGGGCTGGGGGGCGCTGGGCTTCCTGCAGGGATACCGGTGGAGCGTGGGGGAGAGCAGTGTGGGGCTGGTGCTCGGCGCGGGCAGTGTGCAGGTGCGCCTCACGCAGCGCTGGCATCCGGCCCTCGGTTGGACGCCGCGCGTGGGGGTGGTTTGGCTTGCGCGGTAGGGGGTGGGTTGTCATGGCGGTGGTGCTTGCCTGCGTGTTCACGCCTCGCGTGAGCGGGCAAGCCTGGCGTTACAGCGCGGTTGTTGCCCTTGCCACCCACAGTCCGCTGGAGGCGCGGGCCGGCTGGGTGGTGTCCGAGGACGTCATCGCATCGATCGGCGGGAAACGCCTTGATGTGAGAGCGCGGATTCGAGCGGGGATCGGTCGCGCCGGGGGGGAGCTGCGTCCGGCGAATCGGATGCGGCTCCTCTTGGGCGAGCTGCACTTGGTCTGGGCAGCGGGCTGCTTCCTGACGACCGAGGAGTGGCTGCCGTTCGGCGCACCGCCGCGAATGCACACGCTGGGCGCCTTGCCGCTCATAGCGCGAACCACGGTGGCCTGGCGTGAACGGGAGCATCGAGGAGGGCTCCTCCAGCTGCCCGTGGGTCCCGCGAACGCGGCGCTGTGGATGCTGCAAGATCGCTGGGGTACCGGCCTCGGGTGGGGACCGGTCGCTGTGGCGATCGCGAGGTTCCGCGGTGAAGAGGTGCGTGGCCTGCGCTGGTCTCTGGTTTTTTCCGCCGATAGGGGTGAGGGATCGCGTAGCAACCTCCTGCTCGAGTGCGCGGGGAGTTCGTCGGCGGCTTCGATGTCGACCCTCGGCGGACGATGGCAGGCACGCCTGCCGGCGGTCCTGGGCGCATTCGAGGGGGCGTTCCGCTTTCGGGGACGGGATGAGGATCCTCTGGCCGGGCCCGAGGACCACGGCTGGTTCCTGCGTTGGCTCCTGCCCGTCATGCGGGGGGTTGCGCCGCGCCTGGATCTGCTGTGCGACCGGAGGGGAAGCGCCACAACGCCGGTGCCCACCGAGCGGCGCAGCGTGAGCTTGGCGTTTGCGGCCGAGCCCTGGTCGGGCGCGGTCGTGCACCTTGCCGCACGCGGTGTTCAGCGGCTGGGCTGTCGCGGCGTGCCGGGGGAAACCGGGCAGAAAGCGTTCTTGCGGGAGGCACGCTCGGTCCTCACGGTGCGCGCCGACATCCGCGCGTTGCCTGCCTTCACGTGGACGTTCGCGTATCGGCATGTCTCGGGTGAACTCCGTCTGGACGACGGCGGGATCCCGCAGGAACTCACGCCGGTCTTGGATGCCACGATTCCCACCGAGCCGGCGGGCGATCTGGATCTTGCCGCGCAGCGATGGAGTCTGGGAACGGGCGGCATCCTGTGGGCCCGCCTGCGCTGGTCGTCCGCCGGTGCATGGCAGGGAGGCATCACGCTCGCGGCAACCCCGATGGGGGGCCGGGGCAGCTCCGCGGTCCCGGTGCGCCGCCCGCCGGGTCGCAGCCTGTGGCGCACGCTCGGCTCCGGCCAGGCGCTGCTTGAAACCTGGGCGAGTTACAGAGCGGGCACATGGGTGTTCGAGGGGGCGATCCACCTGGTCTCCGGCGCACCGGAGGAGGCCACCGTGATCTCGTCGACGTTCGGGGTGCGCACCAGCGCGCGCCTCTGATCTGACGGTTGTCTCGCCTCGCGAGGGTGAATAGGATGACCTGGAAGCGGGGGATTCGCCCCGGAGAGGACCTTCACACCGTGCAACCCGAGATGGCAGACAGAATCGCGGCCCTGATCCGCGAACAGGACGCGCCGGTGGGCGCCGACACGATCGCGCGCGACTTCCTCAAGCTCTCCGGCCCCGGCGGAGCGGCGAGCCGCGGGCTCGTGCGGGCGATCCTCGCGAAGGACGGCCGCTTCGAAGAGGTTTCCGACGGTGTATGGGGGCTCGCGACACGGTCCGTCTCGTTCGCGCCCCCGGTCGTCCTGTGCGCCCTCGAGATCCCCGACGGCAGCCGGCGGGCGCCCTGGCTGTGGCGCGTCTGGGCGTCGCTCTGGAACGACCGCGCAGAGCCTTTTCAACATCACGGTTTGGAGCGCACCGACGCGCTGGAGCGGCTGCTCGCCTGGCTGCAGGAGCATCCGGTGCTGTCTGAAAGGCCCGGTTCGTTGGCGCGCTGGATCGGCGCGCAGGAGCGCATCCACGCGCTTCCCGAGATCGATCCACTCCTGATCGATGCGCGCACGTGGCGCCGATTGGTTGACGACCCGCGCGAGACGTCGCTTCATGGACAGCGCGCCGCAACGTTGCGCAAGGACACGGGTGCCGGCGCGGACACATCGGACGCCGACGTGGGCCGCGCGCTGCTCGCGCCGTTGGGGGAGCTGCTGGATCGCATCGTTGCCTGTGAGCAAGCGCGCTCCCTGCGCAGCTGGCGCGAGGTTGCCCTGGCCGGAAGCGAGGAGAGGGCATCCGCGCACGACCGCGTGTGGGACCACCAATGGACGTTCGGGCCCGAGGAGAGCGCGGCACTGCCCGAGGATCCGGGCACCTATCGCTTTCTCGGCAC
>JAUVTV010000054.1 GCA_030601305.1 Candidatus Eiseniibacteriota bacterium | reverse complement strand
AGGTTGCGGTCCTCCGCCGTGATCACCTTCTCCCAGTCCCACTGATCGACGTAGGCACTGTGGTCGTGATCCAGGAAGTAGTCCTTGCGAACGGCCCGCATGTCGGTGTTCAAACCCTCGCCGACGTCCATGCCGAACTGTTTCAGGGCGGCGCGCTTCCACTTCGTGGCGGCCTGCACGACCTGCGCGTCGATCGGGTTCTTGCCGTGGTCGTTCGAGATGTGGAACTGGATCGGCGTGCGCGAACCATCGCGATCGAGGTCGTCGTTCACGCCGCTGTGGACGTCCACGATGAGCGGAACCGACACCATCATGAGGTTCAGCTCTTTGCACAGGCCTTCTTCGATGTAATTCTTGGCCGCGAAGAGCGCCCTCTGCGTCTCCTTGGGTGTCAGTAGAGGTTCGTAGTCGCTCGGAAGAACCTTCACCAGCTCCGCGTAATCCCCAATCCCCGGCCCCGCCAGATCAGCTTTCTTGTCTGCCATCGTCTCTCATCTCCCGTGGGTGAAGTGGGTCGTTGTGGATACATACCAAGCAGAAAAGGCTACCACCCGGCCCCCCCGGATCGCAACCTCCTATCGGTCCCGCAGGGGCCAGGAGCCGCCCGGGACGCGCGATTCCAGGCCGCGCTTGACTCGGGCTTGGGAATCGTCTATACGCTTCGGAACGAGGGGCCGCGAGGGCAGCTTCGTGTGACCCCAGCCTATCACCCAACCCAACCGGAGGAAGTACAATGGTACGCAGAATCACTGCTTTAGTCGGGCTGGGGCTCGTCCTCCTCACGGCGACGGCAGCAGCCCAGTACGGCCGGACACGGCAAGCGCCGTCCCACTCCAGCGGCATCCTGGAGCACAAGGTTGAGATCTTCGGCATCGGCGGCTATTCCTGGACGACAGCCTACGACGTCTACTACCGGGGCTATTCCGGCAGGTTCGACATCAAGAGCAGCGGTTTCTGGGGCGTCGGGCTGGACGTCATCATGCACTCGCAAGCCCAGCTCGAGCTGCTCTATACCCGCCAGGACAGCCGGCTGGATGTCAGGGCCGGTTGGCCGCCCGAGGATGATGATCTGCCCGATGAAGTCGCCGTCGAGTACTACCAGATCGGGGGCCTGGGGGGCGTGCCCCAGGGCAACATCTTCCCGTTCGGCAGCTTCACGCTGGGCGCGACGCGCTATGTGCCGAAGGAAAGCCGGTACGGAGATCAATGGAAGTTCTCGATCATCCCGGGCCTGGGGGCGAAGTTCTACGTGCACGAGCGCTTCGGTCTGCGGGTTCAGGGGCGCTTGCCGATCACCTTCGTCACCGCTGGGGGGGGCCTCTGGTGTGGCGGGTATGGTTGCTCCGCCTCGGTGGGAGGGTCCGGCCTCCTCCAGATCGATGTCTCGGCGGGATTCATGATTCTCCTCTAGCAGCGCGCACGGGCGTCGCGCGCCAAACGGAGGCTTGGCCCAAGGCAGGTGCGCAGTGCGGCGTGAAAAGGATGAAACAGGTGGGGCTCTGAGGTCTAAGAAACCCTAGGGCCCCTCGTCGTTTCTTGCGGAAACGTGCCGCCCCGGCACTCGTGGAGGGAAGATGCACAACGATCGGGTCTCAGATCCGCATGACTCACACGTGGAAACCGAGGACGTCGAGATCCCGGCGGCCGAACGCAAGGCGCTCCTCGAGCGCGCTCATGCCGACCGCGCCGAGTTCATCAACATGCAATTCACCGATGTGCTCGGGACGCCCAAGTGTGTGACGATCCCGACCAGCGGTCTCGAGGAGGCGCTGCAGCGCGGGGTGTGGTTCGACGGCTCCTCCATCGAGGGTTTCGCCCGCATCCACGAATCGGATATGGTCCTGCACCCGGATCCCAATACCTACGCTCTCCTGCCGTGGGGCCGCCCGGAACACCGCCAGGCGCGCCTCATCTGCAACGTGCACCTGCCCACCGGCAAGCCGTTCCCCGGTGATCCGCGCCAGGTGCTGCGCCGCTCGCTCGCCCGCGCCCAGGCCCTGGGCTACACGTTCAATGCCGGTCCCGAGTTGGAGTTCTTCCTCTTCAGAAGAAACAACGGCGAAGCCGGCGGCAGCGCACCGTTGCGGCCCGTGCCCCACGACGTCGGCGGCTACTTCGAGTTCTCGGTCCAGGATCTTGCCTCCGAGGTGCGTGCCGACATCATGCGCGCCCTGGAGAAGCTGGGCATGCACGGCGAGACCGCCCACCATGAGGTCGCCACGGCACAGCACGAGATCGACATCCAGTACTCGGACGCGCTCACGGCGGCGGACAACGTGATGACGCTCCGCCAGACGATCAAGGCCATCGCGGTGTCCCACGATCTCTATGCGACCTTCATGCCCAAACCCATCTTCGGCATCAACGGCACGGGGATGCACATACATCAGAGCTTCTTTGACGAGCAGGGCCGCAACGTCTTCTTCGATGCGGACAACCCGTACAAGCTCTCGTCGGTCGCACTCCAGTTCGTGGCCGGCCAGCTCGCGCATGCCCCCGGACTGTGCGCGGTGGTGGCGCCGACGGTGAACTCGTACAAGCGCCTCACGCCGGGATACGAGGCGCCGGTCTACATCTGCTGGGCGCGCGTCAACCGCTCATCGCTCATCCGCGTGCCAAGCTACTCCCCGGGCCGCGAGAAGGGGACCCGCGCCGAGCTGCGCTGCCCGGATCCCACGGCCAATCCCTACCTCGCCTTTGCGGTGATGCTGGCCGCCGGGTTGGACGGCATCGAACGCGGCCTGGAGGCTCCCGAGCCGGTCGAGGAGGACGTCTACCACTTCGCCGACAGCCAGCTTGCAGAGCGCGGCATCGAGGCGCTGCCGGAGTCGTTGGCCCGGGCGCTGGACGAGCTCGAGAAGGACGAGGTCATCCGCGACGCACTGGGCGAGCACGCCTATGAGGCGTTCATTCGCGCCAAGCGCGCCGAGTGGGACGAGTACCGCATCCAGGTGACCGACTGGGAGCTGGAGCGCTATCTGGAGTCGCTCTAGCATCCCGTGGCAGAAGTCATCCGGGCTGCGAGCAGGCATGCGCGGGAACCCGGTCGGCACGGCTGTGTAAAGTCCCATTGGACAGCGTAGCCAAGAGCAACAACCGGGGTTATTGGACGCCCATTTTCGCACACCGTCACGATCCAGCCAGAGCAGACTAGAGATGCGCATGGCGTGAGGCACAGCGGCCTCGGGCCAACGGGATGGCTGTGTCCATGCCGTAAGGTGGGAATCTCGATCCGAAGATCGGAGGTATGAGATGAAAGCACTGTTCCTGGTCGTCGCCGGGCTCCTCGTTCTCGGTGCGCCGGCCCACGCGGACGTGGTGAGCGTCGAGGCGTTGGGTTCGGTCGCGTACACGGATGTGACGACGGGTCCCTTCGCGGACGTTGAAGTGGGAGCCGGAGCGCAGATGGTCTTCGATGCGGGGCAATTCTCGCTGAACGTAGTGGAAGCCCATCCCCGGCAGGGCACGGCCGTGCTGCAGAGGGTGGTCCCCGAGCGCGCTCAGGTGGCGCTCGCGATGTTCAACATCTCGGGACGGAAGGTGCGCACCCTCTTCGACGGCGAGCTGGATCCCGGTGAGCACGACATCGCGGTCAGCAGCGACGGATTGCCGGGCGGCGTGTACTTCGCGCGCATGGCATCGGGGGATTTTGCGCAGACGCGGCGGGTGGTGTTCTTGAAGTAGACGCCGGCTACCTCATCGCACTGCGATCGAAATCACTCTTGCGTTCAAAAAGCGTTCTTTCCAACTCGTTCACGGCCGCGTTGCGTTTGCGCATCGACGTGCCGGGATCCGTCGCCAGTCCGTAGATCTGGTCGTAGGTCGCGTAGAGCTCGCCCAGCTGCGCGCGCATGTCCTCGCACGTCTCCGGGCTCTCCGGGACGCGCGCCATGTGCTCGTCCACCGTGGTACGCCCGGTCCGAATCATGGCATGCAAGTCCCCGCCTGACGGAGTCTGCATGGAGGCCTGGGCGGTGGCGAAATCGATCTCGGCCACCCGGGCGTACTCGAGGGTCACCACGTGCGAGCGGCACTGAGCGATGCAGGCCTGCGCCTCACCGAAGACGGCTTCGCTGGCCATGCCAGCCCACAGCCGATACGCCTTCTCCTTCTGTGCCGTGCCGCCCCCGCAGCCCACGAGCGCCAAAGCCAAGCAGAGTGCAACGATCGGTCTCATGACGGACCCTCCCATCTGTTCCAAAGATCGCACCCCCAGCGGTTTCCTTGATCCCAAAGCGACTTGGCAGCATAGTGCCCCCGGACCCGAGAGGGATGCTGATGGGCTTCCTTACCCACCTGGAGTGCAGTTCTTGCGGCGAGCGCGCGGACGCCAGTCGCCCGCAGAACCTGTGTCCACGTTGCGACCGCCCGCTCCTCGCACGCTATGATCTCGAACTCGCCGGGCGCGCCTTGCGCCGGCATGCCCTGTGTGATCGCGAACCCACGCTCTGGCGCTACGCCGAGCTGCTGCCTGTCGGGGACAAGAAGCAACGTCTCAGCCTCGGCGAAGGATTCACGCCGCTTCTTCGCGCGCGGAATCTGGAGAAGCTGCTCGGCTGCGAAGAGCTGTACGTGAAGGAGGAGGGCCTGAACCCCACCGGCTCCTTCAAGGCACGGGGGATGGCCGTCGCCATCTCGCGCGCGAGCGAGCTGGGTGTTCGCGAGCTGTCGATCCCATCGGCCGGCAATGCCGCCGGAGCCGCCAGTGCGTATGCCGCCCGCGCGGGGATCCAGGCGCACGTCTTCATGCCGCGCGATGTGCCGCGTCCTTTCATCACCGAGTGCCGAGCACTGGGTGCGGAGGTCACGCTGATCGACGGCATGATCACCGACTGCGGGCGCGTTGCCGCCGAGGGTGTGCAACGCTTTGGACGCTTCGACCTCTCCACGCTGAAGGAACCCTATCGCCTCGAGGGCAAGAAGACGATGGGGTACGAACTCGCCGAGCAGCTGAGCTGGCGCCTGCCGGATGTCATCGTCTACCCAACCGGCGGCGGCACGGGTCTCGTGGGGATGTGGAAGGCGTTCGACGAGATGGAGACCCTCGGCTGGATCGATGCGCGGCGGCCGCGGATGGTGGTCGTGCAAGCGGAAGGTTGTGCGCCCATGGTCACCGCCCATGAGGAGGGACGTGAGACGGCCGAGCCTTGGGCCGAACCCCGCACCGTGGCCGACGGCCTGCGCGTGCCGGCCGCGGTGGGCGACTTCCTCATCCTGCGCACGTTGCGCGAGAGCCATGGGGCTGCAGTCGCGGTTTCCGATGACCAACTCACGCGCGACGCCCTGGAGCTGGGGAGATGCGAGGGCATCTTCGCGTGCCCCGAGGGCGGCGCGGCGCTCGCGGGCTTGCGCACGCTTCTGGACCGCGGCGTGATCCGGCGCGACGAATCAATCGTTCTGCTCAACACGGGTAGCGGCCACAAGTACGAGCAGTTGTGGGCGAACGGGGGCGATGGCCTGTAGGGAGGAGGGTCACGATGGGTGAGAAGAAACCAGCCCGCACACGCCGCAAGAAGAAGGCCGCCGAGCCTGGCTCGCGCGGCTTGAACGCGAGTCGCCTCGCAACGGCGTCGCCGCCCGCTAGCGTGGTGCGGCTGGCGGAGGCAATTCAAGCCGACGGCGGCTCCGTTCTCGGCACCTACCGCGATCCCTTGGGCGGCGCGTGGCAGATCCTTGCGGGTCTCCCGGTGGAACGCGTGGCGCCGACGCCCTTCCAGCGCGACCTCTCTCCGGCACACGTGGAGCGCCTCGCGCAAGCCATCGACAAGCTGGGCCGCTTCCTGGATCCGATTGTCGCCGTGCGCACGGACGAAGGCGCGTACTGGACGCCGAACGGCCACCACCGCTTGGCGGCCGTCCGTCAGCTTGGCGGCAAGTCGATCACCGCCCTCGTCGTACCCGAGATGGAAGTTGCCTATCGCATCCTCGTGCTCAACACGGAGAAGGCGCACAACCTGCGCGAACGGGCGCTGGAGGTGATCCGCCTTGCGCAAGGGCTGGCCGAACTCGACCCGCGGCCCGAGCGGCAGTTCGCGACCGAATTCGAGGAACCGTCGCTCCTCACCCTCGGCCTCTGCTACCAGCAGCAGGGCCGCTTCGCGGGCAGCGTTTACCATCCGGTTCTGAAGCGCGTGGAAAAGTTCCTGGGCACCAAGTTGCCCAAGGCGCTCGAGACGCGCACCGACCGCGCTGAGCGATTGCGCGAGCTGGAGACCGAGGTGAGCGCGGTGGTGGCGGAGCTCAAGGAGCGCGGCTTCGAAAGTCCGTATCTCAAAGCGTTCGTCGTCGCGCGCATCAACCCGCTGCGCTTCCAGCGCGGTGCCACGGCGGAGTTCGACGAGACGATCGAGAAGATGTTCTCCGCGGCGAGACGTTTCGACGTATCGCGGATCCGCGCCGATCAACTCGCGCGCGCATCCTCACCGCCCGAGGGATAAGCAGCCAGGATGACCTCTGCCATGGGCTGCCAGGCCACGCGGATGCATGCAACCGACGTGATCCTGCTCGCCAGAGAAGCCGGCTACCGTATGACCGGCGGCAAGCCCTCTTCCAGAAACGGCGGGGTGGCCAGATCATCCCAGTTGTACAGCTCGGCGAGGATTGCGGGCAGGACGATGCTGAATTCCAGGATGTGGTCCTCCTGCCGACCGGCGATATGGTCGACGACCACGATGAGCAGGCGATAGCGCCCTTGGCCGAGTTCGCTGAGGCCGATGGAGCTGACGATGTTCCACTGGTTGACATCCCGCCGCACGAGCGTCTGGTCCTCACCTCCCAGGACGATCGTGTAGTCGCTGGCGCCGTTCGGTTTCAGGCGCTCGAGGGCGAGCAGCATCTCGGCGTGGGTGCCGTTCTCGTTGGATCTCAGGTTGTACACCTCGAAGTAGAATGACAGATGCTCCCTGGGCAGGAAGTGATGTGAAGCCCGCGGGGCAAAGGCATCCCTGAGGTCGCGCGGACCGTAGACGGTCAAGCCGGGCGCCGGCCTCTCCTCCACGTACTCCAGCTTCGCGTCGGTCAGCGACTCGAGGAGCACCAGATCCGAGAGCTCCAACCGCCCCCAGCCGAATCGCCGGATGGGTTCCACCGCCCCGTTGTCGACGCCCAGCGCAATGAGATCGCCGCGTCGATCGCGCAGCTCCATGCGCGCGGCCAGGCGCGCGTCGAGCGGTTGGAGGTTGTGCAGGATCGTCGCTCCCGAGCGGCGCCGGATGTCGAGGCTGTCCGCGCCGCAGGTTTCGTACTCGAGCTCGACACGGAATCGCGGACCCGGAACCGACTGATCGCCGCTCTGCACGTAGAGCGTGCCCTGCACGCATGCATCGCCCTCGAAGTGGAGACCGCGCAGCGGGTAGCGGCGTGAGTAGTTGGGAAGGAAGGTGTCGAAGCAGAGCACCAGGCGCAGGCTGCCGTCCGGCTCGCGAAGGCGTGTCATGGCCACGTTGAAGGGATAGGCCCGGCCGCCCAGATCGAGGTCGAACGCGAACGCCGGATAGCGGGGTCCGAGCAGGCTGTCGATGGCCGCGAAACGGGAGCCGCTGCCGTGATCCTGGAAGAGCACGACCTCGGGGCGGACGCCATACGGCGTGTGGAGCTGGTAGAAGAAGCGCCACGAGCGGTTGACATCGCCCAACCGATACCATCGCTGCTCGCCGCGCCAGGCCTCGCCGCCCGACGAGGTCCACGCCCGCGGCCAGCCGAAGCGGAGGATCACACGTCCTGGATCGGTCAGCGGGCCCGGGGTGGCGATGTCCACGCCGGAGAGCGTGAAGTGAGCTTCCCCGACGCGCCGCCAGTACTCGATCATGTTCTCCAGGAGATCCGGAGTGGCGAGAATCGGATCGCTCGCACTCCAGTACTGCTCGACAAAGCCGGCGCGGTTTCCAGACTGGTCGTAGCGTAGGCGCAGGGGCTTGCCCCACAGGTCCCACGGAACCGCCATCCACCCCGCCAGACGCACCATGTGCGGGTGATTCTCGGCCAGGGCGAGCATCGCGCGGAAGTGTTCGTCGGCGACAACGTAGTCCACACCGCGGGCCGCACACACGCCGAGGAGGAGTTCCGCCTGGATGGCGGTGAGGAGGTCGCTTTCCGGGTCGGGCAGCTTCGCCCGCGCTTTGCGCGCTTCCTGCGCCGCCGCGTAGGTGGAACCCGACAGGTAGAGCAATCGCGCGTGCTCGAGGGTGAGCCAGGCCGGAGCGGACGCGTCACCTCCGTTGCGTGACAGCAGCCGGTGACAGATGGCGAACGCATGATCGAGTTCTCCCGGCTCACGCAGCACGACCCAGGAGCGCGCGCGTCGCCGGAGGAGCTGCAACGCGACCAGATCGTGATGGCCGACCTCGTCGAGGTAGTCCTCGAGCATCGCGATCGAGCGCGAGGTGAACCCGGCCAAGTTGCAGTAGCCCGACAGCAGCAGCGTGACGATCGGGTTCTCCGGATCCCAGTCGTAGGCGTCCGTCAGCTTGGCCGCGCCACGGATGCGATCGTTGGTCTCCCCGGTGCGCATGAGGGCCAGACCCCAACGCGCATTGAGGAATGCGGCCTGTCGAAAGCGTGTCTTTTCCTCTGCGGTGAGGCGACCGAGCCGCTCGCGCAGAACGCATCCGGCGCCGAGGCTCAAGTTGTCGAGCTCGTCGCGGACGGAGAGGATCTCCGCCTCGATCTCGGCGAGACGCCATTCCGGTTCGGCCTCCGGCAGCGCCGCGACCTGTTCGAAGACGAGATCGAAGGCGGACAGGGCGAGGGGGGGGGAGATGGCGAGGGCCCTTTCGATGTGGCGTTCGGGGAACGGCTCGGTGACCGGAGCCCGTGTCAGTTCGGAGCCATCGATGTCGACCAGCGGGCGCGACGGCTCGTAGGGACCGATCTGGTGTGCGCAGGAGAGCAGGGTCAGTGCCGCCAGGCAGACGCCCGTCCGTGCCCCGTTCCGTGCGATTGCGCAGCGACCTCGCAGCTCCTCACCCGTTCGCGCCAAGAGACCTCCCGGCTACCCGACCCGGTCCCGTAACCACTCAGGATATGTTACCCTCTACAAAGGATAGCGACTCTGGGCCAGGATGCCTACCTCTCATGTACGCGGGGGCGCTACAATGCCGGCGGTGATGGGCAGCTCCGGTTCGTATCGCGGATCCGGCCGCCCACGGGTCAAAGCCCACGGAGGAGACCATGCCTGTGACGATTCGGGGGATCGAGTACTACCACGCGTCCATCAAGAATCAGCCGGGTGCCGCATATCATGTCCTCGCGCAGCTGGCCGAGCAGCAGATCAACCTGCTCGCCTTCAGCGCCATCCCCATCGGGCTGGATCAGGCGCAGCTCACACTTTTTCCCGAAAGCATCGAGCAGCTCTCGCGGGCCGCGGAGCACCTCGGGCTCGTGCTGGTGGGTCCCCATTGTGCCTTTCTGGTCCAGGGTGACGATCGTCTGGGAGCCTTCGTCGACATCCACCGCAGGCTGGCCGAGGCGTCGATCAACGTCTTCAGCGCGACCGGCGTCTCGGATGGAAGGGGAGGCTACGGTTACCTGATCTACGTTGGACCGGAGGATTTCGCGCCGGCCGCGGAACTCCTGGGCGCCACTTGCTCTAGTTGAAGTGCTTCACCTGCGGCCTACACGAGGGTTTCCCACGCCTCGAAGAAGGCGTGCACGTTCTCGGGCCGCGCACCGGGGCCGAACTCGCACTGCGCGATGAACCCGCCCGGTCGCCAGAAGGCGCTGCGCAGCCGTTGTGCCGCGGCGATGACGGCGGCGCGGCTGCCTCCCGGCAAGATCTGTTGACGATCCAGCTCGCCCCAGAAGGTCAGTTTCCCGCCGAATCGATCGCCCAGCAAAGCGACATCCATGCAGAAGACCTGGCAGTTGAGCGCGTCGAGGCCGATTTCCACCAGGTCGGGCAGGATGTTCAGGATGTAGCCGTCGGAGTGCATGAAGGCGGCCTTGCCGCTCTGGTGGGCGATCGCGACGTAGTCGCGGTAGAGTGGCTTGAAGAACGTGCGCCACAGCTGCGGTGAGATGAGCATCGCCTGTTGACCGCCCCAGTCGTCCATGAAGGAGAGCGCGTCGACGTCCGTCCGCGCCCACAACTCGAGTTCGCGCATGTAGAACTCGTGCAGCCGTGCAAGGAAGGCGTGCAAACCGGCGGGCTGATCGATCAGGTCCATGAGCAGATTCTCGGTGCCGCGCAGGAACTGCAGTCGCTCGAAAGGCCGCGGGCAGGCGCCGGCGAGCACGAAGCGATCGGTGCGGCGGCAGAACTGGTTGACCTCGTCAACCTGCACGCTGAGGCGCTCTTCGGGGAAGCGGACCATCTCGTGAGCGTCCCAACTCTTGAGCAAAGGGGTCTTCACCTCGCCGATGACGCCCGCCTGCACGTTCAGGAAGGTGCAGCCCCACTCATCGACGAACGTCCCGGGTCGATAGGGATCGCCGTGCACGGGAAGCAGCGCCTCGTGGAATGCCGGCGCCGAGACGATGTCATCCGGGAAGCGCGCTTGGATCGCGCGGAGTTCTTCCGGATAGCGATCACAGGCCCAGGGGAGCAGCCACAGCTGCCGGGGCACGCGCGGCGGCGCATCGAACGACAGCGTGCGGCGAACCAGCTCCCTCGAGGTCATGCGTGCAGCTCTCCCGGCATCAGGGTGTCAGCTCGCGGGCCAGGTTGACCGCAGCGGCGGCGGTGGGGGCATAGCCGTCGGCCCCGATCCTGGCGGCGAAGACTCCTGTGAGGGGTGCGCCCCCCACCATCACCTTGACGTCCGCCCGCAGATTCTGCTCCTCGAGAGCTTCGATGGTTTGCTGCATCGCCGGCATCGTCGTGGTCAGCAGGGCGGAAAGCCCCACGATCTGCGGTCGGGCGGCGCCCACGGCGGCGACGAATCGGTCCGGGGAGACATCCACCCCCAGATCGGTGATTGCGAACCCGGCGCTACAGAGCATCGCGGCCACCAGGTTCTTGCCGATGTCGTGCAGGTCGCCCGCTACGGTGCCGAGCACGACGCGTCCGCGCGGCGGCGTCTTGCTCCGCGCGAGGAGGGGTTGGATCAGCTCCTGCGCGGCCTTCATGGCGCGCGCGGCGACGAGCACTTCGGGGAGGAAGAACTCGCCGGCCTCGAATCGCCGGCCGACTTCATCCATCGCCGGCGTGAGTGCACCGCGGATCAGCGCTTGAGCATCGTGCCCTGCGCTGAGCAGTTCCTCGGTCGCGGCGCGCGCGGTGAGATCGTCGCCCTCGATCACGGCGGCGCGCAATGCATCGTAAGCGTCCACTCCAAGACCCTCTGCCTCGTGACGAGCCGAGGTTAGAAGCGCGAACTCGCGTCGGATCCGGCCGGAGGTGTCTCCACCGGCCAACGGATCGACCTCCGGTGCGGATATCCGGCCCAAGTCTCCACGAATCGAGCGCTTGAGACAAGAGGGGGAAGGTCTCATGGCGAGTCACGCGCAGGTCCTTCCGCCAGGCGCTTGATGTTCGCGATGCCGCGCGTACTTCAAGCGATGGCGCGCGGGCACGATGCGGCGTGTCGTCGCTTCTTGTAGGTCATCTGGGACCCTCCTTTCCGGAGGTCCAGAATGACGTGGCACGGTCTCGGGGTGGATCAAGATAGTGAGAATCCCTGGATCATGATGGTGAGGAATGACATCCAGAGAGACGTCTTACCGACCTTTCTCGCACAGATAACCCACTTCGGAAGTACATGTCACGAAACTTGCCTGGTGACAAGGAGTTACGGATTCTCGCGGGTGCCGGCTGTCTCTCTCGACCCCGTTTCATGCTGGTGCAAAATAGTCTTGACTATTTTTCATCGCAGTTTATTATTGTCCCATGCTGCAGCGAGCGCCATATGTCCGCATTTGGAAAGAGCTTTCTGGCGAAAAGAGCATGGTGCTGCTCTCCGGGCCGAGGCAATGCGGGAAAACCACGCTGGCAAAGATGATTGCCGAGGGGTTCGCGAACAGCCTCTACTTCAACTGGGATGTCATCACCGACAAGCGGAGATTGATCGAAGATCCCTTCTTCTTCCAGAACTTGGTCAGGAAGGATGCGTCGACACCACTGGTCTTGCTCGATGAAATCCACAAGTACAAAGACTGGAAGAATTACCTCAAGGGCGTGTACGACCGGTTCCACGATGAGTTCCTTTTCCTCGTCTCGGGAAGCGGACGATTGGACCTCTATCAGAGGGGCGGCGACTCACTCGCTGGACGTTACTACCCGTTCCATCTCTGGCCTCTCACGCTGGCGGAGCTGCACGGTCAGGGGAACACGCTGCAGCAGTTCAGGAGAGATCCGCTTCGTGTGTGCGACAACGACCGGGCCGCATTCGAAGCAACGTGGCAGAAGCTGGCCCGGTTCAGTGGCTTCCCGGAACCCTATCTGGCGGCAAAGGAAGCGACATACCGTCGCTGGTCACGCACCTATCACCGCCAGTTGATTCGTGAAGACATCCGAGACCTGACGGATGTCAAGAACATCGATGACATGGAGATCTTGTTCTCTCTGCTGCCGTCGAAAGTCGGCGCACCCCTGTCGATTCCGAGCCTGGCTACGGATCTAAGGGTCGCCTACAATACGGTGAAGAACTGGCTCGGCATACTGGATCGCTTCTATCTGACATTCACTCTTACGCCCTGGACCAAGCAGATCACGCGCGCGATTCACAAGGAACGGAAGACGTACATCTTCGATCACGCACTCATCGAGGATAGCGGATCGAAGTTCGAGAACATGGTTGCCGTGGAGCTGTTTCGTGCTGTTTCCAACTGGAACGATATGGGATACGGCGACTTTGGACTCCATTTCATCCGGACCAAGGAGGGACGCGAAGTCGATTTCCTTCTGTCCGAAAGACGCCGGCCGATTCTCCTGGTTGAAGCGAAGTTCGGTGACGACACCCCGGCGCCCAATCTGAAGCGGTTTCAGGCTGCCCTGCGCGTTCCCGCCATCCAGCTTATCCAGAAGGCAGAGGGCTTCAAACGGGTTCGGAACGCCGGCTGCCCGCTGCTCGTAGCCCCCGCCGCATGGTGGTTGCCAAACCTGCCCTGAGAGCTGGCGGACGGCCCGCAATACAATCGTGTCATGTAGTCCGTCGCTCCTCTGTATGAGATGGGCGACGGATTGTATTCGTCATCGCAGCTCCGGTTGACTTCCTCGAACCCGTTCACCACGGTCAAGACGATCTGCTACGAGATGTCGCCGAATGGACGAGACGAACAGGATTGTGCAGTTAGTGGCCCAGCTGACTGCCATTCCAGTCCCTGGTTTGCTGTCATCGTCCCGCAGGGTGATCCATGCCGCAATCCTGTTGATACCGTGCCGATAGCCAGACGTTGATTGTACAGGGAGGGACGTGCGATGCGAGGCGTGGCCATCATTCTGGGCGCGATTCTCTTCTATGCGGTGATCCCCGAATCCGGCAGCAGTGCAGCTACTGATCCTTGCCAGGGTGACGCTGGGCCTGCAGGTGAGTTGACTCACGTGGCCCTCCAGGGAGAACACGACTTCAGTCTCCGGAGGACACAGGGGCCCGTTGGGGCCGCTCAGTGATGATGAGCTGCGTGCTCGCTGCGCAGCCGTGTTTGCCCCGCCGCGGAAGAACGGAACCAAGGTGCGGGATCCACGGCTGCCACCCGCCGGGACGGTGCTCACACGCCGGCTTCGGG